>CAUQXD010000001.1:0-44685 GCA_963521995.1 uncultured Candidatus Saccharibacteria bacterium
GACGTCGAGCGAGAGATTGCCGCCGTCATCATGCCGCCACGCCCGCAAAAACAGCCCAGCCAGCCGCGCCCACAAGCCGTCGCCGCAGCCGCACTAGCCCAGCCTGTTAAAAAGGCCGCTGGTCAAGCAGCTCAAAAAACCAACACTGCCGCCAACGCCCAACCGGCTACGCCGCAAACCGCCACGAACAGCGGCGAAGTTGTCCTGCAAATCCGCGGTAACAGCGCATTTGAATCAGCAGCCACCGACACTGCCACACCGAAGAAAGGCTAGTTGAACTATAGCGAGCCAACAAAAAACAGGCCTACCGCCCGAATCTTTGTAGAAACATTTTAGCTAATGCTTTATTTTAACCTGTAGTGTTATATTGAGGTACCGAAACGGTACAATAAGAATTATAGCCAATTAAAACAACGTTGTAAACCCTAAAAATAAGCGGTATACTAAAAATAATTAAAGGGGACTTACGATGAAACAACCGTATTCTATTGGCTTAGATATTGGCACAAACAGCGTCGGCTGGGCAGTTATCAATGAAGGTTTTGATCTGCACAAATACAAGCACCAAAACATGTGGGGCGCCCATTTGTTTGATGAGGCGCAAAAAGCAGCCACTCGGCGGTCATTTCGCTCATCGCGCCGGCGGCTTGCCAGACGAAAGTGCCGCATCACTCTCCTTCAGCAACTATTTGACGATGAAATACAAAAGATTGACCCGTACTTCTATCTTCGCTTGTCTGAATCAATGCTTCACCTCGGCGACAAAAACTCCGCACTAGAACTAGATGCTAACATCCTATTTGCCGACCACTCTTTCACCGACAAATCATATAGAGAGAAATACCCGACAATTTATCATTTGCGCAGCGATCTATTTCACAACCCTGCAAAACAAGATATTCGATTAGTCTACCTAGCACTTCATCACATTATCAAGTACCGTGGCAACTTTCTAATCGAAGGCGGAGTCGATAATGTAATCTCTTCGTTTGACAACCAAAGCCTGCAAGCCTTCATGGAATTTATCGGCGCAGACGACTCTACGGCCCAAAAGATTAAGGCAATTTTGCTTGACCGCTCCCTGTCACGTAGTGCCAGAAAATTAGATATCATCAATCTACTACAGCCATCTTCTGACAAGAAGAGAGCCGTCAGCGAAGCTGTCGGTGCAGCTATCGGTCTAAAATGGAACGCCAATAAACTATTCGAGGACGATTCTCTCGAAGCAAAAGGGGAGTTCTCGAATAAAAATTACGAAGAGCAACGAGATGAAATTGCGGCTGCAATCGGCGACGATCGCTATGGGCTCGTAGAGACTTTAGAATCAGTCTACCAATGGACAATTTTCAGTCAATTCATCAGAAAAGATAGCTGTCTATCCGACATTATGATTGAAAAATACGATGCCTATCGTCAAGATTTATCCGATCTTAAAGCACTATTTCACGAATTTCTACCCCAAAAATACAAGACGTTTTTTCATGGCGACGCCGCCGAATTTGAGCTATATAACAACCACAAGCGAAATCTCGATGATTTATACAAATCTATCAAAAAACAGCTCGGCGAAGTTGCCAAGGATGACCCGCGCTACCAGCGATTTGAGAAGCGGGCTGAGCTAGAGGAATTTCTCTCTAGGCAACGCATCCGAGATAACGGCGCCATTCCGCATCAGATCCACCAATATGAGCTTGAAAGAATCATCGACAACCAAGCGCAGTACTATCCGCTCCTAGCCCAGAACCGTGATAAGATTATCAGCATTTTTACTTTCAAATTACCGTACTATATCGGACCACTCAAAACTGGTGGTAATTTTGCATGGTCAGTCAAAAAGAAAGATGGTGTGATCTATCCGTGGAATTTCGATGAAATAATAGACGATGAAGCTTCTGCCGAGAGATTCATCGACCGAATGCGTAATAATTGTACATATCTACCAGACGAAGAAATCCTCCCTAAAAATTCGCTGCTTTATCAAGAATATGAAGTTCGAAACGAGCTGAAGAATGTGACTGTCAATGGCGAGAGATTAAGCCCTGACATCCAAAACCACATAGTTGATGAATTATTTACCAAAGAGCTTTCAGTTACTTACAAAAAGCTCATCAAATATCTCTATGACAATCAAATATACAACACTGATTCTCTCATTATTTCCGGAACGGCCAAAGAGAAATCATTTGCTTCGTCGCGGAAATCATATATCGACTTCACGCAAAAAGTTGGCGTCGCAATTACACCAAAAAACCAACAGGCAATCGAAGAAGTTATTAAATGGATTACTCTATTTGAAGACAAAAAGATCCTAGCTAAGAAGCTACTAAAGTACAGTAATATCTTTAACGAAAGCCAGATTCGCACTATTCTGAAGCTAAACTATAGCGGCTGGGGACGGCTATCTCGCAAACTCCTTGACGGCATTACTGCGCACACGCCTTACGGCGAGCTGACCGTCATAGAGACTATGTGTAGCTCTAAAGATAACTTTATGCAGATCATCCAAAGCGATCGATACGAATTCAAGAAAATCATTGATGATATCCTATCGGCAAACCAGCACACCGAGATAACCTACGAGGACATCAAGAAACTTGCCGGCTCTCCTGGCATTAAACGTGCTTTGTGGCGCAGCGTTAGGATTATTGACGAGATTGTCGATACAATTGGCTACGAGCCAAAATTGATTAGCATTGAGATGGCTCGCAATGAAGACGAGAAAGTTAGAACCAAAAGCCGATACGGCCAACTGGAAAAAATGTACAAGGATCTTTACGGCAAAGAATATACTAAATCTGATATAAAATCGCAATTAGCTAATTATAAAGATAAGCTTGATCGGAAAAAATATTACCTATATTTCCTACAGAACGGCAAATGCGCTTATACAGGCGAGGCACTTGATATTGAAAACGATCTCAGAGATAGCGAGATTGACCACATCTTGCCACGCTCACTAACCAAAGACGATTCGCTAGACAATACTGTGTTGGTGCTACGCAAAGAAAACCAGCGAAAACTTGATGATTATCCTATCGCGCCCGATATCCAAAACCATATGCGCCCGATTTGGACATCTCTGAAAAACGCCAAACTCATGTCGCAGATTAAGTTTCAACGCCTAACGAGCCAAAAGCAACTGTCTGAAGACCGCGTCGCCGGCTTCGTTAATCGCCAACTCGTTGAGACACGGCAAATCACCAAGCACCTAGCCAGAATGCTGACCGAAAAATATCATGACTCAGCTACCGAAGTATTTACCATTCGTGCTGGCATGAGCTCAGAATACCGTCACATTCATGACTTGCCAAAATGTCGCGAGGTCAACGATTTACACCATGCCAAAGACGCCTATCTAACCGCAGTACTAGCGCAATATATAAAGATTCGTTATCCAAAGCTAGATAAGGCTTTCGTCTACGGTGAATACATGAAGTTCAAATCTAAAAAACAGACCAACATGGATCGCAGCAGCTTTATCCTCGCGTCAATGAGCTACGATCTTACCAATACAGAAACTGGTGAAATTATCTGGCAGAGTAAAATCACACACGATGTCATAGACCGAACGATGAAATACAATGACTGCCTGATTACAAAGAAAACTGAAATTGGAGACAATCAATTCTACGACCAGACTATTTACGGTAAAAATTCTGGCGCCACCATGATCACCAGAAAAGCGAACCTGCCAGTCGATAAATACGGTGGCTATTCAGGGAGAAAAGCAGCCTATTTTATGGCCATAAGATATCTTAAACAGGTGCGTAACAAGGATGTTTTTGTAAACGAGATTATCAGCGTACCAACTCAAATTTATACACTAGAAAAAACTAAACCGGGTTCAATCAACGAATATCTCCGCAACAACTATAGGCAAGCCACGATCCTTCTGTCTAAAATACCGATCAACCAGAAAATTGAATATGACGGCAATGAGCAATTCGTCGTTGGTAGTAGCGAGGTTACTAATGCCAAACAGCTGAAACTACCTTATGATATTGAGTACGCAGTGGCAATCGTCTTAAAACAGGGAATTCCGCGTATCACAATTTCAGAGGAACAAGCCGAGAAAGACAATAATCTACGCAATAAGCGCGCTAAACAAGTAGAAAGAAGAGACAGGGTTATGAGTGGGGTAGAGAAGTTTTGGGAGATCTATACCGATAAGCTTACTAATCAATACCAGCAGTTTGGAAGCGCTGTCGAAAAAGCAAAGGCTGCCAATAGCGATTACCAAGCAATGTCTGTAGAGGATAAGATTAAAGTCATAAGGTTAGTCTTAGTAACTACACACGCTGGATCAGGACGCGTAGACATGAAAAAGAGCTTCCCAAAACTGGGCTTACCGGATGGACTTGGAAGAATGAAAGACAAGAACCTCAACCCAACCAAGCTAACTTTCGTTTACGAATCTATCACTGGATTGCATTGTCGCAAATTAGACGGAAAATTACTAGAACAGGATCAATAAAGCATGTCCTGGCGAACCGTCATCGTCAAGAATCGCTGTAAACTAAGCTACAAAAACGACTACATGCTTATTATCAGCGACGGTAAAGAAAAAGCTCTCCACATTAGCGAAATCGGCACTCTGATAATTGAAAATACCGCCGTTAATTTAACGGCCTACTTGCTATGTGAATTAGCTCGCTACAAGGTGAAGATAATCTTCTGCGATCATCAGCGCAACCCATACAGCGAAATAATACCGTATTACGGTGCGCATAATGCCAGCAAGCAAATGCGCCGCCAAAGTCAATGGCTGCAATCAACCAAAGACCACATATGGCAGAGAATTATCGCTCAGAAAATTATCAAACAGGCTCAAGTTGTCTATAGAGAGACCGCCAATCAGGTATCATGCGAGACTCTCATGAATTTTGCCGCGTCAGTACTACCAGGAGACACCACCAATCGCGAGGCACACGCCGCCAAACTCTATTTCAAGGAATTGTTCGGTCCGCAGTTTTCGCGCGATAGCTCCAGCGACATCAACGCAGCGCTTAACTATGGCTATGCGATTCTTCTCTCGGCCTTCAATAGAGAAATTACCGCCGCTGGCTATTCAACAACCATGGGAGTTAATCATTGCAACGAATACAATCCTTTTAATCTCACCTGTGATCTTATGGAGCCGTTTCGTCCTGTCGTCGACCGCGAAGTTTATAAGTGCCGCAACTTTGCATTTGACGACTTCTTCAAAAGCCGGCTCATTGATGTCCTTAATCACAAAGTTGTCATTCTCGACAAAGAACAATTCTTATCAAACGCGATCAATATCTACGTCAAGTTATTTTTTAGAGCAATGGAAGAGGGCAGCGAAAAAGAGCTACCCGAATACGATTTAACATAATTATGAAAGTACGCTACATGAGAATGATTTTATTTTTTGACTTACCAATGGTTAGCGCTCGCGAGCGCAAAATATACGCGACATTCCGCAAACAACTTACCCAAGAAGGCTTCGTCATGATGCAACAATCCGTCTACAGCAAGCTAGTACTCAACTCCACCAATGAAAAATCAACCTACGACAGGCTAAAGAAAATCATACCCGACAACGGTGTTATCCAGCTACTGACAATAACCGAGCGGCAATTCGCCTCAATGGAATATTTGGCAGGGGAGTATGAGGAGTTATCAATTCAAAGCACCGATAGGACAGTGGTTTTATGAATATTAGCATTTCAGGATTCGATAATACACTATTCATACCAAGCGATGGCGGTATCGCAACCTTAGTAATCTGCAATGACTTGTTCTTCAGGAGAGTTGTTGAAGACATTCTTGATGCATATACTAAGAGAGAAGAGAACAATCGCACCGTTATTTACGATAGCAACCACGACCCTCTGAATTTCGCAAAAGACACTCTGATTGTCACCGATATATATTCATACGATCTAGCCAATCGAACTATCACAGCGGCCCTCTACAAAAACATCCAAGACAACAGCGACATCGATGCAGCAAAGCTAGCACAGATAGAAACAGATATTTTGGATATCCTCGGCGCCATAAATACTGGATTCTCGCAAAATCTGAACTATCAAACAGAAATATCCATCAATAACCTCTTGAAAATGGCACACGTGGAACTCGAAGCCAATACAGGAAATAACTATCTTGATAAACTTTATGGTATTATAGATTCAGCGCAGCAATTATTATCAAAACGTTTAGTGATTTTGATAAACCAGCGCCAATTATTGTCGCACGGTGAGCTACAAGCTCTTTTACAATATGTAGAAAACAATCATTTTTCAGTACTTTTTATTGAGAAAAACTGTAAAGATAAATTAGATGACGAAAACATTCTCATCATTGACGATGACCTGTATGATTTCAGTACCAATTCATAATAATGCAGGGTAGACATTACCACATTCACCCCTGTAAAACTTCGCGAATGAGGTTTTACAGTAGTGTTATATTGAATGGTACTGAAACTGCATCTTGGTTACTGCCGAGCCAGTTTGCGTTTTACAGTAGTGTTATATTGAATGGTACTGAAACAAACACTGGGATTTTTACGCAATGTGGCAGGTTTTACAGTAGTGTTATATTGAATGGTACTGAAACTGTTGGCTCGCTGATTGCGATTATTGCGGCGTTTTACAGTAGTGTTATATTGAATGGTACTGAAACCGCTAAGGCGATCATCAAGAGCTATGGGCCGTTTTACAGTAGTGTTATATTGAATGGTACTGAAACTGGCGGCGATAATGAGGCAAATATTAAAAACCCAAGCTGAGCTTGGTACGTCCCTAATGGACGACAACTTGCGGGTCCGTTACCCGAGAAGCAGGCAGCAATCTAGAGTCTACTACAAGTACAAGTCCCATTGGTAATCCATCAAGAACTTACTTATAAATGTATCACAAAATACATTAAACGTAAGTGATCTGCCCCTAGCTAGTAGACGAATTACTGATTTAGCACCTAACAACATAGTTGAAATTATCAATAGACAGCTCGCTGACAATTTTACAGACGCTACGACTTTCACAGGTTTTTTCTGCCACACGTCTACAAACGCTCTGCCAGCAAAATTCGTGAGGGAGGAGGAGCTCTTCTACTTATCAAGCATTAAGCGCCCGCTGAGCTGCCACTACTACATCTACAACCTCGCTATAAACCGTCATTCCAGACTTATAACAATCCACCTGCGTCACAATGTCAAACCGCCGCACATAATCTGGATGCGCACCAACAAGCACGCATGAATTACGCCCAAGTTCTTTGCCCAGCTCAAACAGTGCAATAGGGCAGAGCGATTCTTTTGGAAACCAAAATAAAACTACTCGCGCCCGTTTTAAAAACTCATATTCCCATCTTATTTGACAAGCCGCCTCCGCTCCCGCAGAGGCCAACAATCTATTAAGACGAGGATTGGCTGGAGTGATAAACCCTCATACTTCTATGATATTAGCATGCAGCAAAAATATCAACGAAACCTTATAAAAAGATTGTGCTATACTTGCACTCATGGAAGTACTATTTGTCATAATCATAATTTTTGCCTTAGTAGCGATCGGAGTAAAAACAAATAATAATATCGCCAAAAAACCAAAGAGAGAATACGTATACACTAAAAAAGCCTGCGCAATGACACAGCACGAGCTAATATTCTATAAAACCCTGCTTGAAGCAATAAGCGGCTGCGTAATCATCCCGCAAGCTCACTTAAGTATGTTTTTAGATCATAAGGTTTACGGACAGAACTGGAGCAGGGCATTTTCAAGAATCAACGGCAAATCAGTGGACTTTCTTATTTGCACCAATGATATGAAACCGCTCATAGCTATTGAACTTGACGACAACACCCATGATCGTCCTGACCGCCAAAAGCGCGACATTTTCGTTAACTCAATTATAAGTGATGCAAATATGCCCCTGCTGCGGTTTAAGGCGGGTGAGTGGAATAGCGAGATCATCAAGCAAGAAATCGCCCACGCTCTTAAAGAATCAACTCTCGAAAAACCATAGAACAAAAAGCGAACTAATTATTCGTAGCTTTATTAAAGTCATGCCAGAATAATTATCTAACAATTGCCAATATTTCATATATTCATAAAACACCATCTTTAGCGATCAAAGCCCAAAGCCATAACCAATAACACAAATTAGAGCGCCAAAAGCCATCAACAGCTCATAGCAATAAAAACATGGAACATGGCAAACATAGATTTAGAACATAAATATACCGGCAAGCCCCAAACAGGGCGGTAATATAATTATTGCCGCCAATATATCCAAAAGTTTACAAACTACATAAATTTATCTTGAAAAAAGACGATGGAGTAATCATGTTTCGTAGATAGTTTTAATGTCGCACAATGTACCTTTTACGTAATAATAAGTACCGTACAAAGATGAATGCTCATACATCCAGCAATAATCAAATAAACTATAAAATCGCTCGTTCTACTTGCACGCCAGGGGATTTTCTTCTAAGGGCTTCTGGTAGCGAATCATTATCAAAAACTTTACACACAAAACATAAATAAACTTCAACATAAAGCTCAAGACCTCACCATGCCTGTATGTATTGATATTTTTACATCACAACCAACAGATATTTGCACGCTCGTATAGTCATTAAGTTTTCCACATCCACAGCCTGCGTTATTTGACATTTTGCTATTTTTATTTCCCCGCTCCCCTAGTTTGTGGTCTCGCTATTATTTGACTTTTATATATTTTTATATTGTTATATATATTTTGCTAGTTCATTAAAGTAGAACAAAAAGCGAACTAGCTCTACTTAACAGAGAAGTTGACCTTTCTATTTATAAAAAGACCTCTGATCTACCCTGACGTCTATATATTCTGGCACACTACCAGTTTTCCCCAGATATTCCAGCGCTATGATCGCCTGTTTGACCTGAGATTGTGCAGACCTATCAACTGTCATTCGCACCTGCGTCGCCCTACCCTCGACCTTAAACCAGACTTGTCGCACAGTACTCGCCGGTAAAGTTGCTTCTGATACCTTTATCTTATACTGCGCGAACGCCGACACCGCTTGGCCAAGAAAACTCAGAAATTGTCGATTAATAACCTCTTGACCACCTCTGGTAGGCAAGCCACTCTCATCACGCACTGCAACCGCAGGTGCGTCAAAATAATTTTGCTCGAAAGTTACACCGCCATCATCCACAAAATACACCTTACCGCCAGATGACCATTGAGCTACTGGTTGACGAAAAGTCAGTTTCACAGCCGAGCGTGCCAAAAAATCGCCTTCTATACGAATATTTTTTACTTCAGGAGCTTTCTGTAGAAAAAACTGCTTCAAGTCGTTATTGTTAAGAAAAAACCGAAACCGCTCCGCCGGATGGGCGCTGTAATATCCATTGAGTGCGGCCACGTATTTCTTAGAGCTATTGGAGCTTTTCATGTCGGGAGTTTGAATGGAAATATCAATGGTCAATTGAAACAGTAAAAATACTATAATAGCCAAACCCACCGCAGTCATAAATAATCTCCGCGCCACGCTACGTCGCTTTTTTACCAACTCGTGCGCCTCCAGCCTCTCTGAAGCCTCAAGTGGCGATATTGCTTGACGGCTATTTAACGTACGATTTCGACGATATGATTGAGTTGGAAGATCTTCATAAATCTTAGCTTGGCGGCGAGCAGCAATCTCCCGACGACTTAAGTTTGACTCAGATTTTTTCTTAGAAAAAGGCAGCTTCACCTTCGTCTACCCTGTCTTCGTATTGTCGTGAGAATGATCTTTGCCATATCTTTAGCGGCATCCGGTTTAGCAAATTTACCAAAATTATTTCCTAGTCCTTTTAAGATTTTTTGTGATCTTAAGATACTAATAATTTTTCGCAATAAGATACGATTATCCTTATCCAACTCTTCCTCTGTGACAATTAATGCCGCCAACGCGTCTTGATAGACCTTAGCGTTTTTCAATTGATGACCGCCCGTCAATTGACCATTAGGAATAATGATCGTTGGCTTATGAAGTGCCGCCAGCTCTAATAACGTTGTTGCCCCCGCCCTAGTCACAACAATATCTGCCGCCGCTAAAACTTCAGCCATGCCATTGTGAACGAACGCCTGCAGGCGCCAACCGTCGCGTTCATCGGTTTGCTTGAGAAGGTCTTCGTATTGTAAATTACCTGATATCAGGAATACTGATGTCTCAGCTAATAATTCTTCTCGAATAGCCACGATCGCATCATTAATACGTCGAGCGCCCAAGCCTCCACCAGTAACCACCACTAATGGCCTGCCTTCATTAAAGCCCAGTTTTTTCTTCAGATTTTGGCGTTCTGCCTCAGAATATGGCCGAAACTCTGGAGCCACCGGAATACCAACATATGTTGCCCTTTCAGGAGGATAGTTGTAATACTCAAGCGGTGCACCCGTACCAATTGCTCTTGCAAACGGACTAAGTAGGCGATTAGTTAGACCTGGGTGAGCATCAGAGTCGTGCAAGACCAGCGGTATTCGCAGCAGCCGCGCCGCATACCCCACTGGCAAGCAGACGTAGCCACCCTTGATAAAAATAACGTCTGGTCGCCACGCCATCAGCTTGAAAAGGCTTTGGAAAAAGCCAATTGCCACCTTAAGGCCGTCACGTAAATTTGGCAATAATATAGACGGCTGCAAATGAAACGTCAGATTTTTACCATGATATCGACGTAGTTTTCCAGCTATAATTAGCTCAACCGGAATGCTCTTATTAAATTTACCAAAAATTCCGCGTGCGCTGGTGCTAAATTTTTTATCACACCAAAACCGCAGATCGTGATCGCCAGTTTCCTCTAATTCCCTAAATACGGCTACCACTGGCGTAACGTGTCCGCCCGAACCGCCGCCGACCGCTAAGATTCTTGCCATCGCTTCCCTCCTCTAATGGTTTATGTGATGTGTATCTGGAAATCTGAAAAACTAGCCCAAGCGCTGCCGCGATAAACATCATACTCGTCCCGCCGTAGCTAAGCAGCGGTAATGGAATTCCCGTCAGCGGCATTAGTCCCGTCATTGCTGCCACATTCAGTACAACATGAGAAGCAATCCAACCAAAAATCCCTGCCACAATCAAGCGCAGCGTTATATCCGGCAGTCGTGCCGCCACACGCAAAATCGACAGCAGCAGCGCCGTAAAAAGCGCCAAAATCGCCATCAAGCCAAGAAAACCGAATGTCTCACCCATCACCGCGAAAATCGAGTCATTAATCGCTTCAGGTAAATAGCCAGTTGCTTGCACACTCTTGCCAATACCAAGCCCCCACAGCCCACCAGAACCAATCGCAATCCTAGCCTGTTGAATATGATAACTGCCATTTTCCTGACCACTCGCGGTTTTATGACTATCTCCCTGAACAAACGTCATCACACGCTCAATTCGATGCGGCGACGTAAAAATCATAACTAGCCCACAAAACGCTACAACCCCTAAAATCTTACCAATTATTCTCCAATCAACACCCGCCACCACGATCATTGATAAGACAATTGCCACCAAAGAAACGCCAGTTCCCAAGTCCTTCTGTAAAACCACAATCATCAATAGCGAAAGTGCGGAAATAATACCGATCGGGATTAGTGTCTCCTGAATGTCATTCAACTTCCCCTGAACAACCCGACGCCCCAAAAATCCTGCTAAAAATAGCAATACTCCATATTTTAATAACTCTGACGGCTGAAAGCTGCCCAGGCCGCCGAGATAAAACCAGCGATATGCACCGTTAGTCTCCCTGGCAAATGACAAGTGAAGAAGCGACCCAAGAAGAAATAACAAAACACACGAGGCGAATCCTGCCCAGAGAATATACTTTGCTCTATCTCCGATAAGCCACTTATACGGCATAAAATAAAACGCCAAGAACGTCACAACAGCGATAATAACACTGGTTAACTGTTTACTGAAAAAAAATGTATTACTATAATCCGTACCATACGCGTAATTTAAAACACTCGCCCGTTGCGGCCCCAACGCATACATCACCACCAATCCAAGCAACAGCAAAAGTCCCATGTATAGCACAATTTGATACATCGGTCGGTGGCTTCGAATTGGCTGGAGAGTAGCCTGACGCTTTCTGACGGCTGAACTACGCAATATGACCCCCCGCCAAAGCCAGCATCACGCCAATAAACGCCATCACACAGCCAATCACCCAGAACCGCATCGTCACCTTAGTTTCCGGCCAGCCTATAGCCTCCAAGTGATGATGAATTGGCGCCGATAAGAAAATCTTGCGCTTGAATATTTTTTTACTAAAAATCTGTATCAAACTGGAACCCGCCTCAACCACAAATAACAGTCCGATCACTGGCAGCAGCAACAGCGAATCCGTCAGCATAGCCACCACCCCTAAACTAGCACCGTAAGCAAAGCTGCCAACATCACCCATAAAAAACCGCGCCGGATAAATATTAAACCACAAATAACTCAGCAGCACGCCGACCACCGTAAAGCAAAACCCCGCCAGCAATACCTGCTGCTGCAACAGCGCAATCACACCAAACGCACCGAAACTAATCCCCAAAAGTCCGCCAGCCAGCCCATCCATGCCATCAGAAATATTGACCGCATTGCCAGTCGCCACCACCACAAACGCAAACAGCGGGATGATCAGCCAACCGACATTTACATCTCCCATAAACGGCACGTGAAAACTCATCACGCCTAATTTGGCGAAGAAGAACCAGCCCAGAACTACGCCGATAAGCGTAATTAGCGCAAACTTCACTGGACTACGTAAACCTGCCGCACCGCCGCCCAAACCGCGCAAATTAATAACATCATCAATTAGTCCAACTGCTCCACCACCGACTAGTGCTGCCAGAGGCAGCCACGTCTGCGCACGATCCAAGTTAAAGAAAAACGTCACAATAAAAATCGAAATAACACCAATAACTCCAGCCATCGTTGGAATATTCCGCCGCAGTTTTGCTGCCTGGAATTTGGCAAAAATCTTCAATTTTTTACCGTCGGTGCTCTCTGAGCGCTGCCGCTTCCAAAACCGGTATCGGTAAGCAAAAAACGTATAGATTGGAGTTAAAAACATTGCTAATAAAAACGCCCCAACGCTCAGCAGAAATACATGCGTTAGTTCATTTGTCATTGTTTGTAAAGCTACTCCCATATCTATTCCTTTGGTGCTATTTTCATATAATCAATCATCCAATTGGATATATCTGTAAAAATCGGCCCAGCATGGATATTTCCCTGTAGATTAATTCCTCTACCTGGTGCCGCTACACGTACCATTATGACATATTCGGCACCATTTTTGCCACCGCCATAACCAATGTAGGTGGCAATCGTCTCTTTCTGAGTGTATGATCCATTCACGACCGCCTCGGAGGTGCCAGTTTTTCCACCGATTTCATAGCCAGGCTTATCACTTTTTGACAAGAAAGAAGAATATCGAGCAGTCGACAGCATCGTTCGCATCTGGGATGAAGTATTGCCGCTCACTGTTTGACGAAGAGATTTATTTTCTGCAGCCTGGAAATGTCCCTCGTTATCAATTGTTCCACTAAGAATTGTCGGCTTATAATACTGCCCACCATTTACCAGCGATGAGAATCCAGCCGCCACCTGCACCATCGTCAGATTCATACTCTGCCCATAAGTCATTGCCGAATAACGAACTTCATTACCTTCAACACTGTCTGGCGGATAAATATATCCCGCCGCTTCACCCAACTCAAGCCCTGTCTTACTTCCAAACCCAAATTTATCATGATAATACTCATACAAAGTCTGACGCGCCGCAAAATTAATCTGAGAACCGTTGCCTAGTCTCCGAATCGCTGTAATTGTGCCAACGTTGAGAGAATTGTTAAACGCGCCTTGAATAGTCATGGTGCCACCCAGGCCTTTTAGGGCGTTACACATCGTACGATCAGCCACCTTAATACAATCCGTGTTATTGTACGTACTAGACGGCGTAATAGCACCCTTGTCAATTGCCGTAGCAAAACTAAACGATTTCACAATTGAACCCGGCTCAAACGGCACCATCGCCGCACTATTCATAAACACCGCTGGATTTTTTTGCTTGTTAAACTCTGCTGGATTATATGTTGGATAATTGGCCATCGCTAAGATTTGACCGTTTTTTGGGTTCATGACAATCGCACTGCCCTCAGTTGCGTTCGCCGCCTCAATCCCCTTCTTCAACGCCACCTCTGCTTGGTTCTGGATATTCCTATCAATTGTCAGCACCAGATTATCACCAGGCTTTGCCTCAATCCGCATATTATTTTTTCCAACTGTTAGCGGTACATTTCTCACGTCAGTCACTGATTGCAACAGACCATCTCGCCCCTTAAGCCGCTTATCAAGCGCGCCCTCTATTCCATACTGACCCTCGCCCGCCGCATTAACAAATCCAAGCACGTGCGCTCCCAGCGCACCCTCTGGATAGCTCCGAAGTGAACCCTGTTGATATAATATTCCAGCAAAATTCTTCTCTTTTAATTTTTCCGCTTGAGTTCTGGTGATACTTTTTGCCAAAACCTCATACCGCGAATTCTTATTGCTCAAACGTTCAGCTGCCTTATCTGTCATTTCGCCACCAGCAACCTCTCTCAGGCTCGTGATTATCTGCTCTCGCTCCTTATCATTAACCGCATGTGGATCAGCAATCACCGTATACACTGCCTGATTTAGCACCACTGGCGCTGGCGTCTTTCCGTCTATCATGTATATTTTGCCACGCTCTGCTGGAATAATGAACTGCCGCTGCTGGCTCGCCCGCGCCATCTCTGTATATTTACTATATTGCAAGATCTGTAGCTGAAATAGTCGCAACACAAAAGCTGCCATCGCTACAAGTAAAACGATGGCCAAACAACCAGTTCTTGAACGAATAAGCCGCTGCATACTGCTTACCTTATTATATCACTTATCGCGCATAATGCGTTTCAGTAGTAGTCATTGCTGAAGCCACATTACTATTTTTCACCTTCTCTAATGCTGTTAGTCGTGCGTTTTGAACTTCTAATTCCGATTTCTTTGCGCTGAGTTCAGTAATTTTTGTATCTAAATCTCGAGCCTCGTAGCCATATGCTGTTAGTCGCGTTGCCTGCGTTAGATAAATCAAGCCCAGTACTGTAATCATCAGCGCAACGAGCACTGTATGAGCAACAGGACCAAGTTTGACCTGAGACTGAAAACGTGTGGAGTTTTGGTTTCGGCGCATTTGACCGCTTGAACGGCGTGAAGTGAAGGTGGTGGTTGTCATTTGTCTCTATCTTTTTATATTTATATTACATAGCAAACCAGCCCGCCCGTTAATGACAGGCTGGTTTCCCTAAGGTGCATTCCGGAATACGCTTTAGTTTAGCCGCGGCGTACTGAGACAACCTCTGGCTTGTCTGTATTCTGGAATTGTACTTTGATGTGGATTGGCATAGTGTCGCCCTCCTTTTTTGTTTATGTTTTTACGGCGTAGCGAAACTGAGCGCTTCGACTGCGCGGGTTGTGAACATCTTCTGTTCCAGACACCGGTTTTTTCTCTGGGATGATCAGCTCGGCCTCGTAGCCAGCAGCTGCTTGCTCCCAGAAATATCGCTTGACCAATCGATCCTCCAGACTATGAAAGCTAATTATTCCGACTCGCCCGCCCCTGTTAAGGAGGCGTGGCAACAGTGGCAATAATTCCTCAACCAGCCGAAGTTCGTGATTGACTTCAATGCGCAGTGCCTGAAAAGTGCGAGTCGCCGGATGATGTTTCATCCCGCCGCGACCGACAGTGTACTTGATCAGATCAGCCAGCTCGGTCGTTCCCCGAATCGGCCTGGCACCAACAATTGCCTGCGCAATTCGCCTAGCCCGCCCGGGACTTTCCTCACCGTAACGAGTAATCAGCCGCGTCAGCTCATCAACCGAATACGAATTGACGATATCCGCCGCTGTGATTTCCGTCCGATTATCCATCCGCATATCTAGCGGCCCGTCAAACCGAAACGAAAAACCTCTCTCTGCTCTGTCAAGCTGTGGTGACGACACCCCCAAATCAGCCAAAATCACGTCAAATGTACGTCCCTGCTTGACCAAATCCTGCGCTGCGCTCACAAAATCTTTGTGAATCAGCGTCGCGCCTTTTTCAGCCAAATCGCCCAGCGTGTTAATCGCGTTATCATCGCGGTCAACCAGCACTGCGCCCAAGTAATTATCCGTCCTCATTAAGAATTCCCTGGCATGGCCGCCGTAGCCAGCCGTTAGGTCGAGATAGCTCTCGCCCCTAGCTGGCCGCAACCTATCCAAGGTCACCTCAAGGAGTACGGGAACATGAATCGGTTCGCTCACCTGAAGCGCCTCCGACTGTGGTGGATGTTCTTTAATACTCATCATTGCTTTATTGTAGCAGTCAGGTGCAAGATTTTCGAGATTTATCTCCGTACAGCGATTGCAGCCCAAGCGACCTTGAGTCACCTGGCGCGTAAAGAGGAGTAAATCTCGACAAATCGCCGCGGCTGACACCACAACGTATAGCAATACTCGAGATCACCTAACTGGATATTTAATTCTGGCTGTTTTGTATTTGTGTTTTGTTTGTTTTTGTTGTCTAAGAGTGGAAATGTGATGATTGTCAGTGACAACCATAGTTTCCAAAAGAGACTTATGTGTGAGGTGGAGTTTTTTGGGAGGTGTTTTGAGGAAAGAACGTTGCCGTTTTTATCGTGGAGCAAATTGCCACCTGCCATCTTCAAATACCCAGATAGTTGATCTCGAGAGGTTTTCAAATTGTTAAGGTACTGACCCAGCTAATCAATCCGCATTCTCGGCCGCCATCAGCCGAAAATACGCGCCCGCCCGCACCGCCACGACTTCCCGGTCAATACCGGCATAGTCGAGTAGATGCTGCTCAATCGTCACTCGCCCCTGTTTCTGGTCGAGCGCCGAGGCGGTTTTACCGCGGCGAAACTTGACATTCAGGTCGGCTACGCGCTCATCCAGAATACTTCCAGTTAGCGCGCCCTCCACTTCCCGGTCCCAGACTTGCTGCGGATACAAGTGAAGATATTTGCCAAACCCGCGGGTCAACACGACGCCGGACGCAAACTCTGCCCTGAGCTCGGCTGGGATCGTCAAGCGCCGCTTGTCGTCCAACTTTCGCTCAAAGTAATCTGTCTGCACGTCGTTCTTCCTCCGTGGTAGATTAGTTGGTTTTTCATAGTGGATGTTTGTTTTGGTTGGTGATTTCCATCAACTTTCGTTCCACTGACTCCACTATACTACCCACAACTACCCACATGCAAGCCTTTTTTTCAACTTTTTACCCATTTTGCTATCAAATAAAAACTTTTCCACATTTTTGTGGAAAAGTCTAGCGGTAAGACAAGCTGGCGCTACACTACGGTATCTTCCCCAAAATGTTTCTGCAACCGCATCCTAATCGAGCCTTCGTGACGACCAAGTTTTTGGCTAAGCTGCTGGATGGTTGCACCCTGTAGAAACTCCTGCTTAAGGATGTCGTCATCGGCTTTTTCCCACGGCATGTAGGCCTTCGGGTGTGCCTCGCGCATTTTGGCAATTTTTTGCTGCCAGCTGCCGGACTGAGATTTCTTACCGGGTTTTTTCGGCGCTGGCTGTTTTAGCTTCATTTCCTCCAGCATCGGACGATAGCGCCTAACTGCCTCATTACTTGCTCGCTGCAACACCTCATCAATCGCCAGTGCATCCGGCGAAATTTCCAATGCCTTGCGATTAATACCATAAAGATACAAGTTATCCAAATCTCGCACCCGACTGAGCGCCACATAACCCATACCTTCAACAAACGCTTTTCTCAGGTCAATCTTAGCCGCGTCCAGCGTCATGCCCTGGCTTTTATGCACAGTGATAGCCCACGCCAGGCGCAGTGGCACCTGGGAAATGCTAGCGCGCTTGCGCTCACCGTCACGCAGCTCCCACACATCCGGCACCATGGTTACCTGCCGGCCATCACGAAACTTCACGATCGGATAGTCCGTCAGCGGCTCAAAATCCACCACCGTGCCGATACTACCATTGGCGTACAATTTCTGCGGCGAATTCTTCACGGCCATCACCAACGCGCCCAATTTCAACACGAGTTCACTCGGCGCCAGCACCGACCGTTGCAAACTGTCAACATACACTTTTGAACCCGTCGTCGTCTGCTGATACGTTCGCTCCTCACCCGCCAGCTCCGCCAGCTTCTGGCTGTTGATAGCATCAACATCAACATTGACGGTGTGTAGTTCGGTGATGTCACCATCAGGCGGCTGAACTTCCGTTCGCGCCAGCAACATCTCAGCATGATGCCGCCTAATATCGTCATTTCTTAGTGCCGTCAAAATCTCCAGCAGCTGCTCGTCATTTTGCCGATATTGCCGCTCCAGATATAGCACCGCCGGCTGCAATTCCTGCCACGCCTCCGAATACACCACGAAACCGCCGCCCTGCTCGCCCGGACGGTTGATTGGCGGCAATTGGAAAAAATCACCACTCATCACCAGCTGCACACCACCAAATGGCTGGTCGTTTTCCCTGACGCCACGCAGCACCCGATCGACCATGTCCAACCGAAAATCATGCAGCATGGAAATCTCATCAATAATCAATACATCGGTCTTCATAATCACCTCACGCCGCGTTTTTGACAGCCGATCAAAAAAGTTGTTCGCGAGGTGATCGCTAACGCCAATACCGCTCCAACTGTGAATTGTATTGCCGCCCAAATGCGTCGCCGCCAAGCCCGTCGTCGCTGTTACCGACACCTTTTTACCCTGGTCACGTGCCTGTGCAATAAAAGTATTCAGCAGGTGCGTTTTGCCGGTACCAGCCGCGCCCGTCAGCAGCGCCGACCGACCGCTCATCAAAATCGCCAGCGCTAATTCTTGATCCATACTTAACCTCGTGGCGGTTCGCCCTCAGGCTCGCCCAACAGTTTTTTCGACTTAATTTCGTAACGTTTGCCGGTAATTTTACTCTCAATGTAATCCTCGTTGATCAGGTTCACAAACATGTCGAGGTCATTGCCATCCATAATGATAATCGCGCTATTATCATCGCTCATCAGCTCCAGCTGCATCTCATCAGCATAATCCAGCACTTGCTCTTGCTTGACCTCGCCAATCTCTAATTTCTGCAGTTTATTGATAGTCTTTTTGCGCTCCTTGACTAGCGCATTAAGATCCAAGCCCTCGGGGAAACTTAACTTATATTCCTTTTCAATTTCCGCCACTTTCTTATCGGCAATCACTTGCTTCTTGTACTCATAGCCAAACATGCGCTCAAACTTGCCTGGATTAAAGGCGAAAATATCCTGACCGATGATCAGCACCTGGTTATCATCCGGCACCTTAAAGCCAACCTCCGCCTTAAACGCACCAAACTTGCCGTCAGAAAACTCCCACGCTAGCGCACTTTTGAGTGTCTGCCCCTGCTGGATCAACTTCACCGTGTAAAAGACTTTTTCTGGATCATTCGGGTCGGTAAACCGCGCTATCAGCCCTTTCATCCGCTTGAACTCATGCTCGGTCTCCGAAAACTCCACAATGTCGCCGCGCTCATGCTCAATCAAATGAATCAAGGTTTCCGCTCGGCCAACCTTGGCGAGGTCTGTTCGCAGTAGCACGTTTTCTTCCGCTTCACTCAGCTCATAATCCCGCACGCTAAGACCAGTACCCGCCCCCAAATTAACTTGATTGATATAATCAAACAAAAATAGCGGCCGGAGCTGCTGCTCGACATCACCCTTCAAGGGCATGAAATACGGCGTGTAATTTTTATTAAATAAAAACAGCTCAATCTGTAAATCATTCTTTTTTGCGTCAGTCTGATTGGCCCACAAAAAAATATCAGTCGTTTCCCTCACTTCTTCCATGAGGGTAATTATAGCAATTTTTATAAGATGCCGCCAGCTGTTATTTAGTCAACTGCTCGCCTTCACGCGCCCGATTAGCCCACTCATCTGCCAGCTCATTACCCTCATCGCCCTCATGTCCGCGCACCCAGCGCAGTTCCGCCTGCGAATTTGAGTATAGCTCATATAGCTCACGCACGATGTCCAGGTTTTTAATCTCGCCGCCCTTCTTCGTCCAGCCGCGTTGCTGCCACCCTGGCGCCCACTTGGTCACCACGTTAATCCAAAATTCACTGTCAGTATAAATCACGCACGGCGCGTCGTCGGCATCCCGAAGCGCCGCAATTAGCGCCTTGCCTTCCATGCGAATGTTGGTCGTCTCGCCGTCCTCCGAGCCCAAAATCCACGGCTCAAGATCACGAATCACCGCAAACCCGCCCGGGCCGGGATTTGGCGAAGCAGAACCGTCGGTATAGTAGGTTGTCATTAAATCAATTATATCATGCCGAAAATGTCAATAAATTCTCAAGAAAAGTATTCTGATTATCTTCGGATGCTGGATTAAGTTCAAGTCTGCCTGCTTTACTACTAGTCTTCATGTCATATCGGCGCTTATACAAAGCCTTTAATGTCTCCTCGGCGCTTGCAACTATATCCAACCTCTTTAATCGTTCGCTTGGTTTCTCTTCGCCTAGCTTTTTATCGCTGTATCCATTACCCTGTAGATATTTATAACCAACATGAGACACTTTGCCAGTTCGTGCACGCTGACGTTCATCCTTTGTAATGAACTGGACTTCTATAGGGGTTTCTATCCCGTCAACCTCTGCAGAAAATGTAACCTTGGATACCTCGTAACTAGGATAGCCACGTTTTTCAATAGTTTCTTCTGTATCAATTTTTACCAAATATTGACCTGAATCAATTCCTAACGCATGAAGTTGCTCTTCTATATAATTAACGTATTTCTGGGTCCCCTGAATATAGACGGGACGTGTCTTATTGCGCGAGGAAACTGGCTTAAACTCCGGCAGCCTGTAGGCTATAAAATTCGCAAAATCACGAGCGACCGACTTGTGATCTTCGGAAATAACCATCATTCCGACAATATCCATGATTCCGTCACCGCCTTTTAGCTTATCGGCAAGCGATCCTACTGATTTCACACGCCAATTCCCAGCCACCATGTTGCCATGTCTAGCTTCTGCTGCAAATTCACCCATATGAATAGGATAGTCATCAGAACCGTCGGCCTTACCAACAGCATAACTAATCGTGCTGTCATTTTCACCAAAAACCTTATCAGCAATTTTTCCTATACCAATTTGGAGCACTGTGTTTTGTATTTCAGCAGCATACTCAACGAGATCCTTTCTGCCCTGACCAAACAAACGCCGGATCTTTCCAGCGCTACGTAGTTCTGCAGCAAAGCCTTCATATCCCATAGCCTCAAGAATTGGGGCATAAAACGACTCCGCCTCTAACACATCCTGTAAAATCGCCGATTGCCTCTTCGATGACGGGTAGCGTAAATTGTCAAGCAGCTCAGCACTCTTTATGATAAACGCTTCAATATTGACTTCCTCCATCTCCCTGCGCATATGATTGAGATCGAGAAGAGGTTGAGCAATTTCCCATTTTTCTGGAGGGATATCACCCATATACCTTTGCGCGATTAGTGGATATATTTCCTTAAAATTAGTATTTCCTTGACTTTCGTTGTCTTCTTGTGCAATGTCGGCCATTTGCTTCCGATGATACGCCGCACTCTGCTCTACCTTGACCATATCGACCAAAACACACGAAGCGTACTTAAGCTGATCATGACTAACAGTTTCATCATCAAATAGCCCTAATAGTGCTTTTGCAGCCTCTTTAGCCCATTCTTCATTATATTTTGTGCTTTCCCTATTGATCATTCTATCAACGACATCATGAACAAGCGCCAATGAAATTGCTTCCGGGGGTAAATCTTCACCAGCAAATTCTTCCACCAAGTCCTGCACACGATGAGCGTGCTCTATAAAATCCTCACGCTCGCCTCTAATACTACCCGCATATATATCCAATGTTCTTCGAGATATACAACCAAACATTTCCTCTGGAGACAGGATTTCTTTACATACCACTTTCTGTTCTTCACTTGACACAGCTCGGCTATTATACCATATAATGCCAAAAAATGCAATTATCGTCGGCTTTTAAGCAAAATAAATCCGCATCAGCTCACGAGCCACCCTGTCAGCATCATGGCGGATTAGGCTACGTTGAGCCGCCAATGGGTCGCTGCCAGAATTTTTATTCACCCAAGCAGTATCAGCAATCAACCGCTTACCCGAGGCATAATAATGCTTCTTTTTCAACAAATCTTTATTCCACTCCACCAAATACTCACCGTCATGGGCGTACTTCTTGATAAGTTCCTCTGGAGGACGATGGTTATTGTATAGAACATAATCCATGTTTACCCCTGAAAACCGCTCAATCTCATCCGCGAAATCCGCCACCGTAAAACCATCTGTCTGACCCGGTTTATTAACTAAATTACAAACATAAACTTTCTTTGCCTTAGTCTCCGCCAGCGCTCTGGTTACGCCGCGCACCAGCAACGCCGGCGCCAAACTGCCATATAGCAGCCCCGGCGCAATCACCACCAAATCAGCATCTAAAATCGCCTGGCGCGCCCGCGGATTAATGCCAGCCGGCGGTTTCAATTCCAGCCACGGACGCTCGCCGCGCGGAATTTGCAGCGATTCTGCCGCGTGCTGGCCATTGACAGTCGTACCGTCTTTTAGCTTAATCGACATAGTCGTATCATCCAAAGTAATCGGAAACACTCGCCCGTTCACGCCCAGAACTTCACTCGCCAGTTCTACTGCCTCGGCAAAACTTCCTGTCATCTTTTCCAGCGCTGCCATGAACAAATTGCCAAAGGCGTGTCCCTTCATGCTGCCCTCATCAAACCGATAATTAAACAAGTCGCGTACCTTCGGCGAGCTGCTCAGCGCCACCAAACATTGCCGGACATCGCCCGCTGGCAGCACGCCCAGTTCGTCGCGCAGCTGTCCAGTCGAGCCGCCGTCGTCAACCATATTAACCAGTGCCGTAATGCTATGCGTGTACTTTTTCAAACCCGACAGCAGCGTAAAGCTCCCGGTTCCGCCGCCAATTACTACAATTTTTACCCCAAAATAATCACTATTTGAAACATTCATTACCATTCCCGAATTATACCACCTTACCGGAACTTAAACCAACGTACCCTTTGGCAGCGCCCACTCCAGATACGGCTGCTGCTGATTTTCAATGGCGTTGATAATATGCGTAGAAATTTTGGCGGGATCGTTGAAAAACACATAATCAGCCGGCAACTCCCGGCCATTCCAAAACGGCGTCTTCATAGCGCCAGGCAAAAACAGCGCGACTTTTACTGGCAATTTCTGTTCGTCGGCCTGCATCCCTAAGCTGCGCGCCAAGCCCGCTTGGGCGTGTTTGGTCGCCACGTATACCGCCTCGTCCGCCCGAGCTTTGACGCTGCTGGTCGAGCCGATAATCGTTAAAACTGACTTCTGATTTTGACGTGCCATCTTTCGCCACGCCCACTGCACCAGTGGCAACGCACCGGCAAAGTTCACCTCCGCCATGGAGCGCGCATCAGACTGATCCTCAAAATTACCACGCCAACCATAGCCTGCCGCCCACACGAATTGCTCAACATTGTCATCGCCCAGAATCTGCTCAATCCGCGCTGGCGCTGCCTCTACTTGCTCGGGATAATACACATCCAATTGGAAACCTTCGCCGTGCTCCTGGGCGTTATGAGTCTTCCCCAGCACCAATACGCGCTTGCTACTTTCTCTGAGCTGCCTGGCCATCTCCAGACCAAGCCCGCTCGTCCCACCAAGAATAATATGCATATGGTTATTATAGCAATGGGATTATTATATGTAAATTGACCCTCTCGGACATGACCGCAAACTTCTTAAAACCCTCAGTAAAATTTTACCTGCGTAGTTGCTGCCATTTTGCATGGACCTTATAGGCACGAGCTGGCGCGTCAACCTCGCTTTTCTGAAGCAATAACTCCTCAGGGTCAACGAACATCACTTCATCGCCCTCTTCACCTGGCATAAAATCAAAATTCTCTGGCCAGACGCGGCAATAAAAACAGATCTGATGAGCGTCAATCCGCTCAATATACATCTCGTCCGACGCGTCAAAAAGTTGATAGCGCAAACCGCCCTTGTAGCCAACTTCTTCATACAGCTCGCGTTTCAGAGACGACTCAATCGTCTCGCCAAAATCCATACCACCACCCGGCAAATCCCAATACGTCCGATCAATTTCTTTGACGACCAAAATCTGCCCAGCATCGTTATAAATCAAGGCTTTAAGCGAAATGCGATACAAACAATCCAGATGATCCGTGCCATCTAAATTCTGCGTGATGATATGTCCTTTGGTAGTGTTTGACATGAAAGTCATTATACTACATCTGAACGCCAAATGGCTGATACCATTTCGCCTACCGTATATTTTGTCTTTCCAATATCCATGATTAACTACTCATTGGGTGTTAACACATTGGGGATTATCTAATTGTGATACTCTTTTATTTCATGTTCATA
This sequence comes from uncultured Candidatus Saccharibacteria bacterium, assembly GCA_963521995.1. Lineage (GTDB taxonomy): Bacteria > Patescibacteriota > Saccharimonadia > Saccharimonadales > Saccharimonadaceae > Nanosynbacter. The sequence continues at coordinate 24,449 of CAUQXD010000001.1, forward strand.
TTCAGTTAAAAGATTCTTTGAATAAATCTTTTTATTTCTTGAATTTCTAACTTCTTTCCAAAGAATAGCAGCTACTTTTAATTTGTTCGAATAGTTGCAACTATTTTTATCTGCACAGAAATCCTTTAAAAATTGATTCCATTGACAAACCGAATTATCATACTTGGCATAATCTGATTTCCCATAATAAACTTTTAGCATATCTTGAATGGTAAAACTCAAATCATTTTCTCTCTTTACTTTTCTCCAAGCGGTAGCCATATCAGCAGTAAATTTAAATGGTGAGATACCCGTTAAAGCAGAAAAATATTCTCTGAATTTTGCGTTAAAAGAAAAACCACATTCAAGTAATGGCGTATCTAAAGTAATATTTTCAACTTGCTTTGTTTCATTTTTTATTGATGATTTTTTAATCAGGTTACCCTTAAAGTACTGCTCAATAATGTGATTGAGTTCTTGTTTTGTACCTCTATATTCTAATCCTAATGATTTGCATATCTGTGAAATTTCTTCACGATACCAATAATATTTATTAAACTCGTCAAACGATGTAATTTTATCAAACTCAGGTCTATTTTTTGTCAATCTTTTATCTCCTTAAACCCAATTTGCTTTTTCATATCTAGTATCTATAGCTCCTCAACATTCACCCGCCGCTGCTCCGTCGTATCCCGCTCGCGCACGGTGACAGTGCCGTCCTCCAGCGTCTGGAAGTCGATGACCACGCAGTGCGGCGTGCCGATTTCGTCTTGGCGGCGGTAGCGCTTGCCGATGTTGCCGTTGTCGTCCCACATCACTCGGCCGGGGTTGGCTTTGGCGAGCTGGGCGTAGACGTCGCGAGCTTTTTCCACCAATTCTGGCTTATTTTTGAGTAGTGGCGAGACGGCAAATTTGACCGGTGCCAAATGCTCTGGCAGCGCCAAATACACCCGCTTTTCACCGTTTTGCTCGTCCTCACGGTACGCACCCGACAGTACCGCCATCAGCGCCCGCTCGACACCAAACGACGGCTCGATGACGTGCGGAACAAATTTTGTGTTCGTTCCCTTGACGGTGTATTCCATGCTCTTGCCGCTGGCACGCTGGATGTTCATCAAGTCAAAATCAGTCCGGTAAGCAATGCCCATCAGTTCCTCGCGGCCGATAGGATAATCATATTCGATGTCGATCGTCTTTTTGCTGTAGTGCGCCCGATCCTCCGCCGGCACGTCTAGCTCGTGGATGTGCTCTTGTCTAAGGCCCAGTTCTGCCAAAAACTCATGCGTGCTAGCGAGCAGCTCATCAAACGCCTCCTGCCAATGCTCAGGGTCGACAAAATATTCAATCTCCATCTGCTCAAACTCGCGGCTACGGAAGACAAAATCACGCGGCGCAATTTCATTACGAAACGCCTTACCAGCTTGGGCAATACCAAACGGCAAATTAGGATAAAAACTATCGACGACGTTTTTGAAATTGGTGAAGATGCCTTGGGCGGTCTCTGGCCGAAGATAAGAAATACTGTCCTCGCTCTCGGTCGCGCCAATATGCGTTTTGAACATCATATTAAACGTTCGCGATTTACTCAGCGGATTGCCATCGGGGCTCTTGATACCTTTTTCTACAATCGCCGCATCCATCTGTTCCATGGTCATGCCATCAGCGTCAACACCATTGTCCTTGAGAATATGATCGGTGCGGTAACGGTGGTGATTGACCGTGTCTTCGCACAGCGGATCGACGAAAGTATCCACATGCCCGCTCGCCTGCCAGACTTTCTGATTCATCAAAATCGCCGCATCCACGCCGTACATGTCGTCGCGCTCATCGACAAACCGACGCCACCACAAACTCATAATATTACGCTTCAGCTGCACTCCCAGCGGGCCATAATCCCAAGTGCCAGAAAGACCGCCATACACATCCGAACCCTGATAAATAAAGCCGCGGCGCTTGCACAGGCTAATAATATCTTCCATTTTTGCTTGACCCATCAAAAAACCTTTCTCCATGTTGGCAACATGGCGATTCACAATTATTACCTACAGTATACCATTTTATGGGTAATATTACACCGCCGCGTGCTGTCGCGCCGCCAACCAACAAGCGCTAATCACCTCAGTTATCCCGCCAATCTGCGCCACATTCGCCAGCGGTTTCGCTTGGATGAGCCGAAGCAGCTTAATGGCATCCGCCGACAGGTCACCCTGCTCCGCCAGCCGCAGACCCTTTTCCGCACTATCGTACATATATTTTTTATCTGGCGACAACGCCTGAGCCGCCACATCGGTACGCAGATTCAGCTCATCACCTAGCAAACTAGCATATTGCATATAAAACCACGTTTCAATCAGCTTTTGGTTAACTGCCGGATTATTTAACTGCTCTAATACCTGACTTAGTACAAAATACCATTCCGGCTCGTCAATGTTTTCGCTAGCCGTTGATACCAGCTTCATCGCCGCGTAAGCGAACTGCATTCGCTCGTAATCTTCCAAAATATGCCTATAAAACGCCGCCAGCCGCGCCGAGGTCAACAACCCCAAATCGCCGCGCCCGGAACGAATCACCACGTCGCAAATCGCAAATAATTCAATGCCGCCCGCCAATTTCGACCGCTCGCGCCGCACACCCTTGGCGATGACGCTGCGCCGGCCTTTCGGCGTCAGTAGTTGCAATACCCGATCCGCCTCGGCGTAATTCGTCCGCCTCAGTACAATCGCTTTTAACCGCTCACTTTGCCCCATCCAAAACCTCGCTAAAAACTGCCCGCGCTTCATCTGGGCACATTGACGCCTTATCCAGCAGCGCTCTCACGCCAAATGGTTGCAAATCCGCCAAATTAACACCCGCATTGCTGCAAACCACGATCGGCAATCTCGCCAAATCTGCGTGCGACCTCAGTTCATTCAGTAACGCCACTGCCGTTTCGCCCGCCAACAGCATATCTAAGACAATCGCGTCTGGTTGCCAATTGTCAATCATTTCCATCGCCTGGCCGCCAGAAACTACCACCCGCGCTTCCGCGCCAACCGCCGCCGCATATCTGCATAAAATATCCGCCCAATTTTTATCATCCTCAACGATCAGAAGTTTTTTCATAGCAAGCTCAGCTGCCGGCTAATCGGCATTTCCACATAAAATGTCAATCCGTCCCGATGCCTGATTAGCCCAATTTGGCCATTCATCGCCCGAGCAAATTGGCTAGCCACATAAATCCCCAAGCCGCTGCTTTCCGGCCGCGTCCGCACCGTTTTTCGCGCATTCATCTCATTAAGCAGCCGCCGATACTCCTTCAAACTCATCATCGGCCCAAAATCGCGAACACTTAGCCTCGCCGCCTCTTTGGTCGACGTAACCGACACTTTTATCTCTGAATCATCCTCAGTATATTTCAAGGCATTGTTTAAGAAATTCGCCAAAATCCGCCCCAGCAACGTCCGATTTGCCAATATCAACCGGTTATTCCGCCCGCCCCGAGGCCAGCTAATTTTTCGCCCGTACAGCGCTGCGTTAAGTCTCGTCTCCGTGGCTATTTGCTGACACAACGCCAACGGATTAACTGGCTCCAGCGGAAATAATGACGGCGTCAAATTTGCCGAATTCGCCAGATCAACTGTCAACTGCAGCGCCTGCTCGGACGTCTGAACAATCCGCTTTTGGATCTGTTTTTTATCAGCTGCGCTTGTCAAATCATCGTCCAGCAGTAGCGCCATCTGCCGAATTAAAGCCAGCGGCGTTTTTAACTCGTGCGCCGCCACTAAGACGCTCGGCAGCCCTCCAAAATCATCATCGCTCCGCTCTTTACCTGCCATACATTTCTAGTATAGCAAAACTTGAGTTACTTTTTCTATTCAGCAATCTTCACTGTGCCCAATATCGTCTGAAAATCTGGCTTAAATGTGTCGGCGTCGGTTGAAAAACGAATAGTCTTGTCACGGACCTTCATCAATACAACTGAACCACGCAAATTCTTATCAAATGCACCATCAATCCGCGTTGCAGAAATTCCATTAAACTCAGTACTACTTGAAGTCAATTCACCCTTCTTCAATCGCGACTGATACTCATTCAGTACCGCATCCATATCCTTGTTAATAATTTCCAGCCTCAACGCAAATCGACTTGTCTTACTAACTGTTGATGGGACCGATATTGGATTTAGGTAAGCTTTATAGTCACCCCTGTTGCTACCATCATTTTCTATATACACGCTCCAAGTTTTTGGATACATAAACGATACGCGACCGTACTCACTTGGACCAACAAACTCAATCCGCGGATTCTTAGCCTCTTCAGAAAACTTCTTCTGATCAATTTCTGCCTGCTCACCCTTACCTTTAGCGACTTCAATAGCCACCTTGCTATCAACATTATTTTTCTCGTGGGAATATTGCATGTACGCCCAAATAGCCAGCGACCCAGCAATCAGAAACAGTACCAAACAGCCGAACGTACCGACCATCCAGCCATTCACCGACCCCTGTTCTCTCCTATATCTCATATTCATATTTTCAAGTATAGCTTATGCTTAGAGCGATGTAAAGCCTATCTCACGCGCTAAAATCCTCGCTGAGCACTGTAATTTCGTGCCGCATGCCGTCCAGCGCTGCCGTAATGTCTTTCGCCAGCTGCCGCGCCTCAATAAACCGCTGCTTGGCCTCATCCAGACTAAAGTCATCGCCCTGAAACCACGCGATGCGCTCGTTTAATTCTGCCATCATTTGCTCAATCGTTTTCTCATTCGTTTTATCGTTTTTCACTACTCTCAATCCTCGCTTTCATAATCATATCTTTTGTTGTAATCTTTACAATATTACCAATCTGGCAGTCGCCGCTAATCATCGCGTAACCGCGCCGCAGCGCCATCTCTGGGTCGTACTCAGCAATAATTCGTTGTTGCGACAATGTTACATTCATGGCAATCTCGACGCGGTGCGACCACTGTTCGAGCGCCGCTTGTTGCAACATTGTTGCATGTAGGCACCGCGCCTGAATCCGCCGCTGAATCACCTCTGCTATACTGCCCAGCCGCAACTCTAATTGCCGCCTCACATCGTGTTTATCCGGAAATAGCAGCTGAGCGGCATTGCTCGGCGTGGCCGCCCGCACATCAGCCGCCAAATCGCACAAACTTTCGTCAACCTCGTGTCCGATACCAGTCAGCACTGGCACGCGGCTGCCAGCCACCGCTCGCACCAAGCATTCATCATTAAAACTCGCCAAATCCTCCGCGCTACCGCCGCCGCGAATCAGCACGATCACCTCTGGCGGCTCCGCCAGCTGATTACAATGGGCAATCGCCCGCACCGCCTGATCAGCCGCGCCGTCGCCCTGAACCTTAACATTAGCGACGATAAACTTCACCCCGCCCCAGCGCTCACTAGCAATTTTCATAAAATCCGCGTAGCCCGCCGCCTGCGTACTGGAAATGACCGCCACGCGGGCAGGATATTGCGGTAAGGGGCGCTTCCGCTCCGCATCAAACAGACCTTCGGCCGACAGCCGCTGCCGCAAAATATCAAAACTCCGCTTTAGACTCCCCTTGCCCAGCGGATGAATTTCCTGAACTTGTAAATTAAACCTGCCATCGCTTCTCAGGCTTGGCATCGCCCGAACCACCACTTTCATACCATCCTCGATTGGCGTACGCAAATTACTAAAACCCACAAAACAATTGACCGATCCGTCCTCATCTTTCAGAGTAAAAAACGCGTATTTTGGCGGATACGGCTTAAAGCTAGCAACCTCGCCCTCGACTTCAACCGCGCCGGCAAAAGCCGCCTCAAACGTCTGGTTAACCACCGCCAGGAAGTTGCTGACACTAAACCTGGGGATCATTCAGCTTGCCGTATTTAATCAATGCGTGCTGGTAAAAAATATAGCCAAAGACAATCGTGCCGGTCAGTAAAATCGCCCTCGTTAAAATAATTCCGGCAATCGCCAGATCTGGCGGCGTTCCTGCCATGCTTAAAAATATAATCATAATCGTCTCGTAAACCCCTGTTCCTCCGGGTGTAAATACAAAAATCGCTGCCAAACCCGCTACACCATAACCAACCATTAGAATTGCTGGATTAACAAAAACCCCAAGCGACATAAACGCTACCGTAAACATAGCAACATCAAAAATCGTGTAAATGATTCCCCAAATCATTGGCTTCGTTAACAGCTTTGGGTGATTCGCCAAATCCTGAAAATCATCTTGCATATCAATAAAGAATCCCTCAACGCTTTTCGATTTCATAACTCGCCGCTTCTTCCCTAGTGTTACAAATTTCACCAGCATATTGATAAACCGCGATACGCCCGCCGCTGTCACTCGCATGCGTCGCTTCGAGGAGAACATAAAAATTAGCCCAAATGTCAGAGCCAGGACTACCACAATCAACAAAAAGCTCGCTGCCACAATGTATCGGTTCACCTTACCGTCGATCGCCAGCGCCAAAACCGCAATCACCAGCAAAACCAGCAGTGCCAAAAAACCCGTGACATAGCGAATCACCTGCGCAAATGTCGAACGCGCTGAGCTCACACCCAGCTTATGCATCCGCCACGTCGTATATGAAATTCCACTAACGCCGCCAGACGGGAAAATATGATTGACCAGATTCAGCTCCAAAGCTATCCTCGTCTGTTCTAATCGAGAAATATGACGAATCAAATTCTTCTCCCTTAAATAAGAAAAAATCATTTCACCACCAGCAAAATATACGATGATCTGGAACGGCAGCAGCAGAAATAGCAACCATAAATCCGCACCTAAAAACAGCCCCCATGCCTTCACTAACTCGTGTCGTGACAGAAAAATAACCACCGCCAGAACCACCAGTGTCAGGATACTCATCACAGTTCGCGGTGACTTAAACAATTGCAATACCTTTGGCAGCATAACCTTCATTATACCACGATAAATGGTATAATTACGACATGTTCATCGCTATCCTTGGTCGCCAACCAGAAATATCCATCGCTGAATTAGAGGCCGTTTACGGCGATAAAAACATCCAAAGAGTCTCCAATCAGGCTACTCTTGTCGACTGCGATACTTTTGCAATTGACACTTTGGGTGGCATTACCAAATGTGGATATATCATCAAACGGGTAAAATCACAAAAGTCCGACCACACTACCCTCCTCCAAGCCTCGAAATTTATCACCGAACAATATACGAGAAAACTAGCGCATAGCCAGAAAAAAATAACTTTTGGGATTAGTTTTTACGGCGATAAAGCAAATCCGCGCGATATCCAAAAAATTGGTCTTATCTTAAAAAAATCCTTAAAAAACGCCAATGTTAGTCTACGTCTAATCCCAAATAAGACCGCCGCCTTATCCACGGCGACCTCTCATAATAATAAGCTCGGCAGGTCTGAAACGAAGATTGAAATTATCATCGCTAAAGCTACGAACAGCGATTTGCTAATTGCCGAAAGTCGTGGCACTCAAAATATCAATTCATACACTCAGCGCGACCGCGGACGTCCGAAACGTGATGCTTTCGTCGGTATGCTCCCGCCCAAGCTTGCACAGATTATGATCAATCTCTCTGGGGCTAAATCTGGCGACTACCTTTGGGATCCGTTTTGTGGCACGGGTACAGTCTTACAAGAAGCCGCTTTAGCAAAAATCAATACTTACGGAAGCGATTTAAGTGATAAAATGATTGAATACACATCAGATAATATGCACTGGCTGGAAAAAACGTTTTCTACAGACACTTTCTGGCAAGCTTTTCAATCTGACGCCACTTCTATTAAATTAACTACTGAACAAAAACAACAAATTTCCCATATTGTCTGCGAGACATATTTGGGACAACCATTTTCTGCCCCACCAGCCCCAGAGAAGCTCCAGGAAGTAGCTAGAAATTGTAATCATATCACTAGTAGCTTTCTAAAAAACATTCACTCGCAAATCCGCCCTGATTCTACGCTCTGTATCGCTGTTCCGGCATGGCAAAATCACCACGGACAGTTCACTCACTTGCCCCTGTTAAAAAATCTGAATGATCTTGGATATCGGCAAATTACCAATAAAAATCTCCTGTATTACCGTCCAGACCAAGCCGTCGGCAGAGAAATCCTAGTCCTAAAACCCATAGATATAGCGAAAACCGCTTGACAACTGGCTTTATTTTCGATAAACTAAAACAGATTGTTTTTAGAAAACTATAAGGAGTAAAGAATGTCAAAGGTTAAAGCTGGTGGTTCTGTCAGAAATCACAACAAAAGCCCCGGTCAACGTCTTGGCGTGAAGCGATTTGGTGGCCAAAAAGTTACCGCTGGACAGGTCTTGGTCCGCCAAACTGGCGCTACAAAGATTGCTGGCAATGGTACATACATGAGTCGTAATTTCACTATTCACGCAGCCAAAGATGGCGTAGTCAATTTTAAGCAAGTGAAGAAAGCTAAATTCACTGGCAAGACAGAACGTCGAACACAAGTTAATGTTGATTAACTGACGCTACTTAATAGATATAACTCCGCAGTAAGCGGAGTTATATCTATCGTAAATTTTCTGCCCTAATAATTATTCTTTATATACTCGAGAAGCACCCTTGCGGCGTCTCTGTGCATGCCACTCCTCTCCCTACCTTCTCTGTAATGAGTAACTGTTTTATCCTGCCTGTCCACATTAAATGACCCGTCCATCATGGCAACTGCTAGCACCGCAGCATATTCACGACTGCGCATCTTCTTACCCTCGTAATAACCTTGACTATAATAATTGGGGGATTTCAAATTATCATCCGAGTTACGACGGACTCTATCTGCCACAGCTTCTGGATTGATATCTGCTAACCTGTCAAGCCTAATAGAAAGATATTCAAACAATCGACAACGTATGGTATGATCTCCTCTAATACGATTCATGATGCCTTTAATATCAAAAGTCCTCTCAGGGTCAATTATTTGCATTAACGAGAAATTCGCTGTTAGGCTGTTAATAATCTCTTCTGCGGCCTTAATACTATTTTCAGATACGGGGACGCCTTCAGGATTTCTAACAGCAGCAACTTCAACATCCGCTGGCGGTACATAACTAGGGTCAAAAAGAAAATCATAGTTGACTGAAGTGTATTTATGCTCAAACGGCCCACCGTCTATATCAGACTTTAGAGGCTTCATCAACTCTCGTACTCTTTCAGGAAAATTCTCTAATTCTGAGGTATTATTTCCGCTCACCTCTGTATTTGTAGACAATAGCTGCTCCCATCTATTAGATGGGTGTTTCTGTCCCCAAACCTCTTCAGCCCTTCTTTTCCCTTCTGCTTCCATTTCTTTGGAAGTTCTTCCAAACAGTACGCGAATATAGCCGTCAGTAAAGTGCGTGTTAGCTTCCTGTTCTTGAATTTTCTTCAAACTTATATTCTTAGTCAAGACGTCATAATAAACCCCACCTTCTCTCTCAATCTTGACTGGTTTATGCACTTGTAGTATCAAGGTGCCTTCACCAATACCTTCTTCAGAGTCCGTGTCGCATACATACAACATCTCCCCGGGAATCCAACCTCCATCTAGTCTGACTCCTTTTCCGTCTTGGCCACTGCGCATAACAGTCAACGGCATCACTGTAATTTCTGGATTGCAAGGGAAAGTCTTAACTATATAATCTTTCAAGGTCTTTCGTTCGGGTTTTTGTGTCGGCACTTGTTCTAACATATACGCTTACTATTATAACAAAACTTATCAAAAAGTCAACCCCCCCTACCAGAGGTCAGTTACCTCTCCTAATCTGCTTTCTATTGCATATTAAGATGGTGCTTCACTCGCGCCACCACGTCACCGATTACCACCTGTGATTTCACTAGATAATCATCAACACCCAAACTCTCGGCTCGCTCTTTATCCTTTGGCTGACTAAGCGCCGTTAGCATCACGATTCTCACATTAGCAGTTTCTGGTGTATTACGAAGAATGTCTAGGACATCAAAACCGCTAATCTTCGGCATCATGACATCCAATAAAATCAAATCTGGATGATACTCCACTGTTGCAGATAGTGCGTCCTCACCGTTATGGACTTCTCTAACGTCAAAGCCCTCAATTTCCAACCGCGACCGATACACCGCCGCCAACGCCATGTCGTCTTCAACCAGTAAAATCTTCTTTTTTTGCTCGTTCATATTACCTCCATTCTATGTTGTATCTCATAAAAACACAAGCGTCATAACGATTTTGCCTTATCCATTTGCGGATCGCGACCATTATTAACATCCTCCGGTGAGAGGTCTACTTTTACGTCAGGCTCGATACCAGTTTTGTCAATATTATTTCCCTTCGGTGTATACCAACGCGCCTCTGTTACTTTCATCTGCGAGCCACCAGAAAGTCCAATTAATACTTGCACACTACCTTTGCCATAACTCTTTTGACCCACCAACTTTGCTTTTCCGTAATCCCGAAGTGCCCCAGCAGTAATTTCGCTAGCACTAGCACTATTGCCGTTGATTAACACTACAGTTTTCATATTGCCTAAAATTGGCGAACCAGTTGTATGGGCCGTCTTCACAATCTCTGAACCGCGCCGCTCAGTCATTGCTACTTGCCTATCCAGCCAAAGCCCCAGCAGTCCTTGTGCCGAGCTAACCGTTCCGCCGGGATTATTGCGTAGATCTACAATAACCTTCTTTACCCCTTTTTCGATAAACTCTGTGGCGTATTTTTTGGCAAGGCTTACTGTGTCATCGCCAAATCGATTAACTTTTAAAATCCCAATCTCTCCATCAATCTCCGATTCTACTGCTGGAGCGGTAATGTTTTGACGCGTAACCGAAACTTCATGCGTTCGATTTTCACTCAGCAAAGTCAATTTTACAGAGGTGCCAACTTCCCCACGGATTTTGCTAACAACCTTATCCACCGCCCAATCGGCAACCGACTCATCATTAACCTTGACAATTACCTCGCCAGCCTTAATGCCGGATTTTTGAGCCGGACTATCATTCAAAGGCTTTATAATCGTCGGTTTGCCATTTCTTAAACCAATTTCCGCGCCAATTCCACCACCAATTTTACCACTCAGTGATTTTTCAAATTCCTTCGTCTCATCTGGATCCATATATGCCGTATGTGAGTCGCCAGCCGCCTCAACCAACCCTCGGTTAGCGCCGTAAATTAATTTCTGAGTATCCAATTTTCCATCATAGTTTGCCACCAAATTCCGATACGTCTCCTGAACGCTAGATAGGTCAATTGACCCACTTGACATACGAACACCGAACATTGGCGCTACTGTGGCAAATATCTTCTCTGAGCGAGTTCCAGCGACAAAACTAACAATTGCAACAATAACAAGTGTCAAGAACCAGCCCAAGCGCTGCTTATTTTCTCCCTTAACCATATGCTTATTATACTACAAAACGCTCGGTTAGCACGAGCGTTTTTATATGGTCTTTATATTAACTAGAAGTAAACGTATGTTAAGCCTGAGGCCGAGCGTGTGTAATATCGGTACAGCCCATCCCAAGCAAAGTTATAGTCACTCACTGTAATGGTTCCGTCACCATTGACTGATTCGACATACATAACATGACCGTAATAACCGATATTCATTACCGCTGCTGAGCCAACCTTTGGCGTAGAACCGCTAGGAATACCATAACGTGCCGCCGTTGATGGCCACTGGTTAGCGTTGCCCGCGCCACCAAAATGCGGCACATACCGACCAGTGCTATGTATTTTCCAAGCTACATAGCTCACACACTCGCGCGTATACAACCCCCACGGGTCAACATAAGCATCCAGCGGCGCATTTGCCCAAACGCCTGGATAACCGCCGCCACCTGGAATACCACCCGGGATTGACACACCATTACCAAGGGCGCGTCGGTTGGCTGCCGCCTGCTCTTCACGTAATTTAGCTACTTCAGCATTGCGCTTTTGCGCCAACGCTGTGTAATTATTCTGGTCATTCTTCGTATCAGCAATTAGCTTTGACTTCTCTGACTGCTTGGCTGCCATAGTATTACGCTGCAGCTCTTGGTCGCGCAATGTATTCTCAACAGCCTTCTTATTTTCTTCCAGTTTTTTCTGTAAAGACTTAATTTCCTTGATCTTATCATTGAGAGAAGATTTTAATGAACTACGTTGCTCTTGCTTATCAATATAATCACTAATATTCTTTGAGCTAGCAAGCATTTCCAGTGGCGAAATTTGGTCATCAACATACAAATCTGCAAGAATCTGGCCCATAGCCTTACGGTTTTGCTTAATCGCTGCCTCATTCTTCTTTATCTGCGTATTCAGATTATTAATCTTATTTTGACTATCAGCAATCTGCGCCTGTATGGCCGCAATCTGTCCGTTAATCTTATCTAACTCTGATTGTAAACTGTCAGCCATCTCGCCCAATCGCGAGGCTTCAGAGTTATAATTGTCTGCTTCTTGTTGTTTTGCCTGAATTTCAGCATCATAGTCGCGCGCCAATACGTGCGATGCCAAGCCAAAAATGCCCGACCCAGCGAGCAAAACAGACATCGCCACCAGAGACGCTCTGCTGGCTAACGATACCGAAACTGGTGTGGTGGACCGTAGTTTCATACTACTAGTTTAGCATAAGCGAAATCCGCCTGTCAAGAAGTTTTTTATAATTTAAGATATTTACGAGTTGCCACCCATGATGAAACGACACCAATCGTCGCGCCGACCAGAATCATCGCTAGGAAAACCAGCCCGCCATACATCGTTAAATGCCCTAGAAGATTATCGACCGGGATTCCATACTTTAGCATTGGATCGTGCGCAAAGAATAGCAAACTATATCCAGCTACTGTTGCAATAATTGCCGCAATAAACCCGTACATTATTGCCTCTACAATAAACGGACCTCTGATAAAGCTGCGTTCTGCCCCAATCAATTTCATCATCTCAATTTCGGCCTTCCGATTAAAAATTGCCATACGGATAGTATTGAAGACCACCAGTGAAGAAATCACCACAAAAACAATTGTCGCAATTGAACCGCCAATACCCGCCAACCGCACCCAGCTACCAACAGTCTTAATTGCCTGCTGACGCTCACCAGAGAAAGACGGCTCTCTGCGTGGATCCTTATATTTTTTATAAAGATTATCTGACTTAATAAACTGGTTTAATGACTGTTGATTATTCAACTCCTTTACAGAAACTCGAAGCGTTGCTGACATTTCATTGCTAGACTCACGAATCGCCTCCAGCGCCTCTGGGTCGTCTTTGTACTGTTCTGCTTGTTTATCTCGCGCTTCTGCTGCCGATATATATTTCACACTATCAACATTATCCAGTTTTTCAATTCGCGATTTTATCGTATTAACATCTTTCTTTGGTGTGTCGCCCTTAAGGTAAATTGACATGTCAGCCCGCCTGGAAACATTCGACACAGTATCAACCAAAATTTGCCGCGCTGATAAGGTAATGAAAACGATAATTAACGTAACACTCATCACTGCAGTAGCCGCGATAGTCAACCAAGCGTTACGGCTGAAGTTGTTTATGCCGTATCGACACATCCTAACAAACGTCAACCAGCCGCGCCGACGCTGACGTATGCGAATACTATCTTTACTGCTTTTATTAGTTTTTTTACTAGTGCTGGTGGATTTTGTCATTGTTTGTAGCTCCCCCTTGCCTGGTCAGAGGTAATTTTACCGTGATCAATAGTAATAACACGCCGCTTCAGTCGATTAACAATTTCCACGTTATGCGTCGTCAAAATAACCGTCGTACCGTATTTATTAATTTTTTCGAGCAAGCGCACAATATCCCAACTGTGCTTTGGGTCCAAGTTTCCAGTCGGCTCGTCGGCAATTAGAATCTTCGGCTGACGAACAACCGCCCTAGCAATCGCCACTCGCTGACGCTCTCCGCCAGAAAGCTGATGTGGAAATTGTTTTTCTTTACCCTTTAAACCGACCAATTCAATCACCTTCGGTACAGTCGCCCTAATTTCCCGATTAGTCATCCCGGCAATTTCCAGCGCGAACGCAATATTCTCAAACACCGTCCGATTTGGTAGCAGCTTAAAATCCTGAAACACTACGCCGATCTTACGACGCAGCAACGGAATGTGCTTGTCTTTCAAATTGTCATAATCAATACCGCCAACCACAATCTTCCCTGAACTCGGCTTTTCCTCGCGCGTCAGGAGTTTTAACAACGTCGATTTACCGGCGCCAGATGTACCAACGATAATCACAAATTCACCTGCACCAACATGAATGCTGGCTCGGTTTAATGCTGGCTTATTACTTTTACCGTAATTCTTCGTAACCCTATCTAACAGAATCATCAATTAGTATTATACCATAAGCTAAATATTTTGAGAATTGGTGTTCTGCTCTAGATAAGCTGTAATAAATTCATCAATATCGCCATCCAGCACGCCCTGGGCGTTGCGGTTCTCGTGCTTGGTGCGGGTATCTTTGACCAGCGTATACGGATGCAATACATAATTTCTGATCTGGCTGCCCCAGTTGGCCGATTCGCCAGCCCTGAGGTCAGACAGCGTCTCGGCGTGCTGCTCCAGCTTCATCGCCAGCAACTTGGAGCGCAAAATCTTCAGCGCCGTTTCTTTATTCTGAATCTGCGAGCGCTCATTCTGGATCGCCACCGTAATGCCCGTCGGTACATGTGTCACCCGCACCGCCGAATCAGTGGTATTTACGCCCTGGCCGCCCTTACCGCCCGAGCGATATACATCGATCCTCAGATCATTTGGGTCAATCGCAATCTCATCCGGCGTATCAATCTTTGGCAACACCTCCACCAACGCGAAGCTAGTCTGGCGCAAATTATCAGCATTAAACGGACTGAGGCGCACCAGCCGATGCACGCCGTTCTCTGAGCGCAATTTTCCATAGGCAAACGGCCCAGAAATCTCCAGAACCGCCGTCTTTATCCCAGCGTCATCATTGGTCGAGCGCTCCAGCGTGTCAACTTTCATCCCCGACCGCTCCGCCCAACGCAGATACATCCGCTCCAACATCGCCGCAAAGTCCTGAGCATCCAGCCCGCCTACGCCGGCCGAAATCCGCACCACCGCCTCACGGTTGTCGTATGGGCCACTGAACAGTAGATCGGTCTTGCGCTGGGTAAACTCCTGCTCTAGCGCCGCCACCTGCGCCTCAAACTCCGGCAACAAATCGTCATCGCCCAGCTCCATCAACTCAGCGATATCCGCCAGTTGCACCCCGAGCGTCTGCCACGGCTCAACTGTCTGGCGCAAGCTAGCCGCCTTTTTGGCCAGCGCCTGCGCCTCGTCCGGATTATGCCAAATCTCCGGCTGGTTAAGCCGCTCGTCCAATTCCGCCAAATTTTGCTCCAAATCAGCAAATCTCAATGCTGATTTAGCTTGCGCGATCTCTTTCTGTAATTCCCCAATTTTCTTTTTTAGCGGTTGCATATACTCTATTGTATCATTTTAGAAGCCACTTCTCCGCTGGAAGCTAGATTATATTTATCAAAATTAGAGATTCTCCACTGCCGCCACGAACTGCTCGCCGCGATCATTATAGCTCTTAAACATATCGAAGCTAGCGGCGGCCGGACTGAGAATCACCACATCGCCGGACTGCGCCTGACTTGCCGCCGTTTCAACAACCGCTAACATTGAAGCCATCTCCAGCTGGACAACCTGGCAAGATGCCTCATTTTTATGCAAAATTTCGATAATTTCGCTAGCGTTAGCGCCGTTGACAATCACTGCCCGCATTTGCTGCCTGGCGATTTCCTGCGCTAATTCCGTATAGTCCGCACCCTTGTCAGAGCCGCCCAAAATCAAAACTTTTGGCTCCGTGAAGGCTTTTAACGCGGCAATAGCGCTACCGGGCGTGGTTGAAATGCTATCGTCGTAATATTTAACGCCATTTTTCTCAGCAACGAATTTCAAGCGATGCGGCAAGCCCGTAAAACTACTCAACCCGGCCTTTATTTCATCATCAGTAATATCAGGCTGAATTGCTTTTGTTGCTAATATTGCAGCGCATGCATTATCGATATTATGTTTTCCTGGCAAGCGTATCGCGGAAATTATATCATTTGTGATATAAAATGGATATTCTTTTTTCTGAGCTGGATTACTGGCTGCAATTTCCCTGCTAAAATCATTCTGAGAATTATAAATAACGTAATCTTCCTGAGATTGGAAGCGAGCAATATTTCTTTTTGCTGCCAAATAGTCATCAAAATCAGCGTGAACATTCAGATGGTCTGGCTCAATCATCAGTACCACTACAATATGTGGCGATCTTTCTATATCCCACAACTGAAAGCTAGACAATTCATAAACAACAACATCATTTTTTTTAATCTTCGGCAAGATATCCAGCGCCGGCAAACCAATATTTCCCACCAAATGCACCGTCTTTCCAGCCGCACGTAAAATACTAGCAATCAGACTACAGGTCGTACCCTTGCCTTTCGTCCCCGTTACACCAATAATCGGCGCTGGACATTTATCAAAAAACTCGTTGGTTGCCGACCAAATTTTACCGCTGGTTTTAATCTTTTCTAGCGAAAGACTAGGAGACCTAATGATTAAATCTGCATCATTCAGGCTAGCAAATCCCACCTGATATCCTACATTGTCTGGTAAGCCATCAACTCTGTCTCGCTCATCCGCCACTAGAAAACTGGCTTCTGGAAACTCTTTCTGAAAATAGCGCAGACTAGACTGCCCCTCAACCCCATAACCAGCAATGACAATTTTCATATCATAATTATATCATGAGAAGAGTATTGTCAACCAACAAAGGTTTAGAATAATTTACTCAACTTATCATATAACTTCAAAAGCAGCTCTTTTTCATCCGAGCTAACCGCCGCCAGTGTCCAAGTATTTGCTGCGAAAAATTGACGCGCCGTTTCAATCATTTGCTCTGGTGTTACCGCCAAAATAGCCGCTGGCACCCCATTATAATCCTTAACAAAGTCATCAGAAAAGTAGCGATTTGTGTAGAAATTACTAATTTGACCGACAGTTTGAGCGCCCATTTGGTAGCGCCCCAACGCATACGACTTGGCATTTTCCAGATCCTCAGCAGAAACAGTACCAGACAAAACTCGCTTCAGCTCCCTAACGATAATATCAAACAACTTCTCTGCTGTTTCCAAGTTTACTTGCCCTCCAAAGTCCCACGCTGAATCATAAAATCCAACTGAAGTATCGCTAAAGATACTGTAAGCTAGTCCCCTCTTTCGTGCTGCGCCAAAGATCTTCGAACTCATCGTACCAGTCAAAATATGATTGAGCGCGCCCATAGCATCAGATTCTTCATCAGTCAACTCTCGTGGTGCAATCATTGACCAACCGAATGTCAGATTCGTCGCTTCCTTGCGCCGAATCAAGACCGGATTAGCCTTATGAGCTTCATCGTGTGGAATCTCAAATCTCTCACCAGGCTCCAACTGCCAACCTTCAAGCTGCTCCTTAATTGCAGCTTTTCTCCCCGTCAGCTTTCCAGCCACCACAAATCGCATATTTTTCAAAGTATGTGTTCGCCTGTGATGATTTTTTATATCTTTAAGCTCAATATTGGCAATTGTCTTCAGACGCTGATTATAAGTCAATATGTCCTCGCCCAACGCCTGCTGAATACGCGGCCACATCACTCGGTTGTGATTATAGAGATAACCCGTCAATTCAGAGCGAACATTGCCCTTTTCTGCCTCCAGCTCGTCAGCATTAAAGCGTGGCGTTGTAATGGCTAGTCTCTGAAGCTCTAAGATCCGGTCCCACTCAAAATCAGCGCATATTGCCTCGTAAACCATCGAATAATCTGATGTATAGGCGTTATGATAAGCGCCGTTTTTAGTAAACTCTTGCTCATAATTATGTTCTGAGCGGAATTTTTCATTAGCGCCAAATGCCATATGCTCCATGATATGCGCCGTTTCATAGATGTCTTTGTCTAGGACATAGCGATTACCCGCCCGAAACTGCACCTGAAAACTCATCACTGTGGCATCTGGAACATCAATCAGCAAACCACGCGCACCATTCTTCAGCCTAATTTCCTCAACTGTATGCTTCATAATCCAACTCTCTGATTATTTACGATTCTTCTTGCGATTTTGGCGCTGAGCTTTCTTTTTCTTGCGCGCTTGATTCTTAGCGCGGTTTGACTCGGCGCTTGATTTGCCTTTTTTCACCGAAAAGTCATCATCGCGATTTTCCTCGCCCGCACCAAGCTCATTAACACCGCGTTCCACAGCGTTCTCTGCCAAGCGCGTTAATTCCGTATCGTATTCATCATCCTGCGACTGGCGAACCACCGCATCGGCCTCATGAATATTGAAGATAACCGTCAAAACCTCGTCGCGCAAATTAGCCTGCAAGCTTTCAAACAACTTCTGCGACTCCGAACGATATTCCACCAACGGATCGCGCTGGCCGACACTGCGCCAATGAATACCCTCGCGCAGGTGCTGCATATTCTCCAAATGCTGCATCCATAATGTATCCAGCACTGCCATATAAACCTCGCGCTCCACGCCGCGCAAATTATCCGCGCCAATTTCAGACTCTTTCGCCGCATACGACTCTTCAGCCAGCTTCAGCGCCTTTTCATAGCGCAGCCTATCTTTCTTTTCCTTGCCAATTTTCGAAATTTTTGCCTCATCAACTGGGAAAGTAGCTATAAAATCTTCGACAAACTTCGGATTATTCTTAGTTGGCAGCGCTGCCAATTCATGAACTTTCGCTCGCAGTAAGCGCTCAATCTCCGGCTTAATGTTATCACCTTCCAGGATCTTGCGGCGCATGACATACACCACGCGGCGGTGGCGATTAATCACGTTGTCATACTGAACAACACTTTTGCGCGTATCGAAATTGTAGCCCTCAACACGCTTCTGGGCTGCCTCCAAAGTTTTCGATACGGCGCGGTTTTGAATCGGCGTATCTTCGTCCACGCCCAGCCGATCCATCAGCGCGGCGATGCGCTCGCCCTGGAAAATTCGCATCAAATCATCTTCGGTCGATACATAGAACTGCGTCTCGCCCGGGTCGCCCTGACGACCGCCGCGGCCGCGCAGCTGATTGTCAATCCGGCGCGACTCGTGCCGCTCCGAACCGATCACCACCAGGCCGCCCAATTCCTTGACGCCCTTGCCCAATTTAATGTCGGTACCGCGTCCGGCGATATTTGTCGCCAGCGTGATGGCACCCTTTTCACCAGCCTTCTCGATGATAGCCGCCTCGCGCTCATTATTCTTAGCGTTCAAAATCTCAAACTTGATGCCTTCTTTTTCCAGATATTTAGCAATCTGCTCGTTCTTAGCGATTGAACCAGAACCAACCAGCACCGGCCGGCCTTGCTTGTGATAATCTTTGATGGCTTCAGCCACCGCCTTCAGTTTGCCCTTTTCGGTCTTGAAAATCAGGTCTTCTTTATCGTCGCGAATCACTGGCTTGTTCGGCGGAATCTGAATGACGTCCAGTGAATAAATTTGTTGAAACTCTTCCGCCTCGGTAAATGCCGTACCAGTCATACCAGAAAGTTTATTGTACAAACGGAAATAGTTCTGGAACGAAATAGTCGCCAGCGTCATACTTTCTTCCAGCACTGGCACACCTTCTTTCGCCTCAATTGCCTGATGCAAGCCTTCGTTGTAACGGCGTCCTTGCATCAAACGACCGGTGTGCTCATCGACGATAATCACTTCGCCATCATTGGTTACCACATAATCTTTGTCGCGCTTGAACAATGTTTGTGCTCGCAGTGCCTGGTCCATGTGGTAAACGCTGCGCACGTGGTCTGGTGTGTACAAATTTTTTATTCCCAGCAGTTTTTGGACTTTTTCCACGCCCTCGTCGGTCAAGGCCACGCTGCGGCGCTTTTCGTCCAAAACATAGTCATCTGGTACTAATTTACTGGCGACTTTAGCGAAGGTGTAGTAATTGTCCGGGTTTTCCGCTGCTGGCGCCGAGATAATCAGCGGCGTACGCGCTTCGTCGATCAGAATGGAGTCCACTTCGTCAACGATAGCAAAATTCAGTTCGCGCTGACGTAATAAGTCAACGTCGTTAACCATGTTGTCGCGCAGATAGTCAAAACCAAACTCGTTATTAGTGCCATAAGTAATATCGGCCGCGTAGGCTTCTTTACGAGTGACCGGACGGAGCTTGCGCATGCGCGGATCGTCGTGATGCTCATTATCATACTCTTTGTCATACACAAACGACGCTTCGTTAATGATCACGCCAGTTGTCAATCCCAAAAAGTCATACACCTGGCCCATCCAACCGGCGTCGCGCTGTGCCAGATAATCATTGAC
>CAUQXD010000002.1:0-34227 GCA_963521995.1 uncultured Candidatus Saccharibacteria bacterium
TCATCGCCACCACATCCGGACGGAAATCCGGATCCATGCTCAGCACCGTCGCCACAACCTGCACTTCTTGGCGATATCCTTTCGGGAACAGCGGCCGAATCGGACGGTCAATCAACCGGCCGATTAGCACAGCCTCGTCGCTAGGACGACCTTCACGCTTGATAAACCGCGAGCCAGAAATTTTACCCGCCGCATAAAACCGCTCTTCATAATCAATTGACAGCGGGAAATAATCCAGCTGCACCGGCCGGCTGCCTACCTGGGCACTGCCCAAGACCACCGTATCGCCGTAGCGAACCAGCACACTACCAGTCGTCCGAAAACCAACGCGATTGACCTCCAGCGTCAGCGGCCGGCCGCACAGTTCGGTGGTAACGCTAAAAATCTCCTTGCCGCTCGGGTTAATAATACTCATAAAAAGAGCTCCTTTCTCGCGGTAGTAACAGGGATGAAACCATGCCAACATGTTAATGACACATTCTCATCTCTATCACTTCCGCATTACAAATTGCTGTTTCTATTATACTAAAACCTTCAGTCAAACACCAGCCAACCAACACGACAACCCCACTATTACCACCCTATTAAACAGATGCGATGTGCTATAATCATCCCATGTCACTCCAGCTAAAATCTTTCGAAAAACCGCCAAAACGTTGGAAGGGCCGATTGATTTCTGTGACTGCAATTATGCTACTTATCGGCGGATTATACACGCTTGTGATTGCTATATCGCCATTCATCTCGTCTCAAACCATCAACCCAAAGAATAACTCCACCACCCAACTTATCAGCAAAACAGAAAATAAGATTACTGAAAATCGACTTTATATCCCAAAAATTGATATTAATTTGCCGTACGTATCTGGCGGTGCAGAAACTATGGAACACGGTGCTTGGTGGCGTAAACCAGAGAATGGCAACCCGAAGGACGGCGGTAATTTTGTTTTATCCGCGCATCGTTTTATTATGGGCATGACCCCGCAGCAAACACTCAGAAAATCACCGTTTTACAATATCGATAAGCTGACGGTTGGCGATGAGATTGTTATCGATTATAATGGAGCGCGCTACATTTATGCCATCAGCGAAAAACGCAGCGTTAAACCGGAAGCAGTAGAAATCGAGCAACGAACCGCCCAACCGCAACTAACCCTCTATTCCTGTACTTTGGGCGGCGCCAACGATGGTCGCGACGTACTTATCGCCAAATTGAAGAAATAATCACCATAACAAAAATCCCCTTCTCGTCAAAGGGGATTTAAGCAGTTTTCTGGCGTAAAATTATTTACGCAAACCTAACTTGGCAACAACTGCTTTGTAACTCTCAAAATCAGTTCGCTCCAAATATTTCAGCAAGCGCTTGCGCTTACCAACCATTTGGATTAAGCCGCGGCGCGCCATGAAGTCGTGCTTATTCGCCTTCAAATGCTCCGTGACCTCTTTGATACGAGCCGTCAAAACCGACACCTGAGCCTGCGGGCTGCCGACGTCGTTTTTATTGACCTGAGTCAAAGCAATTGCTTTCGCTTTATTATCTTTGCTAATCATAGCCTTGTAATTATACCAATTTCCTCAGATTTTTGCAATTAACTAGTAATTCCAAAATCCGCCAAGGTCTTTGCTTCCTTAACAGAATAATCGGCTATCTGTGTGCGACGCAAATTCTCGCAATACGCACCCGTATCTAATTTTTCACCAATATCCACTGCTAATGTTCGGATATAAGTTCCGCTAGAAACGTGAGTTCTAATTCTTAATTTAGGATATTCGTAGGATAACAACTCCAACGAATAAATCTCCACAGTGCGCTTCGGAATCTCCACCTGCTTCCCTTCGCGAGCCAATTTATAAGCTCGCTGACCGTTAATTTTTATTGCGCTAAAAATCGGCGGGGTCTGCTCAATTTTCCCCACAAACTGACCAATTACCTGTTGGACTTCCTCTAAACTCGGCTTATAATCAGATACTTCGGTAATTTGACCCTCAGGGTCACCCGTCGAGCTTTTCTTTCCTAATATAATTTCCGCCTCATACCATTTATCTAGCTTGGTAAATGTTTCAGCCTCCCGACACTTCTTTCCTGTCACAATAATCATTAATCCCGTAGCGAACGGATCAAGCGTGCCCGTGTGGCCAACTTTTACTTTCTTGCCCGCCTGATTTGATAAAACTCGCCGCAAGCGCGCTACCACCCCAAAGCTGGTCAAACCTTGTGGCTTATCGATAAGAATGACTTCATCCATCAACTATTTTTGCCCTGGAATCTGGAATTGTGCTGGGTTAAACTCCCCCGTGCTCTGAACTGGCTGAGTTGGCATTGCCGAGATTGGCGGCGCAGCTACCGGCTCGGGCGCTACCCCTAATGGTGCAATCTGAGACACTCCTGTTGTATCAACTCCTGTCGGGGCTGGTGGAAGCGGTGGCAATGCACCAAAATCCGGAACTGCCGGCGGCATCGGTAAAGCAGCACCAGCTACGCTATTTTCAACATCTGCCAATGTTTGTCCTGGTTGCAAAGGTGCGCTAATCGGCGCTGGTTCGATTGGCGCACTGGCTAGATTTGGCGCTGGCAACCCAGAAGCGTTTAATTTATTAGTATCGCTAGCAATAGCCTCAATGATAGACTCATCTGATTGAGGTGCTAGAGGTGCTACAGGAATAGAAGACAATTTCTGCTCACCAGTAGTATTAGCAAACGGGTCAACCTTCGGCGGCTCATCAGACACTCCCATGGCAGCATTCAGCGGCGTATCCCCAAATGACGGCGCACTATCACCCACATGCTTACTATGAGTTAAAATTGTTTTATTCTGATCACCGGACAATTCCTTCTGCTTATCTTCAGCAGCCTGTGTGGTCGTTGCATTCAACGTACCACCCATTAGCGGAGTCTCTTCAAAAGTCAGTTCCTTTGCCACTAATTTTTTACTAAAATCCTCATCTGCTTGGTCAACATCCTTAGCTGGCTCAATACTAGCCAACTTCTCTGCGGCGACCCGTGCCGATTCTTCCTGCTTTTCTTTCGCTGTTTGTGCCGCTACTTCATCAATATCGCCCTTTTTCTCATGACTAATCGACAGCGTACCATTTGCCTGCTCCGATTCGTCATCCTCTATTTTCTCTGGATTTTCTGTGGCTGACTCTTCCCTATCAGGCTTTTTATCTTCAATTTTCTCAATTTCTTGTGGCTTTTCCTCTGCCTCGCTTTCGGCAATCTTTGACACTACCAACTGCTGATTGGCTCCTGCCGCCATAAGTTCTGCCGCCGCGGTCATCGCCTTTGATGATGTATTACCATTGCTAAACCGCTCAGTAACCGCCACGATTCCCGTCAACAATGCCGTCGCCATCTGTTCGTCCAGTGTTACCTTTGGCGTTTTCAAATCATCAATTAGCTCAATTGCCATCTCACTCACGCCACTTGCATTATTTTCATGCCAATCAACCGACCCCAGTCCGC
Source organism: uncultured Candidatus Saccharibacteria bacterium (assembly GCA_963521995.1). Lineage (GTDB taxonomy): Bacteria > Patescibacteriota > Saccharimonadia > Saccharimonadales > Saccharimonadaceae > Nanosynbacter. The sequence goes on from CAUQXD010000002.1 coordinate 3,464, forward strand.
TCTTCACGCTGCCCGCCGTTATCGCAACAACTGTGGCATCATGCAAAATCTTACCATGAGCTGTCAACGCCGCATCAATACTGTCGCTATTCTCAACATTCAACGCCAGCACCAACTCGACATTGTAATCTCCCTGGGAAAATTCTAAATCTTTATCAGAAATTGTCGTCCGATATGGCGTAATAAAAATCTTCACTGCATCATCAACAACTTTATATCGCAGATGATCAGCCTTTTCTTTGTCTAAAGCAATAATAAAATCACGCAAACTATCAGCTGTCTGTTCAAATGTTTTATCAGGATTCAGAAAGTTGATAGCTAGTGGAGTGTCACCACTAAACACAGCTGTGGCATGCTTGCCGAGCTTGTTGAGGAAAATTGTCAAACCAAGCGCCGCCGATAATTCGTCAACTGACGGACTAGCGCTCACCGTCACCAAAATATTAGTTACATCCTTGATGCTTTGGACTACTTTCTGTTTTGCTGATCCGTTTGGCATGATTTTTCCTATTTTTGTTTTGTCGTTATACTTTCCATCACTATACCATAAGCACTACCATAAAGTCAATATCTATACCACCTCTTTACAATTTATGTCATTTTCTATATAATTCTTCCTGATTAACGATACAAATCTATAGAGGTAAAGGAGTAACATGCCAATTATCAAATCCGCCATTAAGCGCGCTAAGCAAACCTTAAAACGTCGCGAGCGCAATATCGGCATTAAAAAAGACGTTAAGACTGCTGTTAAAGCTTTTATCGCAGCGCCAAGCGCCAAAACTCTTGCCGCTGCTCAAAGTGAAATTGATACAGCTGTTAAAAAAGGTCTGATTAAGAAAAATACCGCTGCTCGTCGTAAAAGCGCATTGAGCAAAATTGCCAAGGAAGCTGGCGTTAAGCTGGAAACTGCTGCTAAAAAGCCAGCTGTAAAAGCCGCCCCAGCCAAGAAGACAACTGCTACGAAAAAACCAGCCACCGCAAAGAAAGCCCCAGCAAAAAAGCCAGCAGCTAAGAAAACTGAAAAATAATTTGCGAGAATTGTTAAAAACACCCCAGAGTTTACTGGGGTGTTTTTATGAGTAATAGGCATAGTACAAAGCCTAACTATCCAATACTCCTTTAGCCAAAAACTGGGCCTTAACTGGGTCGGCGACCTTATGTAAATTTGTACTATCAAACTCCATACTACCATTAATCACCACTCCTTGCCCCTCTTCAACAGAGATCGTTCCATCTTTATTAAAGGTCACTACTACAATCTTTCCGCCTTTATGGTCTAAGTTAGACACCTCAGTAAGACTCAGTCCAGCACCCAAAGACTCCTCTAGGCTGGTGGTTGTCATAGGAGTCTCTTTTCTTACAGACGAATCTTTAACATCAAACGTAAGCAAAAGTTCTGATGTAGTTTTCCATCCTCCACTCTTTATATCTCTTTTTGTTATTTTTGCCTTTAACACCGACTCATTTTCTACCGTACTTGCATTATAAACAGCAACCTCTGTCATGTGCTTTCCATCTTCAGTATAAAAATAACTAACCAGAGATCCATATGTATCAGTGCCAGTGTACGCGTCAGTTCCAGTATATCCCCTCCAGTATTCATCTTGTAATATATTTTTAGCCTTTTCGTCAATTTCAGCCTTTCGCTCTGGCCTAACTGGAAATTTGCTTGGCACACTGGCCGATTGTTCTGATGAAGTTGTCGCTGGGGTCGCTGGGGGTATGCCATGTGGCTCTTCAGGATAGCCATTTGGGAACATACTTCCAGCCGCAAATACTGCTACCGCGGCACACCCCAAAACAGGCCCAAGTTTATTATGATCATTTCCCCTATGTAAGCCTTCTCCTTTAGGTAACCTACCCATCTTTCTTCAAACTCCTCTATATTACAACGTGAAGATTATTATACTTACTATCAAAATAAAATCAATACTTTCGATAATCTTACAGCTACCCAGCCTGAACTAAAGCCGCCTCTATCAACAGCCACGGATTAACCCCGGTCGTTTTCATCTGAAGGTCTGCCTGAAACAATGCATCGTTGATCTGCCTGAGATGTTCAATGTCAATAGTCCGAGCTGACGAGGACAAGCGCTGCAATACATATGGATTGACCGATAAATCGGCTGCCACCGTTTTATTGTCACCACCTGCCAACACCAATGCTGTCACATTGGTCGCCTGCGACGCCAATAGTCCCATCGTCTGGTAGGCGCCGTCTACGCCACTTTCCGACTCCAAATAGCCGATGATGTTGTGCACCGTTTCATAATCCTTTGACAAAGCAGCGACAAACAAATCAAACACGTTTTCTGACCTTGCCAACGGTACCAACTGGTCGATTAGTTCGTCAGTAACCTCCTTCACTAGCGCCAATTGATCCAAAAAATTACTGAGTCGCAACTGGTCAAACCCCAAACGGTCGATCAACGTTCCTATTTGCATGCGTGTCAGCTTATAGCCGCGCTCACGAGCCTGTGCTTCACACCAAGATATAAGCTGCGGCTTTTGGCGGTCACTGAGTGGCAAAAATTCTTGAGTTTTGGCAGTTTTTTGCAACCATTTATAGGTTTTTGTTCGTTTATCAAGTTTGCTTTCTAGCAAGATAACGGTTTTATCATCATCAAACGGTAACTCTGACAATCGCGACCAGATGTCAGAATTTTCGCTCAATTTCGAGATGACGTACACCGAAGACTGCGTAAACAATGTCTGACCAATCGTTATTTCCTGCATATCCGCCAGCGTTAATTCCTTGCCATCATACCGCACGAAGTCCGCATCACCAACCAGCGCTACTAACGCTGCCTGTTTCTCAAATTCGTTATCGCCGTAGAGAAGATGAATCATTCAACCTCCACCTGACAGACTGGGCACACATGCGTACCACGGCCGCCGACTTTTAGCTTGATAATTTCTTGGTCGGGATGGCGATGGCAAGCCTGACCTTCGCGGCGAAACACACGAGCAAATGTCAGATAATTCCCTTTTCGACCCTCGGCATCAACGTAATTTTTATCAGTCGAGCCGCCCTGGTCAATACTGAGTTGCAAGATTTGCCGCAGCTCATTAAATAATGTGTTCAGCTGCCGATCACTGACGTTTCTCACCCGCGTTTGCGGATGAATACGTGCCGCCCACAGTGCTTCGTCAGCATAAATATTACCAACCCCGGCGATCACTGCCTGGTCAAGAAAAGCTGGCTTGATCATCGAGTTTTGACGGCGACGAATCCGCTGGATGAAATCCTCGGCGCGCGTATTGGGATCAAGCGGTTCTGGGCCGACTTTTTGCATGAACGGCAAGTTCTTCACCTCATCAGTCGGCAGCAACTTCACCCAGCCAAACTTGCGCTGATCATTGAAAAATAGCCACGACCCGTCCACAAAATCAATTTGCACCCGCGTCGACCGATCCGGCAGCTTGCCGATCAAACTGTCGTTCGGGTGGCCGCCAGCAAAACTCTGCGCTCCACGAAAAATAAGCTGCCCCGTCATCTTCAAATGCACCACCAGCGAATAGCGAGTATCCAGATCAATCATCAGCACCTTTGCTCGCCGCCGCACCGCCGTCACGTGCGCACCGTATAAAAATTGTTCAACATCAACCGGCGCATTCGGAAAACTCTTCGGTGAGTCAAACACCATCGCTCGCGCCACCACTCGGCCCGGCAATAGCTCCGCCAAACCGCGGCGAACCGTCTCGACTTCAGGAAGTTCCGGCATACAGTACTCCTACAGCTTAAACAAGGCCTCTTCCTGGCCCAAGCCAATACCAGCAACCATCTTCTTGCCTTCAGGAATTTGCTTCAAAAACATATCCAAAATTTCATTGACATTTGCCTGCGCTGAGCCTTTAGAGCCACTACAATCCGACGTCCATAAACTCTTCACAACTGAATTATCGCTCAATGTTTCAAACTTATATACTTTGCCACTCGCACAAATACCACGTAAGTCGTTCTGCTGCTCTGTCAATTGCGTTCCATCCATCATCTTCCGCTTATCCAGCGCGTAAACTAATTCTGTGTAGGCTTTTACGTTATTATCCAATTTTTTCTGACTAATCTCTTTATCCAAGTAGCCCTCATACGTCGTTATTTGCCGAGAGCTTGGCGAAACTATAACACTATATGAGCGAAAATTCTCGTTTGCTACAATTGGCCCACGAACCGTCAGGCGCACAGCTCGCCCTTCGTCTGTTGATAGCAGCGCAATCTGACCGGCATTAATATTTTTATCCTTTTGATCTGATTCGTTTCCGCCAAACAGCGCCCGACCAATTGCAATAACCGCCGCTACCGCTACAATGGTAATGACAATCACTAATAAAATGGGTACAAATCGAGAAAATGAATTGCGTCGCTGCGTGTATTTCATGGCGTAATTATACCATATTTTTTATACTTCGTCCCAGTGCGTACCCACGCCGACATCAACTTTTAATTTAATCGGCAAATCCGGGCAAATCCCTTCCATTTCCGCGCGCATTATTTCGCCAACTCGCTCAGCGTCTTCTGCCCGGCATTCCACCAAAATCGAATCATGAACCTGCAGAACTGGCTCAGCCAGCCCAGCTAATTTATCCTCCAGCCGAATCATCGCCAGCTTCATCAAATCCGCTTCTGTACCCTGAATTGGCATATTCATCGCTGCCCGCTCGGCCGCCGAACGCACCATAAAATTGTTCGACTTAACATCTGGTGTTGGTCGGCGCCGACCAAAATAGGTCTCGACAAAACCCTGTTCGCGCGCTTGAACTAAAATTGTATCCAGATATTGGCGGATTGGCTGGCGCACCGCAAAATAGTGTTCGATAAACCGCTTCGCCTCAGTGAACGTCATACCGGTGGCCGCCGCCAAGCCATGCGGACTCATACCGTACAGAACGCCAAAGTTAATCACCTTGGCCGCGCGGCGCTGCAATTTCGTCACCTCAGCCATCGGCACGCCATAAGTCTCGGCTGCCGTTTTGGTATGAATATCCACGTCGCTATTAAAATCGTTAGTTAACTGTTCGTCACCCGCCAACACCGCCGCCAGCCGCAGCTCAAATTGTGAATAATCCGCACCGACAAACACCTTGCCCTCACTCGGCACAAACGCCTGGCGAATTTTCCGACCCAATTCCGTCCGTACCGGAATATTCTGCAAGTTGGGGTTTGTACTACTCAACCGCCCAGTGCTGGTGACGTCTTGATTAAATGTGGTGTGAATCCGCTCGTCCTCAGCCACCAACTTCGGCAGCGCTTCAATGTAGGTGCTGATTAATTTAGTTAGCTCCCGGTACCGCTCAATCAGCTCGATGATTGGGTGCTGGCCGCGCAGTTTATCCAACTCTTTCTGTCCCGTCGAATAGCCAGTTTTGCCTTTTTTGATACCAGTCGTTGGCAGCTGTAACTTGGTAAATAACACCTCAGACAGCTGCGCCGGACTGGCAGCATTGAACTCGCGCCCGGCCATCGCATACATTTGTTGTTCAAGCTGACTAACCTCCGACCTCAGCTCCTCACCCATCTGTTCAAGGAGCGCCGTGTCCAGTTTCATGCCGCGCTTTTCCATCTGAAACAGCGGCCAAATCACCGGAAAATCAAACTCGCGAGCCACACGCTCAATTTGCGAATTGTTCGACATGTAAACTTTTTGTTCGTTATAAATTTTACGCAAGCGAGCCAATTGATAAGGCGCCGAATTATCCTCAGAAAAATCACCCGCCAGTGCCGCTAAACTGCGGTCGCGCCTCAGCGGATCGATCAAAAACGCCGCCTGCCCAACATCCCAGACCTCATGAAAACGCACCGTCACACCGTGATCGTCTAGCGTGTGATACAGTACCTTGACATCCGCCGCGATCACCACACCCTGCGCCAACAGCTGCCAAACCGACCAGCCAATTTTACTAACCTTTGCGCGCCACGCCACGCCAAGCTTGGAATTGATATACACCGTGTCCGGCTCTGATGGATCAATATAGATACTATTTTCTGTTTCAAACAGCGGCTCAGCCGGCAAATCTTCGACGCGCGGCAATTCCAATTCCACCGTCTCTGCTACCTCATCCACCGCTTGCATCGTTCGCGGCAGTCGCCCAATCAGCGAATGAAACTCCAATTTCCGCAAAATTTCCGCCACCCGAGCAAAATCGCAGTCGTTAACGTCCGCCACTTCCCAGTCCAGCTCCACTGGCGCGTCCGTCCACAGTTCTGCCACTTGCTTAGTCAAATACGCCGACTCGCGGCCCGCTTCAAGCTTTGTCCGTAGGGCGCCTGTTTGCTCATCCACATGCGCGTACACCCCGTCCAGCGTACCATATGCTTGCAATAATTTCACCGCTGTCTTTTCACCAACGCCCGGTACGCCCGGCAAATTGTCACTCGAATCACCCTTTAGCGCCTTCAAATCCAAAAACTGGTCCGTCCGAATGCCGTATTTTTGTTCAAAATATTCCGCCGTAAATTCCTCAATATTCCTCAGACCATTTTTCATGGCGTAAACTTTGGTGAGGGGCGACACCAATTGTAGCGCATCCAAATCCGACGTTAGCAAACACGTCTGCACGCCGCGCGCTTCCGCTTGCCTGGCAAACGCACCCATAATATCGTCCGCCTCATAATCATCCAACTCATACAGCGGCCAGCCAAAGGCATCCAGCAGTTCCATCAAAATCGGAATTTGCTGATAAAAATCATCGGGCGCCGGTTTGCGACCCGCTTTGTATTCTGGATACAATTCCCGCCGCTTACGAATATTGGTACCACGCTTGTCCCATGCCACCGCTACATAATCCGGCTCCAATTTCTTGATCAGCTCAATCGCCAAACTCACAAATCCATACACCCCGCCCGTCGGCGTACCGTCCGCCGTACTGAGCCCCGGCATGGCATAATACCCTCGGTAAAATACCGACTTACCATCAATAACCACTAGACGTTTCATAGTTATATTGTAGCATTTAAGCAACGGTAACTAGAGCAGCAACTGGCTTCAAACCAATTTTTCTTCCTACATCCCCTGATGACCTACAAGCCGCTCTTTCAATTTCTTCTTGCTGATTATAAAGATGACAATATTCTCCACCTTTATCATCAACAACTATGTTCAATATTATTGGTTCACGGTTCTTGTCAAAACCAACAGAAAATTGGCTAGACTCAAACCCTACCTCAGGATAACTAGTAGTCGAAACATAATCTACAATAACATATTTAAATTTCCCAGCGTCGGGTGGAATTACATATATCTGATAGCGGTGGTCCCCATTTTTCCAAATCATCCACACTTGACCATACTGATCAACGCACGGCTTATCAATAAACCTCTTCCATCCATGATTAAATTTCGACTCCAACTCCTCAACCTGACTTGTTATATCAGACCATTGGATTTCTTTGCGATATTTTATTAGACCCTCTATACCAAGACCAGAAAGTAATTTCTGAGCTGACTTATCGGAGACATGAGGGGTTGTTTCCATAATACTTACCCTAAACATACGCTGTATTTGGAAGAATGTCAACAAATTGTTAAAATTAGCCTATGACACAACCACACGCAAAAATTATCGCCCTTGTCGGTCTGGCTGGTAGCGGCAAAAGTTCGGCGGTCGAATATTTAACAAAAAAGGGCTTCCCCAAAGTTTATTTCGGCGGTGTTATTTACAAAGCCATGGAAGAAGCTGGCATTGAGCCAACCTGGGATAATCAGCAGAAATTCCGCGAAGAAATCCGCCAGCGCGAAGGCAAAGATTTCGTTATCAAGCGCGTAATTAAGAACATTCGCGATTTGATCAATGCCGGGCAAAATAAAATTGTCCTGGACGGCTTATACACTTGGAGCGAGTATAAAATCCTCAAGCACGAATTTCCCGGCCAAGTTGTTGTCATCGCCATAGTTACGCCGAAGCATCTCCGATACCAGCGCATGATGAAACGCCTCGAACGACCGATGCAACCACGCGAAGTCGACCAGCGCGATTGGTCGGAAATTGAAAATTTGGAAAAAGGCGGACCAATTGCCATCGCTGATTACTTTGTTATAAATGACGGTAATCTCGATCAATTACACCAAAAAATAGACGCCGTTACTCGCGACGCCCATTTTTGTAAATCACCCGAACAATGCTAATTAATCCAAGTATTCGTAAAGTTTTTTGGCGTCTTTATGCTTCCTGAGCTTCGCCAAAGCCTTGGCTTCAATTTGTCGGATCCGCTCGCGCGTCACTGCAAATTCCTGGCCAACTTCTTCCAGCGTGTGATTCTTGCCATTATCTAGCCCAAACCGCATACGCACAATTTTTTGCTCGCGGTCGCTTAAACTGGATAACATATCTTGAACTTGTTCTTTTAGCAGCTGGTTTGACGCCGAATCTTCTGGCGAAACAGTATCTTCATCAACAATAAAATCCTGCAGCACCGAATCATCATCTTCACCATCACGACCAACACCAGCATCCAAGGAAGAAATATCTTGCTTAATCTTAATGACATATTCAATTTTCTCCGGCTCCATGTCTAGTTCTTTAGACAATTCCTCAATCGTCGGTTCGCGGTTCAGCTCCTGTGTCATTCGCCGCTGCGTGCGCAGTAATTTATTAATGGTTTCCACCATGTGAACTGGAATACGAATCGTTCGCGCCTGATCGGCAATCGCCCGGGTAATCGCCTGGCGAATCCACCACGTCGCGTATGTTGAAAACTTAAATCCTTTATCCGGATCAAACTTCTCAACTGCCCGGAGCAAGCCAGTATTTCCTTCCTGGATCAAATCTAGGAAATCCAAACCGCGCCCCGAATATCGCTTGGCAATTGACACCACCAAACGCATGTTCGCCTCGGCCATCTTATCCTTAGCCTTCTTATCGCCTTCAATAATCCGGCGCGCCAGCTCCATCTCTTCCTCGGCGCTTAGCAGCGGAATTTTACCAATTTCCCTTAGATACAGCCGCACCGAATCGTCCGACACATCATCCAAATATTGACCAGTCGAAAGCGAGGTTAAATCTTCCGATTCTTCCTCGTCTATAGCTGCCGGATCAAAATCCGCATCGTCGTTCAAATTTGCCGGCTTGGTAGTCGTATCGTCGCTCACATTTTCTCCTTAATCAGCTGGTTCAGATTCTGGCGCAAGTTCTGGGATAAAACCTCGTCGCCCGCCGCCTCAGCTTCCCGCAGCTGGGTTAACAATTGATTCTTTTGGTTTTCGCGATGTTTTATTGTTATTTGCCTGACTAGCCGAGCCATTTCTTCATCCAAGCTTTTCTGCTCCCAATTGGCATAACGACTTTCACTTTTTAACTGTACTATTTTCACATACTGCTCAATTTTTTGCAAGCCTTGAGGAATATTACTTAGGTCAATGTCCAAATTTTCCCGCAAATAGCCAATTAATTGCCGCGCATTGTCATTCTCAAGCATCTCGCCGGAAATCGCTGCCAGCCAGCGCCGCACTGTTTTTTCGCTTGCCGCCAGCCCCGCTAGCATATCTTCGGTTTCATCTTGAACTGGGTGCGGTTTTTCCTTGTCAATTTTAGTTTTTCTTAGCTGTTGATTTACTGTTTTTTCACCCGCCAGTTTCGCCTTCAAGGCAGTAATCGAAGCGCCAGTTTTTTTAGAAATCACCGCCAAGTAATGCTCTTGCTCCACCGGATCTTTCAAGCCGCGCACGATTCTCAGCGCAGTTGTTGAAAATCGCCGCTTGCCCTCAGCCGTCGCCAAATCTTCCATTTCGGCGTGCCGAGCGATCACCCAATCCACCGCCGGCTGCGCCCGCTCAACCGCTGTTTTCCATAATGCCGCATCCTTTTGAATCAATTCATCCGGATCTTTTACATCATCCGGCAGACTCACCACCTCTAGTTCCACGCCAATTTCTTGCGCCAAATTGATCGCCCGCTCGGTCGCACTGACGCCCGCCCGGTCGCCATCAAACGCCAGGCGAATCCGCCCTGCCAGCCGGCTCAGCGCCTTCAAATGCTGCAGCGTCATCGCCGTTCCTGCCGTCGCCACCACATTTTTGACGCCGGCTTGGTGGCTGCTAACCACATCCAAATTCCCCTCGACGATCACCGCAGCGTCGCTCTTACGAATCGCCTCTTTCGCCTGATACAGCCCGAAAATATGGCGCGATTTATCAAATAGCAGTGTCTGCGGCGTATTCAGATACTTTGGCGCCCTGGGGTCATCACGAATAATTCGCCCTGTAAAGCCGACCACCTCGCCACTGCTATCGCTCAAGGCCACCATCATCCGCCCCCGAAACAAGTCACCGCCAAACCGATTCACCAGCCCCGCGTCAGCCAGTTCCCGGCGCGAAAACCCCCGCTTCTCCAGCGCTTTCGTCAGCGCATCGCCCTGATCTGGCGCATAGCCGATGACAAAATCACCGATCGTCTGCCGATTCAGCCGCCGTTTTTTCACTGCGTATTTGAGCGCCACCGAATTTTTCACCAAATTTTGCTGATAAAAATTCGCTGCTAATTTCAGCGCTTCCCGCGCCCGCGCCCGCCGTTTGGCCGTCCGTCCATCACCATGAGAAAACAAATTCAAATCCACGCCCGCCTTGCGCGCCAAATGCTCCAACGACTGACGAAAATCCATTCCTTCCACCAGCATCACAAATGAAAACACGTCACCACCCTTGGCCGAAGAAAAATCATGCCAAATCTGTTTTTCCGGACTGACCATAAAACTTGGAGTCCGCTCATCAGTGAATGGACTAAGTCCCTTCAGATTACGACCCGCCCGCTTCAGCTGAACATATTCGCCAATCACATCCTCAATATTCAGCCGCGCCCGCACTTCTTCTTTGGCATCTTGCATGTCTTTATTATATCACTCTTTACCTCTGTTATCGTTTGTGCTTAAATAGATACATGTATCCAGATAATTTTAATAATCCATCTCAAGGTATTGATTATCTCAATCAAATTGCTACGCCTCCACCGGTAGAAGGTTTCGATAAAAAAACTAAAATAATCATGGCTATTTTAGGACTCATAGGATTCTTAACGTTAGTTGCAATTTTTATTTTCTCACAGAACGCTATGCCTAAGACTACATCTTCGCATGTGGCGGCGCGCGTTAACAAATTGCTAACTATTTCCCAAAAATATAATAATAAATTCCGATCAACTTCTCTACAGACTACAAATAGCTCATTAGTATCTGTCTTAACTACCGCAGAAGCATCTTTGAGTGATCCACTGCAAGCAACTGGCATCGATTACAAAGATAAGAAAAAGGAAATTCTCGCCCTTGACCCATCAGATAAGCTGGAAGAAAAACTAGACGACGCAGCGCTTAATACACAGCTAGACATTACTTATGCCCATGAAATGAACATACAAATAACCGATACTATTGCCATGATGTCAAAGGTGTATAAATCCACCAAGTCGAAGGCCATGCGACAATGGCTAGAAAAAACCGCCACTGATTTGGAAAATATCCAAAAACAAATTAATCAAATAATTAAGTCGAGTTAGGCTTCCGCCACTAGCCGATAGCTTAGCCGCGCCAAGTCAAAAATCTCTTCGTCACTCAATTGTCCTGAGCAGATGATAGTATTCCAGTGCTTTTTATTTAGGTGATAGCCTGGCAATACCGTTTCGTACTTCTCGCGGAGATTCTCAGCCAGCAACGGGTCGCACTTCAGACTGACCCGCAAGGGCTTCGAGCCCTCGGTCACTAGTGCCACCATCTTCCCTGCGCCGTCATTGTCCCGACCGAACTTATATACCGCAACATTCTCGCCAAACGGATAGTCCAGCCACACACCTGGCAAACTCAGAATAAACTCTTCAAATTGTTTATGAGTCATTGTTTCACCTTCTTCAAATAATATTGTAGTTCCATGATACTACCGCGGATGTCCTCCAACGCTCGATGATCCTCTGGTTTAGCAAATTTCTTGCCATATTTACCTTCAAACACCACTTTCCAGGCACTGACATCCAACATCCGGTAGTGTAGTCTTTTTGACAAAGTAGGCCACCATTGGTCGATAAACCGACGATCCTGGTGGATTGAATTACCACCCAGTAAAATCCGCGGCTCATCCGCAAAATATTCATCGCAAAACGTAAGCAGCTCACGTTCCACCTCGGCCAGCAGCTTGCCCGAGGCATTTTGTTCCTCCAAACCACGCCGCGCCTCTGGATGTTCGTTCCAAAAGCTAGCATTTCGATCCAGTAACTTACTCAGCTTCTCTGGGTCATGTTGCACAACTCCCTCATACGTTGCAATCTCCGTAAAACCCCAATCAGTAGCAATCGCCGCCACCTCCAAAATCTCATCGCGCACCGGATCCAGCCCGGTCATTTCCAAATCCATCCATAAAATCTTTTTCGGCTTAAAACTGGCTTTCATGTTTCTATTTTACCACTTCCTTGCAGCGTGCTACACTAAAACCATGGCTAAACGTATCCTCCTCAAATTATCCGGCGAACAGCTCCAAGGCGAGTTCGCCAGCGGCTTCGACCCCAAACGGGCTCGCTGGATTGCCGAACAAATCAAACCAGCGCTAGAAACTGGCGCCGAAATCGTCATCATGGTTGGTGGCGGCAATTATGTCCGCGGCAACCAAATCATCGGCCACGGCATCCAGCCTGTCTCAGCCCATAATATCGGCATGCTCTCTACCCTAATGAATGCCATCGCCCTGGCTGATGTCTTCAACGATGCTGGCTTGCCAACCCGCGCCCTGTCAACTGTAGAAATTAATCAATTTATCGACCACTACACCTTTCGCCGGGCGCTCAGCCACATTCAAAAAGGTCGGGTGGTCATCGTTGCCTGCGGCACTGGCCGGCCGTTCCTGACTACCGACACCGCCGCTCTCAATCTCGCCCTAGAAATGCAATGCGATGTTGTGATTAAAACAACGAAAGTTGATGGCGTGTACGATAAAGATCCTACCAAATTCCCTGATGCTACCAAATTTGATCAGCTCAGCTATCACGAAGCGCTGACCAACCCTGACATCACCGTCATGGACAAAGCTGCCATCGGCCTGGCTATGGATGAACACATCCCGGTTATTATCTGCGACTTACTCACCGACGGCAATATTGCCCGGGCTAGCAGCGGCCAGCCAGTCGGTACGCTTATCTCCTAGTTTATTGAGTATAATATACCTTGTCCTGACATAAATCGTTTTATATAAAAATCCGCCGGATTTGTCCGGCGGATATGTTCTTCAAAACCCGATTAATCTTTTTTCTTATCTAATTTATCGAGCTTAAACAGGTGTACAATCGCATATACCACAAACGCCACCGCCAGTAATGTGATCAACGAGCTAATAAACGCCCCGTACAGAAATTCACCCTTACGCCCGGCAATTTCCAACGTAAATGATGCTGACTGCAACCCCTTTTGCGAGCCAACAATCAGCTGTACCAGCGGGTCGATAAATGCCGTCACCATTTTCTTAACCGTGTCGCCAGCCGCCGTACCAATTGCCAAACCGACAGCCATACCAACCACACCTTGTTCGCGAATAAAATTAACAAACCCGCCCATATGGCTATCTTTGATTGCCTCGCGCACGACCTTTTTATCCTTAGCAGACACCGCCTTCACGACAGCCTTGGCGCTGCTGGCAATTGACTTTTTAGCTGATTTATTGGCAGTAGTCTTTGCCGTTTTAACATTCTTGGCAGTCGACTTTTTCGACTCAGTAGATTTTGTTACCATAAAAACTCCTTTGTGACGGTTATCCGTTTAATTTTATCATAGCTTATCGAGATCCCTCTTAGCAGCCCTTAGTTTACCTTCAGTTAAACTATTACGAGGTAAAGACTCATATAGTTGTATAGCCTTACGTAGCAGACCGATATCATCGTTCTTTTTGGCAACCCGTCGCACAATATCAGGTAGAAATAGCTTATTTTTTGAATGGTCATCATCCGGTAAGCTTTCATTAACCATTCTAGCCACTTCAATAGCCAGCTCATCATAGCCTTGCACAATAAGCCGTTTACATAACTTCCCCACTTCTTCCAAGTTGTTCCGCGGATCAACATCAAGATATAAACCAGGTAGATCCACCAGCGCACTAGCTGCTTCCTCATACTTCCCACGCAGTTGATCGATTCGGGCATTATACTCATCAAGCAACAACAGTCTTCCAGGAATAGACGGCAATGTAAACATTTGTAATATTGAGCCTCGCCGAGAATCACGATGCTCCAATTGAGGATCCGGAAACCTCAACCATCCACGCACTGCCAAGAAATTTTCCCGGTTAATTGACTGCGGCAATTGCCGCATTAACAATTCATCAGTAAATAAGCTATTCTCAGCCCGCAATTGCCCACACCATAATTGATCAAGTGGATTCTCACGACCAACCGCTCCCGTCATTTCGCAACATAGCTCCTCTGTCTTAACGTCTATCATAAATGACCGGTCGCTTTGTCTATCAAATAACGTAATAAATGTGTGCTGATTAGCGTAACTAATGAAGTGCTCAATACCCAGCCTCTCCAAACACTCGGACGTCACAATTGTATGCCCAAAGCAATTGGCCACCTCAGTCTCGGCAATAATTTCCGCTCGGAGTGGCTGCGAAGAATTACTTGTTGGAGCAAAGTCAAGCGTCTCCCGAACAAGTGACGCGACGGACATGGCCGCTCTAGCTGTATCATCAAAGGTTTTTGGCGACTGCTCATACTCATCGTTTATAGCGCGAAGTTGTTGTGATTCCAGTAACAATTCTCGATGAATATGAGGGTTCCGCTCTGCAATACTACTTTTCGGTGTAAATAGCTGAGCCGCCAAGTATCGCTCGTTCATAACGACGTTATTATATAATAAAAGACTATTTTTTACAAGTGTTCCGGCGCCACAATACCCAGAACAGCTAGCCCTGCCTTCAAAATGTCAGCATACACCGCCACCAAGCCAACGCGGTGCGCTTCTTTATCGCTGCCGACAACTTGATTTTTCTCATAGTAGCGGTTAAACTCCTGTGCCAGCTCAAACAGATAGGCGCAAACATGATGCGGCTCCAAACTTTCGGTAGCCCGGTTAACCGCCTCAGCGTATTCGCTCATTTTCCTCACCAGCAGCCGGTCTTCGTCGAACAATTCCGTTGGGAACGTGACTGCCTGCTCAGATTTTGCCAAAATTCCTCGCGCCCGAGCGTGTGCGTATTGCAGGTAGTTACCGGTGTTACCCGTCAAGCTAACCGCATCATTGATGTCAAACACCACGTCGCTACCAATTTTCACCTTCAAAAATTGATAACGCAATGCACCCGCCACCACCTCGTCAGTCGGCTCGCCGCCAGCTTGGGTGATGGCCTTCTTGAACTCGTTAAACAGCCAGTCAATGGTAATCACCTCGCCAGTACGCGAACTCATCTTGCCGGTCGTTAGTTTGACGAGGCCAGTCGCATAATTAAACAATTTGCCCTTCAGTTCTGGAATCGCCAATTCACTAGCCGCGATTACCCCGCGGAAATACGCTGCCTGCTCTTCGCCATTGACAGTAACTGACAAATCTAGGTTTGGATAATCTTGATGTTTCAACTGAATCAGCCCCATATCGTGCGCGCCGTACAACCCGTTGCCATGCGAACCGATGAACACATTATCAAACGCACCGTATTGGCTACCTTTGAAGATGTACGCACCATCTGATTTGGTAAAGACCTCTGGGGTTTTTGCTTTGATCAAGGCTTTACCCGGTACTTCGGTTTCGCTCTCGACATAACGCCGTTCAATTGGCACATTGCCTAGCCGCGCCACATTGGCATCAATTTCATCAAAACTCCAGGCCTTACAAATCTCGTACACCTGCTTATATAGCGGATCATCCAGCACAAACGATTGCTTGGCTAGCTCGTCAATTTCTGCCCGTGCCTCTGGTGATTCCTTGGCTGCCCGCGCCCCTTCAACATACATACGGCTCATAAACTCGTTGCGCTTGTCAGCCGGAATGGCGTCTAATTTACTAACATCACCGTCAATTTTGCGCAGAATCGCCCACATGCTCTTGCCGACATGTGTGCCGACATCGCCGTGGTAACTCACCCGGTGCACCGACGCACCATCTACCGCCAGCAAATTCGCCATCGTGTCCGCCAAAATCGCATTCAAGGCGTGGCCGATATGCATGGCCTTAAACGGATTTGGACAATTGGTCTCAATAACGACCGTCTTGCCTGCACGATTAGTCGCTGGCCGCACTTTCAGCGAATCCAACACCGCTTGATCGCTTAATTTCATGTTAATAAAGCCAGGTCCAGCCACGCTAACCTCGCTAAATTCCTGGCGGCCGCGCAGCTCTTCAGCAATCGACTCAGCAATCTCGCGCGGATTCTTACCCAGCGGTTTGGCTAATTGTAGCGCTGCATTGGTCGCAAAATCGCCAAATTTCGGGTCGGGGCGCGTCAATTGCACCGATACATCTTGATCAAAAAGTTGCTTCACCGCCTGAGAAATAATCTGTTCCATACCTCATTAGTATACAACAGAGGCGAACGATTATCTACCTCAAACAAAACAGCCTACGCCGCGTCATCAAGCTCGCTCATTTCCAAACCCAACCTTGTCACTGAGCTCGGACTAGACCCCTTGACGTGCTGTAACACATACGCCAATGCCGACATGTCATCTCGACTTAGGACACTTTCCGCCAAATTATGAACATCTTTTTCTTCAGCCATTTTATTCCTTTTTGTTTTATTTTTTATATAGTAAAATGATATCACATTATTTTTAATTTGTCAATGAGGTGTATGTAAGTCAAGCCAGTTTACTTTTTAGACAACTGACGATTGCCTTTACTGACTATCTTCTTAAATACCCCATGATTCGCCAAATCATTCCTAATCATGCGTCGTATGGCCTTCTTTGTTTTAGGGCTGGCTTTTCTATAAGAATGGCTAATTACGTCAGACCAATCGTCTCCAGTCTCACCAATATCAATTTTTAGTTTATGATCCTTCAATACGGCCGCAGATGGTCCACCAGAAAAATCCTCCGCCTTATCGCTTGAGACAGATATCGGTAAAATCTCAACTCCAGCTGCTGCGGCAACATGCACTGCTGCAGAACCAATCTTACGATGCTCCACTGATTCATGGTCTGAAAATCCTGCCATAACCAATATTTCACCGTTCTTAACTCGTTCAACGACCTCTTTATAATCACCTTCAGAAAAGGGAGCTGGTCTTTTATTTTTTCGATCTATCCATTTATATGGTACACGAATAAAGTTTTTTATTCCTGTTAGGATGTACTGGATGGGCTCCGCATTAAATCCACCGACATCTTTTTTAATCCAATCACTATTGGTCGAAGCTATGCCAATAGCAGTCTTGCCCATCAAGGAAGCCAGATAGCTAGCAGTAGGCACATCAAGACCAGACTCGTGTGACGTCACCACTACCAGCCCTCTATTATTCTCCTTAGCCCTTTCTGCTGCCTCAATTAGATTATCTTCACCGGATACACCAACTTCACCACGGCCGTGCATTACATCCATCAAGGCCTTGAGACCCAAAGACAAACGGATATCCGCTTTTGGTAAGCCCAGCTGTTCGCCAGCAGCTTTAATCTTTTTTACTGCAGGATGTCCAGATAAAAAAATTTTTCCAGATGACTCCATAGCCCCGTTATTATACAATAAATAACTCTATATTGTCAATAATAGGCACTTCTTAGACGTACCTTATTCGCAACCGTCGCAAATTGTCAGACTAGCTGGATCAATGGGTGCAGCAACACTACCATTTGCACTAGCTTGGTCGTCAGCTGTTTCCTGTGCCGCTTTTAAGGCCGCGTCAATGGCGCTTAATTTTTCTTCCAATGTCATGTCGTCAGAAATAATTTGACTTGCGTTCATGTTCCTGTCTTTCTATATATTTAGTATCGCTTATGCTTATAATACGCTATATGTAGTGCTTATGCAACATAGTGCAGCCAATTTCCTGTTGTAGTTTTTTCATCAAGACTACCGATTGGCATGATGTAAATTTGTCTATTTTCCACGCGCGGCATAAAGTCGCCCAGCTTGTTAGCATAGGCCTCCAAAGCCGCCGCCTCTTCTGCCTCTGGTAGCTCTCGCACCTTTGTTGTCAAAAATACAGCACTCTTTTGATCGTTCCAAACGACAAATTCGACAACACCGCTGCGATAGGCGTTAACAGCATGGCGGGATTGCCGGTCAGAAATCCAAATAATGTTGTCGTTTTTATAACGTACAAAGTGGAGCGGCGTAATTAATGGTGTTCTATCGCGATTGACGGTAGCCAAAGCGCCAACTTCAACTGTGTCTAAAATATCTGTTGTAATTTTGTCCATGGCAGTTACTTCGTGGTATTTACCTCGTAGCTGGTGTTGGTACTCTCAAAGAAATTAACCAACTCCAAAGTGTCATTTGCCGTAGCCATCCATTTGGCTGGGTTGGCCACGTTGTACTCTGGCTCAAACCCAAGCTCAACCAAGCGGCGGTCAGTCATGTGCATGACATACTGGTTAACATAATCAGCGTTCAGGCCCAAGATGCCCTTTGGTAGCATGTCCTTGTTATACTCTTTCTCCAGCTCCACCGCCTGCAAGATGAGGTTACGAATTTCCTCGGCAAATTCCTGGGTTTGCAGTTCTGGATTCTCGTCCAAAATAGTCAGTAGCAAATTGATACCGAAAGTCAAGTGCAAGTTCTCGTCCTTGGTGATCCAGTCCAGTAGCGTACCGACATTACGCAGCAAGTTACGCTGGCGGAAGCTCATGCCGACCATAAAGCCCGAGTAGAACCAAATGCCCTCCAGTACAATATTATAGGCCACAAGTGAACGGACAAAGTCTTTCTTACCCTCCAGCGTATAGATATCAAGGTTTGGATCCAGCATCACATCCAGGTGCCTGTTCTGGAAATCTGCCTTGTCGGCCAGCGATTTCTTGCCAAAGCCCGCCGCATAAATTTCCTCACGGTCAAACGGAAATGTCTCAATGATATATTCAAAGGTCATGAAGTGGTTGGCTTCTTCCCACATCTGTTTTGACAGATAGAGCTGCGCTTCAGCGGCATTGACATACGGGTAAATGCCAAAGGCCAGCGACTTGTTGATCAGTAGCTCGTTTGGATTGAGGTAGCTAATTACCGTTTTAAGCGCGTGCTTTTCCTCATCACTGAGTTTCTCAAAATCCGCCAAATCCTGCACCAGCTGGACCTCGTTTGGAAACCAGGTGTTAGCCACTGCTTGGTTGTATAAATCATATGCCCATGGGTAGCGAATTGGGTGCAGTGATAAACCGTCGCGTAGTCCTGAACCTAAAATACCCATCTATTCATCCTCCTCTATTATAGCTACTGTAAATAATGCTTCTTGCCCAACAGCTCGCTGTGCTGCTTCCTTCGCCAACAAATCAATTCCCGGTAATGTATCTTGATATTCCATATCGTTCCTCCTTTATTTTATTTATTAACCTTGGCAAATCCAAAACCGCGCGTTTTAGCACCAGTTCGAATCTTCTGTTCTGCTAATTTTTCCACCGACACTGTGGTCTGCTCTGATTGATGACGCGGCTTGACGTGCAGATAATAAGTCGTTTTCAAACCACGCCGCCACGCTTCAGAATAAATCTCCACGTATTCATCAATATCGCGAGTCTCCAGATACATATTACGGCTAATTGCCTGGTCAACCCATTTTTGAGCCCGGGCCGCCACTTCAATGAACGCATATGGGCTTAATTGGAAGCTGGTTTTATACACATCTTTCAGTTTCTGCGGAATGGCATCAATGTGCTGAATATCACCTTGATTAGCGAACACTTCCTCTTTTATTTCGTCCCACAAATTCAATTGCTTAAGGTCGCGCACCAGGTTGTTATTCACTTCCAAAAACTTACCATTCAACGTTGAACGACTAAAAATCTGGGCAAACTGCGGATCAATCCCCGGGGTCGTCCCCGCCACATGACCGATGTTAGCGGTCGGTGCAATGGCCATCAAAGTGGCGTTACGCATGCCTTTTTTAACTTTTTTGCGTAATTTATCCCAATCTAGACGGGTTTTGTTATCAATTTTCACCTTAACCTTGCGATTATTCGACAATTCCGCCACCGTATCAATCGGCAAAACACCCTTACTCCAGCCGCTGCCCCTATATGTCGGATAACTACCTAACTTGGTCGCCAAATCCGCTGACTGGTCTATGGCGTGATAACTGATAAACTCCGTCAATTGGTCAATCAACTCATAGGCTTCGCTCGATTCATAGCAATAACCGAGTTTTTCCAACACGTCCGAAAAACCCATCATGCCCAGGCCAACAGCTCTCGTCTGCTGGTTGGCGTGCATTGCCTCTTTAACTGGCGTCTCGGTAATATCGATTAGATTATCCAATTGCCGAATCGCTGCCCGTGAAGCCTCTTGCAAACGGTCCCAGTCCCACGTCTTATCCTCACGCAAAAACGCCGACAGATTAATACTAACCAAGTTACAGGTGGCGATATTATCCTTGTCTTGAGGCAGGGTAATTTCCGTACAGAGGTTGGACAAATGAATTGTACCAGTGTTATTATTCAGTGCCCGCACATTAATAGTGTCCTTCCAGGTTAACCACGGATGGCTAGTAGCCTGCAGGCTAGTCAAAATCTGCTTAAATTGCTGGCGAGCTGACATCTTTTCAAAGACCCGCAATTTGCCAGCTTCGGCTAGCTTAATATATTCCTTATAACGCGCCGAGAACTCCTCACCATATAGCTCGGGCAGATCTGGCGTTTCCGCTGGATCAAACAAGTACCAATCTTGGTCTTTTTGCACCCGCTTCATAAATTCATCAGAGATAAATACCGCAGTGTTGGCAAAGCGCGTCCGCATGTACGGGTCGCCAGAATTGGAGCGCAAATCAATAAATTGCCCAAAATTAAGATGCCAGTTCTCCATATAAATGGCCGCTGCGCCAGCTTTCTTGCCCTTACGGCTAACCGCAAACAACGCCGTATCAATCATCTTCATAAAGGGAATCGGACCAGTTGATTCGGTGTTAGTGGTCTTAACTGGACTGCCGGCCGCCCGCAACTTAGTAAAACCGATGCCGATACCGCCAGTACCCTTGGCGATAAACATCGTATCGCGCACACTCTTGGCAATTGATTCCATATCATCGTCGACATTTAGTAAAAAGCAGTTAGAGAGCTGCGGGAAGGAGCCGCCAGCATTGACCCGCGTCGAGCCGCCCGGCAGGTACTCCAATTGGCTCATGTGTTCATAAAATTCAATCGCGGCCGCAGTTGGATCTGGCTCATTGTAGCTAAGTCCCATAGCGATACGCATATGAGTAAATTGCGGCGTTTCCAGCGGGTCGCCGCTTTGTTTGCGCAAGGCGTAGCGGTTTTTATTAGTCATCACACCGAGGTATTTACTGAGATCGTCGCGTTCTGGCCGTAATGCTTCGCCCAATTTTTTCAAATCAAACCGGCCATCAGCCATCCGCTCATCAAGTAAGCCATCTTTGACCGCCGCTTTAACAAACTTCGGAAACTCCCGCGCGTGCAATTTCTTTAATTCGTCTGCTGTCTCGTAATCACCTAGTGTATTTTTGTAAATATTTTTCAGCAATAATCGCGCTGCGATCTTATCATAATCTGGATCATCCTTGACATTCTGTAGTGTCGTCTGGATGACGGCCTGATCGAGCTGCTCGGTGGTAATCCCGTCAAATAGCGTCAGCTGCAGCTCGGTTGCCACCTGCACCACCTTAGAAACCTGATCTGGCAGTCCGTCGCAAGCCTTCAAAATCGCCGCATTAATTTTATTGGCATCAAACGGCTCTTTCGTTCCGTCGCGTTTGATGACGTTGATTTGTTGCATGTACCCTCCTTAATTTGCCCTGCTAAAAATCAGCCGCCAGTACCCCATCTGGTGGCTCATTTGGATAATTTGCCTTTTTGTTTATTTATGGGTTCGCTACATATATAGCGTACAACACTAACTATAGCCGCTACATCTAGTGTTTTTCAAGACATTTGGTAAATTTTACAACCTATTTTTGCTATAATCAGATACGGTATGAAATTTGCCTCAATGCGCGACATCACTTATTTTTTGAACGAGTTAATCGCCCATCCGCCCAAAAAACATAATCGGCTGGCGTATGTAGCGCATATTTTGGAAACTCTTGGCAGTCCGCAAAATCAAATTCCCGCCGTCCACATCGCCGGTACCTCTGGTAAAGGATCGACTGCTTATTATGCTACCAGTTTACTGAACCGGGCTGACTATACTACCGGCACATTAGTGTCACCGCATATCGCCAGCGTCGTCGAGCACTCGCTAATCAACGGGCAGCCGCTACACGAACAAGAATATTTGCATTATTTTCAAGCGTTTGCCAACCTTTGCGTAGCACACAACCTGCATCCATCCTATTTTGAATTTTTGACAATTTTTAGTTTTTGGCTATTTAAGAAAATAGACGTTGATTATATCATAATTGAGGTTGGAATTGGCGGTCGGCTAGATACAACCAACGTGATTTTCCGTTCGCCAACTGTACGCGTCATCACTGATATTGGACTAGACCATACGAAATTATTAGGCAATACTCTGACAGAAATCACCCAAGAAAAAGCTGGCATTATCCATCAAAGCAATTCAGTCGTGATGAACCGACAAGCTTCTGAAATTGAAATGGTTGTTCGGCAACACGCAGAGTCACAGTTCTCGCAGTTCTCAATTGCTTCGCCAATTATTGACGATTTTCTGAAGATACTGCCGGATTTTCAGCAGCGGAATTGGACATTGGCATACCGCGCCGTTGAAAAGCGGCTGGCGCTAGATAAAAAGCCGCCTCTGCCAAAAAAAATCCGTGCATATCACTATTCCCGGACGGTTAGAGAAGCGCAATGTTGATGGAGTTAACATCATATTTGATGTTGCCCATAATCCGCAGAAAATCCGCGCCTTGATTGATTCATTGCGGAAATTATATCCGGATAAAAAACCTATCTTCGTAGTAGCATTCGGGCAAAATAAGCATTCGTCGCTAGCAGAATCACTTGCCATAATTGACGGTCTGGCGCAACTAACCTACGCCACCACATTCAGCGCCAATTACGGCAAAAGTCACCGCAACATACCGCCAGAAACCATCCGCCGTGTCATGAAATCTGCCGTCGAGATTGAACATAATCCAAACAAAGCCTTAGAAAAAGCCATCAAAAAAGCCCGGCAACTTGATACATACGTCGTTGTTGCTGGGCCGTTTTATTTAGTGAGTGAATTCGCGGCAAGCTAAACCGCTACTATAACTAAATTATCTTGTGTGCGATTACGTACTGAATTGCCCAATTGAAAAAAGGACGCATATTAATGTTCTGCAACTCAGCGACAGACACCCATTTATAATCGCTATGCTCCCAGCTCAGCGTCACTGCCGGCGTATTATCCAAATGTGTGATGTATAATAGCTTCGTAACCGACTTATTCTCTTTCTCATCATATGCAGTCTCGGTGTACGCTAATTGTATTTTTGCTGGATCTAAGTCTATTCCGCATTCTTCTTGCACCTCGCGGATTACCCCCAAGTTCTCCGGCTCACCCGCATCCACGATTCCACCCGGCAAGTCCGGCTGATATGACTTCTCTGGATATTTTAAGTGTTCGCTCAAAGTCAAGGTTAAAACATTACCGTCACCATCGATGATTAGGATTTTTGCAATTGATTCTAATTTTGTGTTCTGCTTTGGCATGAATTAGTCTCTCTGGCGGAAGGACGGGGATTCGAACCCCGGAGACCCCGTGAAGAGCCTACACACTTTCCAGGCGTGCCAGTTCAACCACTCCTGCATCCTTCCTTGTTGATAATTATACCACAACTATATTGGCCCTTATGGTTGCATATATTGCTGTTTAGCCTCTATAATAGAACGTAGATGAAAGAATCAATTCCACCACGTATCAGACTTATTAATGTCACTAAAAGGTTTGGTTTTGGTGATGCTGAAATAAGAGCTCTAGACAACGTCGATTTGACAGTCAAAAAAGGCGAATTTATTGCCATCATGGGACCTAGCGGCTGCGGTAAGACCACCTTATTAAATACGATTGGTCTATTAGATCAACCGTCTGAGGGCGAGTATTATCTGGACGACGTTGCTGTTGATAATCTCAATTCACGACATCGGGCTAAAATTCGCTCCAAGCACATCGGTTTCGTTTTTCAAAACTTTAATCTTATCCCCCGCTTAACCGTGATTGAAAACGTAGCCCTACCCTTAACCTACAAAGGCCTAAGAAAAGTTAAGCGACTTCAGGAGGCCAGTCGCATCCTTAAAACTTTCCATTTAAGCGAGCGAGAATATTACATGCCTCATCAATTATCTGGCGGGCAAGTCCAGCGCGTGGCAATTGCTAGGGTGTTAGTCAATAATCCATCAATTATCTTAGCAGACGAGCCAACTGGCAACTTAGACAGCAAGTCTAGCCACCTCATTATGGAAGAATTATCCGACTTACACCGTCGCGGCAATACTATTATTATGGTTACTCACAACCCAGAGTTAACTCATTATGCCAGCCGTGTGATTACCATGCTAGACGGTAGAATCGACACCGATGAACATAAAGAGAAACGCAAGTTCACTAAAAAATTAATTGAAGAAGAAGAGCCAAAGTCCAAGAAAAAGCCAAAGAAGAAAAAATCTTCAAAGAAAACAGGATCGAAAAAGTCATGAAAATATTGATAAATAACCATTTTGAGAACGCCACTCAGGCCCTAAAAGCCAATCGCGGACGAACATTTTTGACCGTCATGGGCGTAACTATTGGTATTGCTAGCATCACCATAGTATTGTCCTTAGCGGGTGGTATCAGCCGTCTGTTTGGCGGCGATATTCCATCTACAAATTCCCCTGTTGCCATCGTTAAATCTGGCAATAAAAAGACTGGCACCAACCTGCTAACTGAGTCTGATAGTGCTACTACGGTTAATACTTTGACCGAGAAAGACTCAAACGATCTGGGTATAATCACTGGTGTAAACGCGGCCCCAATTGCTTTTTTAGACACTGTATTACGTGCTCGTGATGGTAAAATTGATACCCAAAACGCTGCGTTAATTGGTAGTACCGGCTCGCTTAAAGATGTTGCTAATCTACAAGTTGCTTACGGACAATTTATCGACGATACAGGCGGTGTCATTGTTGGACAGCAATTATCAGTCGATTTATTTGGCACCGAAAAATCTATTGGAAATGTCATTTTTATCCGTAATCAGCCGCTAACTGTCGTTGGTGTATTAAAAAATATTGAAAATCCCGTGAGCTACTTGGATATCAATTTTAATAATGCCGCCATCGTACCGCTTTCATCAATTAAGAAATTCACCCAAGGAACACCGCAAATTCAACAAATTATTATGACCAGCAGCAGTCACCAAAATCTGGCTTCTAACATAACGACCGCCGACACCATTTTGCAGAAAAACCATGACAATGATAAAAATTACCGTATTGTTTCTGGTGATGAAATTAACGAAAAGAGAGCTAATTTAGTTAGCCTGTTCTCAGTAGTTCTAGCGATAATCGGCGGGATTTCGCTCTTGATTGGCGGTATTGGTATCATGAATGTAATGCTTGTTAATGTTGCTGAACGTCAGCGCGAAGTTGGCGTACGGCGGGCTGTTGGCGCCACTAGCTGGGACATCATTAATCAATTCTTAATCGAATCCGCAATCATTGGACTACTCGGTGGGATTTTTGGCTACATCTTAGGCCTGGTTGGCGCCCACATCATAAGTCTGTATCTGCCACTCACGCCATATATTTATTGGCAGACAGCGGTTTTGGCTATTGGAATTTCAATTGTCATCGGCGTTCTCTCAGGTGTATATCCAGCAGCCCACGCCACCAAACGAGACCCTATCGAATCCTTGAAATATTAACTTAATTCCGTTTTCAATCTTTCCACCAACAACACTGGCCCGGGATTGACGCCATTAAGCACCGCTGTATAAATACTTGCTGTATCAGCCAACACCAAACCCCACAACAATTGCTGCATCAACGTCTCTCCCTGAAGCTCAATTACATGCGCCTTTGGTCGTTTACCGCTCAACAGGCGGTCACTTAATTCCATCCGCTCTCGAATCCTCGGACGCTCTAAATTGCTACGAATATCAAAGATAGCAAACGGTTTCTCCACTGGATGCGACGACCAGCCAATGAATTCATTATGATTAAATTCTGGATATTGATTAGAAAATGCCAAGTTCTTCGCTGATTCATTCCAACTAATTTTCCACTTATACGCCAATGGCCATGTTAATTCACCACCAAAAATAGCTACAGTCTTACCAATGGTAGACTTTGCAATTTGCTTCGCCTGATTTGACATTTCTGGAGACTCAACCGTCCAATGGGAAATCTCTCCCCGCAGCCAATCAGCGCTATTTGCCACTTGATTATATAAATCACCATCAATAACCCAAAAATGTTGTAATAATTTCAACAACCCTCGCAAATGATATACAGTTGACATCCGTGGCTGCCCGCCTGCTGGCACTTGAACATACGTTACATTATCATCTTTCGCTCGCTCAATTAGCTTTCCTCCCGTTGACATAACCGCCAAACAAGCTCGTTTTTCCAGTGCTTGTTGATAACAGCTCAACGTCTCTTCAGTATTGCCCGAATGGCTAACTGTAATAACCATTGTTTCTTCGCCAACAAATCCAGGCAGATCATAACCCTTTACCACTACCAACGGAATATGCAGCCAACCAGTAGTTAGTACCCTTACCATATCTGCTGCCAATGCTGATCCACCCATGCCAGCAATCACAATATTCTTAAAATCACGCCGCTGATTTACTCCTTCATGAACCAAAGCCTCATACGTAGCCTGCTCTGGAATATTCAGTACAGCACCCAGCACATCACCTGGATCATATTGTTTTATTACATTTACATCATCTAACATATTGCGCTCCTTAGTTCGCTCATGCTATAGTATAACATAATAAGCATAAGCAATTTAAATATATAAGGTGGGTTATAATGGATTCTCGAGCTAGTCAATCAATCAGTGACGACCAAGAATTAGCAAAGGTGCTAGCTGGCGTTTCACAGGACACTGATAATAATTTACAATTTGAAGAAACAAGTAACATAGTGGAACCAACTATTAATCCAGCGACCGTCTCGCCAGATCCTGTCGTTACATCTCAAGACGATAATCAAACTACTACCGAACCAGCCGTCACTCCGACAATTGTGACGAACTCAGTATCACCAACCATTACTCCAACAGACACGACAACCGATCCTGCACTAGATACTATCAAACAAACCGCGCTTAGCGAGCTTCGTCCACTAGTCGATAAACTTGATGTTTCCCCAGAGGAAAAGTTTGACACTTACTTATTGCTAATCCGCTCAACGGATGATAAGAGTCTCATTGCTCCTGCACATGATGCGGCTGTGGCCATTATTGATGAAGCTCGACGCGCTCAGGCGTTGTTGGACATCATTAAGGAAATTGACTACCTTTCAAACCCTCGTTAGCTTATTCTTCCAATAAAAATCCCGCTACTTCTGGCGGGATTTTTGTTACTAGTAGGACAGCCTTACATCATCCCCATGCCCGGCATGCCACCAGGCGCAGCTGGAGCTTCTGGTTCTGGTACGTCGACGACTAGTGCGCCCATGGTTGCTGCGGTCGAGGCGATGGACACCGCGTTCTGCACCGCTTCCTTGGTGACGCGTGCTGGGTCGATGACGCCAGCTTTTTTGACATCCACCAATTCGTTCTCAGGCTTCATCACATTAACGCCAAATCCAGCCTTGCCCGCTTCGACTTGCGCCAGTAGCGCGTCGGCATTCAAGCCAGCATTACGCATAATCTGTAGGAACGGCTGCTTTAAAGCGTCCTTTAGAATCTGCCGACCAGCCGCGATACTATCTGCACCAGTTACCTTCAGGCCGCCAGCCAAGTTTACCAGCGTCACGCCACCACCAGCGACGATGCCCTCAGCCAAGGCTGCCTTGGTAGCCGCCACAGCATCGTCCACGCGGAATTTCTTTTCGTCAATCTCGGTCTCGGTCGCGCCGCCGACTTTGATGACGGCCACCTTGCCACTCAATGCGGCAGCCCGCTTGTCGAACTGTTCTTTTTCGTATTCGCTGGAGGCGTTGTCAGACAGCGATTTAATCTCAGCAATTCGCTCCTTAACGCCAGATGGCTTGCCTGCACCCTCAATAATGGTGGTCTCGTCTTTACCGACAATCACCTTACGCGCCGAACCTAAGACCTCCAAACCAGCATTCTCAAACGTCAAGCCGTGATCTTCAGAAATCACCGTTGCGCCAGTCAAGACCGCAATGTCGCGCAAAATCTCCTTGCGGCGATCGCCAAAGCTTGGCGCCTTGACTGCTACGGTGTTAAACACACCTTTCAGCTTGTTCAGCACCAAAATACTCAGCGCCTCACCTTCGACTTCATCAGCGATCAGCACGACGTCCTTTTTACCGCTTTGCGCCAATTTCTCCAGCATTGGCAGGAATTCTTGCACGCTAGAAATTTTCTTATCAGTGATCAAAATTGCCGGTTTTTCGTAGACCGCCTCTTGCCGACCGGTGTCGGTGACGAAGAACGGACTGACCCAGCCCTTATCCAAGCTAAAGCCTTCAACAACCTCGGCTTCTAGCTCTAGGCCCTGGCCGGCCTCGACTGTCACCACGCCGTCTTTGCCAACTTTTTCGATGACACTGGCGATCAATTTGCCAATTTCCGCGTCGCCCGCCGAGATGGTTGCCACTTCCGCCACGCGCTCAGATTTACCCTCAATTGGCTCAGCTAATTTATTCAGTTCTTTGACAATTTCCGCGCCAGCCTGCTCGATGCCTTTTCGCAGTTCCATCGGGTTGTGACCCGCTGCGATCAGCCGGTTGGCCTCCTTCAAAATCGAATAGGTCAGCACCGTCACGGTCGTGGTGCCATCGCCAGCCTGCTTGTTCAGATTCTTAGCCGCCTGCTTGATCAGATCAGCACCAACCTTGTAACCCAACGTCTCATCGTCGTTTTCTGGCAGCTCAATACCTTCCGCCACTGTCACGCCGTCGTGCGTCACCGTTGGCCCGCCAAACCCCTTGGCAATCACCACATTGCGGCCCTTTGGCCCGTAGGTTACCTTAACTGCGTTATACAGCGCCTCGGCACCGCCCAACACGCGAGCGCGCGCATCATCATCGTAAAAAACTTTTTTTGCCATAATAAAAACTCCTCTTTTCTCAAACAACCGTTGCTAAAATATCTTCCTCGCGGACGATCAAATATTCCGTACCGTCTATTTTCAAATCCGTGGTCGAATATTCCTTATATACAATCTTGTCGCCCACCTTTACACTCTTGACATCGCCGCCAACTGCTTTAACCTCAGCTACTACTGGCTTCTCCTTGGCGTTGTCCGGCAAATATAATCCGCTGGCCGTCTGTGTCTTCGCCTCCTCGCGCACCGCTACCACGCGGTCACCGAGAGGCTTGATAGGTGTATCCATATCATCCTCCATTTCGTTAACAATACACCCATTGTACCGCACCAAATTAGCACTCGTCAAGGGCGAGTGCTAATTTAATTACTATAACTCTGCTATAATATCCCCATGCAATTATTCAAACATCTCTTAGAAAAAAT
Source organism: uncultured Candidatus Saccharibacteria bacterium (assembly GCA_963521995.1). Lineage (GTDB taxonomy): Bacteria > Patescibacteriota > Saccharimonadia > Saccharimonadales > Saccharimonadaceae > Nanosynbacter. The sequence goes on from CAUQXD010000002.1 coordinate 33,115, forward strand.
CCTCGGTTCTTACGTTAAGAAATATCTTAAATCTCACCCCAAAGTTAAGCTAATCGCCGTAGTTGGCAGCGTCGGTAAAACCAGCGTCAAGTCAGCGACCGCCACTGTTTTGGCAGAAAAGTTCACCGTCCGCCATAGCCGCGGCAATTTGAACACAACCTTAAGCGCGCCTCTGGAAATCCTTGGCATCGACGGACCGAAAAACGCCAAATCTCCCCTAGCCTGGCTGAAGGTCTTTGCAAACGCCCGCACCAGCATTCATACTCCAGATGCGCCCGACATTATTATTCAAGAATGCGGTATCGACCGCCCGGGCGAGATGTCAATATTCACCAAGTATATGCAGCCTGATATTGCCATTATTACCTCTGTTGCGCCGGAGCATATGGAGTTTTTTAAAACAATGGACACAGTAGCACATGAAGAGTTGTCCATCAGCCAGGCAGCTAAAAAAACCATATTCAACCTTCACGACATTGATAAAAAATATCATTCTCTCATCGCCGGAAATCGCATTAGTTATGGCGATCAAATTGCCGATGTTTTCCTAAAAATCAAAAAGTTTACCGGTAGCGGCTATGCAGCAAATTTGCAATTTTCCGGAAAAACGTCCCGCACGATTACCATTTCCATGCTGGGTGAGCATAATATTCGTTCCATCACTGGCGCAGCGGCAGCAGGACTGGCTTGCAGCATGGATAATGAAGAGGTGGCAGCAGCCCTAGAGAAAATCCAGCCCGTCTCTGGCAGAATGAACATCTTACACGGCATACGGGGTTGCACATTGCTAGATGACACATATAACGCCAGCCCTATCGCCATGGAACATTCCCTGAAAACCCTCTATTCCCTGGAAGCTAAGCATAAAATCGCGGTTTTAGGCGACATGAACGAGCTTGGCGACATATCCGAAGTAGAGCATAAAAAAATTGGCAAACTTTGCGATCCTAAGCAATTAGACCTGCTTATTACCGTCGGCAATCTGTCAAGAACCTACCTAGCGCCAGCCGCCGAAAAAAACGGTTGCAAAGCTATATCTTTCCAATCAGCCCCAGAAGCTGGCGAATTCTTAAAAAACAGCGATATTAAAGAAGCAACCATCCTTTTCAAAGG
>CAUQXD010000003.1:0-32787 GCA_963521995.1 uncultured Candidatus Saccharibacteria bacterium
AACCCTCGACCTCAGCAATGCGAATGCTGCGCTCTATCAGCTGAGCTATATCCCCGTGAATTGAATCAAAAATGGTGGGAAATACAGGGCTCGAACCTGTGACCTCACGAATGTGAATCGTGCGCTCTAGCCAACTGAGCTAATCTCCCGTAAAAATAAAATCCTGGTGCGGATGAAAGGACTTGAACCTTCACGCCGTGAGGCACATGCTCCTAAGGCATGCGTGTCTACCAATTCCACCACATCCGCATGCCATAATTATATCAAAGCAATTTCTACTTATCAACTGGCGGCGCTTATGCTAAAATTAAAGTAATAGACCAAGGAGGATTAATGAATAAGGTTGCAAAATATCTGAATGAACATTTGAGTGGCGAGGTTGTGTCTCAAGATTTTGCTTTGAATCAGGTGGAGATTGACAATGGGTTAGTGGCGCGCCGGCCAGAGATGATTGTTCGTGCGGCTAGTATGAACGATATTCGTAAAGTAATGCGGTTTTGCTCGCAATTGGCGGAAAAAGGTCACATTCTGCCAGTGTTTGTTCGGGGCAACGGCACTGACGGTACGGGCGCAGCAGTAAATAAAGGCATTGCAATTGATGAAAGATCTTACATGAATCACGTGGTTGGTATCGATCCTCGCCAGCAACTGATTCACGTGCAGGCAGGAATTTCACTCTCGGCAATTAACGCGGCGCTGTCAACCCATAAAGGATTGGGGCTGCCTCGTACGGGATATGTGGCGGAAGATGGCACGATTGGCGGCGCAATCAGTACAGCTCCAGCCGGAATTTTATCGGGAGCACACGGATCCCTAACCAAATCTATCCAGCAGCTGGAGGTCGTTTTAAGTAATGGTGATGTGATTCAGACTGGGCGCGTATCGCGGCGTGAACTGAGTAAGAAAAAGGGTTTATCTACGTTTGAGGGTGAGATTTATCGAGAGATTGATAATTTAATCTCAGATAATGCTGATTTGATTTCGCAAATGGATCCAAACCTGCCAGATACGGTGGGATATAGCGGTATTTCTCGGGTTAAGCAAAAGGATGGTTCGTTTGACTTGACGCCGCTTTTTGTTGGTAGTCAGGGAAGCCTGGGAGTGATTTGTGAGGTTATCATGAAGGCTCAATTTATTCATCCAGAATATTCGGTTGTGGCAGCGTCGTATAAGCGATTAGCGGACGCCCAGATGGCAATAGAATTGGCTACAAGGAGCAAGGCCTCGTCAGTCGAGTTGATTGATGGGAGGCTCTTCCGTCGGGCAGCAGTCGCAGGGAAAATCGTTGAGTGGGCGCCAAAGGAATGTTTTAAGGGTGTAGTGGTTCTGGCTATTTTTGATGAGTTTTCTGATCGGGCGCGCAATAAGGCGACGAAAAAGCTAATGAGAAAATTAGAATCCTCAGAGGTGGTGGACATAAAAAATATAAATCTGGAAGAACAAGATGTCTTTAGCTTGCATTCTGTATTGGCGCTGGCGGAAATGCCAAGCGAACCTCACATGATTACACCGCGGGTCTTTTCTGGGATTTTAATGGCGTCAGAGCAAATGTCTGGTTTTATTGAAAGCGTGAAGCCGTTGGAAGCGAAGTACGGCGTGAGTTTGCCAATTTTTATCGATTTTTCAAGCGATTATATTGCCCTATATCCTACATTTGACAGCAAAAAGGTGAGTGAGCGCCAGAAGATTCTGCAACTACTTAGCGAATTGGCGCAAATTGTCGACAAGCATAATGGATCGTTCGCGGGCTTTGGTGGCGATGGACGACTGAAAGCCAACTTTATTTATAAAAATTTGCCCGATGATGAGAAGCGGCTATACGCCAAAGTTAAGAGTATTTTTGACCCGTCTGGCGTTTTCAATCCTGGAGTCAAGTCAGAAGTGCAGCCAAAGGAATTGGCGGCAGAACTGAATATGTGGTGTAAGCTACATAATCAAGCTTGATGTTGGGCAAACTTTGGGCTATAATAACGCGTAGCCCACATGCGGATGTGGCGGAATTGGTAGACGCGCTAGCTTCAGGTGCTAGTGTACGCAAGTACGTGAAGGTTCAAGTCCTTTCATCCGCACCACAGCTCGATAATTATTTCACTATGAGAAATCACCCTGGAAGGGGTGGTTTTTAATAGTATAGCTATATAATATTACTATGGGTAAAATCAATCTTCATATAGCTAACGCCAGTAATACTTTCACTGGCGCTGAATGTTCAGTATTTCACCGAGCAATCAAAAAAGCCGAAATGCTTATCTCGGAAATGTTTCAGCAGTTCGATTACAATGTCGATGTAATTATAGTCACTCCATCTTTCTTGTTGCCAACAATCGCTGAAGATGGCATTGCGGGTAGAGCATATCACTCACGCCTGATTATGATGCCCATCGACAAGAGCCAATGCCCGATTAGCGAAGATTTCGTCTTCGAAACAATATGCCACGAATTATCACATTCTTTACGCTGGGAGAAAGTTCCAGAATATGCCGAGACAATGTTTGATAGCATGATACTGGAGGGATTGGCGGTTGTCCTTGAAGAGGAAGCGATGAACAGATTTAATAATTACAATAAACAGATCTTCCTGCGTGAAGTGCAAAATACTAAACAAAAAGAAATTGATGCTATGATTGAGTCATTACAAAATAACTTCAACGATACAGTTTATGATTACAGCACAATATTTTATGCAGGTAATGATGACTTACTGCGCTGGACGGGCTATAAACTAGGTTATTATTTTGTGAAACAATATTTGCTAAAAACTAACCAAACTATTACGCAGGCAACTTTTGCTAGTTATAGAGATTTTGCTATAAGAAAATAATCGCCCGAAAGCGGGTGATTATTAACGTAAAAGTATATTTCAAGGGATGTATGACAAGCAGATTATATTAATTAAAGCTGGTGTATAGATAGACTACTTCACCTTGTTAAGGAATGACCTTGAATGTCTTACTATCGATGAAGCTATTTGTGCTATACTCTTAATTTATTCTACCTCTTCTTCACTCGGTTTTTCAGATCCGTCCGCCTCAATGTCGCGGAGGGCCATTTGTATCGCTAACTGGGTTAATCTTACTTCGGTCAGACATCTATATCTGGTCTCATTTTCCTGGTCTGGGGTGGTTTCACCTCTTCCGGTAAACTGTTCACTGCTCATGTCTAATACTTTATCATAATATCTATAAAAAATCAATACCTTGCTTTTTGTCAACTTCTTGTCTCTTTTTCGTAACTTTTGCTAAAATAACAGAGATGGAAGATAAGCGAAATGTGATTGACGAATTCAAAGGCCGGAGCGAGGCGGAAATTGTGAAAGAGCTCGACGCCAAGGATCATGGCTTGGTGATCGCCCTTGAGAACACCGAGCGGGATTTTAATATGGGAACGATCGTCAGGAGCGCCAATGCGTTCGGCGTGCGGCAGATTTATGTCATCGGCAGGCGGCAATGGAACAAGCGCGGCGCCATGATGACGGATAAATATTTGCATGTGCATTACATCGGCTCAACAGCGGAATTTGTTGAGTTGATGCGGGCTGAGGATAGGGAAATTATTGCGATCGATAATATCCCGGGCAGCGTTAATATATCAGAGACGACTTTACCGCAGCGTGCGGTGCTGGTGTTTGGGCAAGAAGGTCCGGGAATTTCCGAGGAGATGGCGCAGACAGCGGATGAAATCGTGGCGATTGAACAATTCGGTTCGACCCGCTCCATCAATGTCGGCGCGGCAGCCACCGTGGCGATGTATTGCTGGTTGCAGCAAAATGTGCTATAATAATCTCATGATTTCGCCTAAATTCCATCATTCACACGTGTTGCCGAGGTAGGACTCTGATTTTGATTGTATGCGCCGAGTTCTGCCTCGGCGTTTTTGATTGCTATAAATAAGAAATAATGACATAATGGAGCTAACATGAGCAGTTTATCTACACAGAATTATAAGGGTTCGCGGGACTATTTCCCGGAGGAAAAACGTCTACAAAATTACATTTTTAATGTCTGGCACAGGACGGCGGAAAGTTTTGGCTATGAAGAATATGGCGCGCCGCTGTTGGAGCCGTTAGATATTTACCTGGCGAAGTCAGGTCAAGAGCTGGCGGGCGAGCAAACCTACGCCTTTGAAGATCGTGGGGGTCGGATGGTGGCGATTCGTCCAGAGATGACGCCGTCGATTTCTCGAATGGTGGCCGCCAAGCGTCAGGAGCTAGCTATGCCAGCCAGGCTATATTCTATTGCTAACTTCATGCGTTATGAGCGTCCGCAGCGTGGGCGTGAACGCGAGTTCTGGCAATTAAACGCAGATTTGTTTGGTGTAGACGGCGCGGCAGCGGATGCGGAGATTATTGAACTAAGTCACGCTAGCGTTATGAACTTTGGCGCCAAGCAAGAAATGTTTACTGTCAGAGTGAATAATCGTCAATTGATCAATCGTCTAATGAGTCAATTCTTGAAGCTAGACATTGTTGGATCGACGATGATGATGAAGCTGCTTGATAGGAAAAATAAAATTCCTGCCGAAGAATTTAAGCGTCAGGCAATTGAGATTTTTGGCGGACAAGCGTCAGAAGGTTTACCGAAGTTGGCAAAAATGATTAGTATGAAATTGGTTGATGATTTACCAAGCGAGTTAGCGAATGACGACAGTGTTAAGCAGCTGCGTAAAGTAATGAAACTGCTTCGTCAAAAAGGTATTGAAAATGCGGTGTTTGACGTCACGCTAATGCGCGGTTTGGATTATTACACTGGTATGGTGTTTGAGTTGTTTGATAATTCGCCGGAGAATAATCGAGCACTGTTTGGCGGTGGACGATATGATGGTTTAGTTGGACTATTTGGCGTTGAGCCGATTTCAACGGTCGGGGTTGGCATGGGCGCCACGACTATGCAGCAATTCTTGGAAGTTCATGATTTATTGCCTAAATTAAAATCTAAGACAGACGTCTATATAATTCCGGTATCTAAAGAATCCTTGACGGGTGCGGATGATTTGGCGCGAAAATTACGCGGCGAAGGTGTGCGAGCAGAACTGGACATTACTGGGCGGAAAATTGACAAGCAGATAAAAGCGGCGCTGAAAAAACAGATTCCGTTTGCTGTGTTTGTGGGCGAGGACGAAATTGCTAGCGGCGCGTACACGGTTCGGAACTTGGTGGAGTCTGACGAGCAAAAAGTTGGTGCTGAGCGAATTGTGACTATTGTCAAGGATCGTCGGTACGATGGCGACGACGATGCGGCGTTTGAGCTCTAGTCTGATATCTGTTATAATTAGTCTTTATGAAAACGACTGTAAAAAAATTATCAGATACTAAAGTTCAATTGACGATTTCTCTGGGCGTAAGTGAATTAGCTGATGCTGAGCAGGTTGCTTTAACAAAGTTAGCTCGCGATATTAAGGTTCCAGGGTTCCGTAAAGGTAAAGTTCCGGCAAGCGTGGCCGCTAAGCATGTCAACCCGAACGCACTGCAGGAGCAAATTTTAGAAAATGCTTTATCAAAGGCAGTGGCCGAGGCGTTTTTGCAGGAAAAATTGCAGGCGTTGGAACGACCAAGTGTTGAAGTCAAGAAATTTGTGCCAGGGGCGGAATTGGAATTTACGGCTGAAGTTGAAATTATTCCGCCAGTTAAGCTGGGCGATTATAAGAAATTAAAGGCGAAAAAAGAAGCTGTTAAAGTCGAAGCAAAAGAAATCGATGAAGTAATTGAGCGAATTCGGAAGAACTCTGCGGAAAAATCAGAAGTCAAGCGTGCTGCTAAGGCTGGCGATGAAGCAGTGATTGACTTTACTGGTAAAAAAGACGGCGTGGCGTTTGAAGGTGGCTCGGCGAAGGAATATAGCTTAAAGCTCGGTGATGGTCAGTTTATTCCGGGATTTGAAGAGGGTGTAATTGGCCATAAAGCTGGTGAGGAGTTTGATCTTGAATTGATATTCCCTAAGGATTATCACGCAGAGAATTTAGCTGGCCAAAAGGTAATTTTTACCGTAAAACTCCATAAAGTTAATGAGCTGAAATTGCCGGAATTGAATGATGAATTTGCTGCGAAGTGCGGTCCTTTTTCAGAGATGAAAGAGGTAAAAGAAGATATCAAGCGTGAGTTGACGGCACAAAAAGAGCGTGAAGCTGGAGAAAAATTTAAGGACGCGTTGGTCAGTGAATTAGCAGAAAAGAGTAAGGTGGCGCTACCGGAGTTGCTGATCGAAGATCAGTTGCGGTCGATTGAGCGTGATTTGACACAGAATTTGATGTATAGCGGGCTAAGTTTGGATAGTTACTTGAAGACTCAGGGCTTTAAGGATAAAGACGAGTGGATGAAGAAAGAAGCTCGCCCAGCGGCCGAGAAACGAGTTAAGGCTGGTTTGGTGTTGGCAGAATTGTCAAAAGAATTGAAGGTTGATGCTTCCCGCGATGAGATTCAGAAGCAGATTGGCTTCTTTAAGCAGCAATATGGTAAAGATAAGAAAATGTTAGAGCAATTTGATAATCCAAATGTTCACCGTGACATCGCCAATCGAATGATTACCGATAAAACAGTCGCTAAGCTGGTAGAATTTAACACGAATAAATAAGATGAGCTCGCCAAAATCATACCTTATCCCTACCGTCATCGAAAAGTCAGCCGACGGCGAGCGGGCGTTTGATATCTATTCGCGGCTGCTCAATGAGCGGATCATTTTCCTCGGCGAGGAGGTTAACGAGCATACCGCTAACAGCGTGGTGGCACAGCTACTGCACCTGGCGTACGTTGATCCAGGGGCGGACATCTCGCTCTATATCAATAGCCCGGGCGGCAGCGTGTACGATGGCATGGCGATATATGACACCATGAATTTCATCAAGCCGGACGTGGCAACCTATGGCATTGGCTTGCAAGCCAGCATGGGCGCGTTTCTGCTCAGCTCTGGCGCCAAAGGCAAGCGATTTTGCCTGCCGCACGCCAAGGTGATGATTCACCAGCCGTCAAGCGGCACGCGCGGTAAGGTGACCGATATGGAAATTGACCTGAAAGAGACGCTGGAAGTGAAGGAAATGCTGGCGAAAATCATGGCCAAAAACACCGGACAGAAGCTCTCTAAAGTCAAAGCTGACATGGAGCGCGACTACTGGATGAGTCCTCAGGAAGCGGTAAGATACGGGTTGGTCGATAAGGTTTTAAGTAAGCTTTCATAGTCTTTTTGTTGTTAAAACTACCGCCATTTTCGCTTGTGGTTATGCTGAGATATTGCCATAATTGAGGAAAGGTAAGGAGGAAATATGAGGCAATATTTAGACGTCCTACAGTATGTCCGTGATAATGGCGTGAAAAAAGGCGACCGCACTGGCACGGGTACTACGGAAGTGTTTGGCGTGCAGATGCGGTATGATTTGGCAGACGGCTTTCCGGCCATGACTACTAAGAAATTGTATTTTAATAGTGTGGCGCATGAGCTGCTGTGGTTTCTCAAAGGCACCGGTAATATTGAATATCTGGCGCAAAATGGCGTGCATATTTGGGACGAGTGGCCATATAAGAATTATTTGGAAAAAACCGGTAAGGACATTCCAGAGATTAACGGCGAAGAGTGGCGTGCTGGCATGAAAGCGTTTATTAAAAAAATTGCGACCGATCATGCCTTTGCCGAGGAGTGGGGTGATTTGGGTCCAGTATACGGCGCGCAGTGGCGCAAATGGCCGGACGGTAAGGGCGGGACGATTGACCAAATCCGAAACGCCATTGACATGATAAAAAATAACCCGACGTCGCGGCGTAATATTGTCAACGCCTGGAACGTGGCGGAAATTGACGACATCGTGCAGTCTGGCGGGCTGCCGCCGTGCCACGCTATGTTCCAGTTTAATGTGCGGCCAGGTGAAAATGGTGAGAAAGACAAACTAGATCTGGCACTGATGCAGCGTTCGGCGGATATGTTCCTGGGCGTACCGTTTAATATCGCGAGCTACGCACTGCTACTGTCGATGATTGCTCAAGTGACAGATAAGCAGCCCGGCGATTTTGTCCACATGCTGAACAGCGCGCATATTTACAACAATCACCGTGCGCAGGTCGATGAGCAATTGTCGCGCCGTCCGCTGCCGCTACCAAAGCTGTGGCTGAATCCGGATATTGAGAATATTGATGATTTTACCATTGATGATATTCGCCTAGAGGGGTATGAACACCATCCACCGATCAAGGCGCCGATTGCGGTGTAAAACACTGTCATGCCACGGGTTTTCGCCGATAGATCACAAAGTCAAAAGCATAGACATTGGCCTCGTCTGCCGGGCGATGGACACGGTCGGTCTCTTCCCAGATAGTCATGTCAATATCCGGGAAAAAGACGTCAGTGCCTGAAAATGCAGCATCAACCTCGGTGGCGTAAATAGTGTCAATTTCTGGTATTTTTAGCGCGTCGTTATAAACTTGCGCACCGCCGATGATGAAAGTCGGGTAGCGTGATAAAGCCAAGGCGCTCGGCAAGTCCATGACCGTCAATACTTTTTTAACGCCAGTCGGCCGTGAGGAAATAACGATGTTCTCGCGCTCTGGTAGCGGACGGCAGCCGATTGATTCAAAAGTTTTTCGACCCATAATGACATTGCCGCCTTTAGTCAATCTCTTGAAATGCGCCAAATCCGCTGGTAAGCTTCGACCCCATGGCAAATCGCCATTTCGTCCAATAGCACGATTTTTATCATAGGCAACGATGATAGCTTTCTCCATAATTTTAGTCTATCATGATGTAAAATTTACGAAAAGCTTGATGGAAACACGGAAACTTGCCATAATGGGATTTGGTAGAAAAATCACGCAACGGGAGGTAATTAGTGAGCGTGTATTCAAATAAAGAAATATTAGCGGCAATTGATAATGGAACAATTGTCTGTACGCCGTTCAACTCAAAGAATGTATCAGAGGCCAGCTTGGATTTCACGCTAGGCTTTAATTTTTATAAACAGGAATATGACGAGATATCTCGGGTATATAATCCGTTTGACGAGGCGGAAGTGGATCGATATTTTAAAGGGCCACTGACGGCAGTACCGCATGCCGAGTGGTGTAAGCGGCATGGCTTTCGGGAGTTTCAGAATATTCCGCCAGATCATCCGATAATCGTTTTGAAGCCTGGTGAGAGAATTTTAGCACATACGCACGAGTTTGTGGGAATTCGAGCGCATGGCGGCGCAGCTGAGGTAAAAAGCCGCAGTTCGTGGGGTAGAAATGGTGTAGCGGTGTGTTTTGACGCGGGTTGGGTTGATCCTGGGTATATCAATCGGATTACGCTTGAGATTTACAATTTGAACAAGCATGAGAGCGTGGTGCTGCCAGTCGGCGAACGTGTTGGGCAGCTGATTTTTCATCACACTGGTCTGGTTGACGGTGGCTATGCAGGTGGGCGTGATGGTGTCAGTGGCAAATATCAGCACACTGACGATTTGGACGAATTGATAAAAACTTGGCGACCTGAAATGATGCTACCGCGAGCGTTTAAAGATAAGCGGAATAGACCAGCAGAAATTTCAGGACTTAGTGAGGGTGTGCGGTGATGCGGTCTGGATCAACGACTCGTTGGCGGGCAAAAGAAAAAAGTTATAGCGATTATCTAAAAAAGCATAGGACTAATGGTTGTGTTTTTTGTCGATTAGTACAACATCCAACGAGCCAAGTTATTGAAAAGACAAAGCATTGTTTGATTATTAAAAATCGGTTTGGCTATGACCTATGGGACGGTTGTGGTGTAAAGCAGCATTTGATGGTAATCCCTAGGCGACACGTGGCTTCACTGGGCGAATTGACTGATGAAGAGAAAATTGACTATATGGATCAGGTCGCGCGGTTTGAAGTTGATGGCTATTCTATCTATGCTCGGTCGCCTGGAAATAAGACGAAGTCGGTGATTCATCAGCATGCCCATTTGATAAAAATTGATAATAAGCCTAAAAGATGGCTGATATTTTTGAAAAAGCCGCATATTTTAATTGGGAGGTAAGCGGTGAGTTGTGTGGGGAAATATATCGTCATCGAGGGCAACGACGGTACTGGCAAGTCAACGCAAGTAGCGAAACTGGCAGAATATTTTCGGGCATGCGGACAGACGGTTTGCGTGGTTGAGGAGCCAGGCAGCGATGACCCGGAAAAATCAACGCCGATAGCTAACGAACTACGAAACGTCATTAAAAACGGCGATTTGGCGCGGTCGGCGGCCATTAATGTGGCGTTATTTTCGGCGGCGCGGCGGGAACTATGGCGGGAAAAGATTCGGCCGGCTTTAGAGCGCGGGGAGATTGTCCTGAGTGCACGAAACTATATTTCAACGCTGGTTTATCAGGGTCGAGGCGAAGGTTATGATGAGTCTGAGATTTTACGATTGACCAAACTATTTACTGATGAGAGGTATTTGCGCCCCGATATTATGATTATCCTGAGTTTGAGCCATGATAAACGTGAGGGGCGAATCGCCATGCGCGGCGAGCTAAAAAATCCCGATACTTTTGAGTCGCGCGGACAGGACTTTCAGGAAAAGGTTGATGATGGCTATCTGGAAATTGCTAAGGATTATGATATCGCGGTCGTCTTAGCAGATGGAAATGTCGAAGAGGTTCATGATATGCTGATTGATGAGATTAAGGAGGATGGAGGAATTGATGTTTGAGGAGATACGAATAGGCAGACTGACGCCAGATGAAATTGATGATGAATGTGCGGAATCTATCCGTGATATATGGTTAAGAGCGGGGAATCTTATAGGCGAAGGGCAGACAAATCCCGACTTAACACATGCCGTTTGTGATATAAATAGCCCAGACAATTTACGACGTGAGGCGAGTAGGCAGGATTCTGGAATTTATGCAGTAAAAGGCTTGGTAGCGGCGCTTTACTGACTGCTGCGAGAGTGACTATTAAAAGGGGTGGACTTGCTCCGCAATATGGCGATAGTCAAGCGGGTAGGCCTATGTATATGGAGATTTTTGGCGCGAGTGATGATGCTGAAAAGGCTTGGCCAGACTATCTCCAGAGTATGGTAGATCAGGCACGAAAGGACTTTGGTCAATCCATGAGAAGCAGAGTCACTAAGCTTTGCGCTTACGCCTCTCCTGATGCCGATGAGAGATTTGCTGATGCTGTAAGGCGTGTTAATCCTCGTACGTATGAAAAGCATGGTGGAGAGGTGGGCTCGTTCGGTGTTGTGGGTAGATTAGCTGGTCTGTATTTTCGTCATGACGTGGAATTTGGTGCTCCTCAGACTGCTCGCGTGCTTGCGGGATTGGGGGGTGCCGCCCTCTCCTTGCTGGGTAATCTAAGAGGTCCGCTCGGCAATCCAGTTCCTGTTCGTATGGGGTCTATTGAGGAAGAATTGCCGACTGCTGCTTAGGATAGTTCTGCAAACCCCTTGATTTTATTGACAATCTCCGCCATAATGAGTATTCAGAGAAGTAGTGTATTCATGGCGGGTGAAAATTGCGAGCGGGCAAATCGTGGTTTTAGGCTATGGATTAGAGATCTTCACGGCCGTCTATTAACCACTAAACAAAGCGAGGAGTGTTTACGCCTGTGGCAAAAAAACCATCCATAAGCAGCGATCGCGTCTATTTCACCTCTGGTGATAACGCCCTGCCGCTGCCAAACCTAATCGCTCACCAAAAAGATTCTTGGCGCTGGTTCGTCGAGGAAGGTTTGAGCGAAATATTTTCAGAAATTAATCCAATTGACGATTACACCGGTCAAAAATTGTCGTTAAGATTTGGCAAATATTATTTTGGCGAGCCAAAATCCACCGACCAATATGCCAAAGAAAACAACTTGACATTTGAGGCGCCGCTGCACGCCACGGTGGAATTGACCAATAAAACTTCTGGCGTAGTTGAGGAGCAGGAGATTTACCTCGGAGATTATCCGTGGATGACCGACCGTGGCACGTTTGTTATTAACGGTACGGAGCGCGTGGTTGTTAGTCAGTTGATTCGTTCGGCAGGTGTATTCTTCACAGCTGAAACTGTGGCTGGACGCAACTACTACGGTGCAAAGATTATCCCGGGCCGTGGTGCGTGGATGGAGTTTGAGACGGCTTCTAATGGTGCGATTTACGTGAAGATTGATCGCCGCCGTAAGATTCCAGCAACGACATTGCTACGTGCTTTGGGCTATCCAAAGACTAGCGAAATTAAGGAATTGTTTGCTGATATTGACACAGGCGACGTGAAATACATTGAGGAAACTCTGGATAAGGACACGGCGCGTGGTGCGAATGAGGCGCTAATTGAGGTTTATCGTCGTTTGCGTCCAGGCGATTTGGCAACGGTTGATAATGCTCGCCAGATGATTGAGCGGATGTTCTTTGACTTCAAGCGATTTGATTATTCTCGAGTTGGCCGTTACAAGATTAACCAGCGCTTGGGTCTTGATGTTGCCAATACGACTGAAAATCGTACGTTGCAGATGAGCGACTTGGTGGCGATTCTGCGTGAAGTGATTCGCCTAAACAACACCCAAGAGCCAGCTGATGATATTGACGCATTGAATAATCGCCGCGTTCGTTTGGTTGGTGAGCTGATTGCCCGTCAGTTCCGCGTCGGTATGCTCAGAATGCAGCGCAATGCCATGGACCGCATGAGTGTAGCTGATCTGGAAAGCGTTACGCCAAGTCAATTAATTAATGCTCGTCCAGTGGTGGCGGCAGTGCGTGAATTCTTTACCTCGAGCCAACTTTCTCAGTTACTCGACGAGGTTAACCCATTGTCAGAGCTGAGTCACAAGCGACGCCTAAGTTCGACTGGCCCTGGCGGTTTGAGTCGTGAGCGTGCTGGATTTGAAGTTCGCGACGCCCACCCAACACATTACGGCCGTATCTGTTCGGTGGAAACGCCAGAAGGCGCAAACGTCGGTTTGGTTCTGAACTTGGCGACCTATGCCCGGGTTAATGAGTATGGTTTCATTGAAACGCCGTATCTTCGCGTAAAAGATGGTCGTGTGACTGACGAACTTGTTTATCTGGATGCCTCGCAGGAGTTGGGCGAGGTTATCGCTGACGCTGGTGAGGTTTTGAATGAAGATGGTAGCTTCCGTGATGAGCGCGTTAATGCCCGCAACAATATGCAGCCGTCGCAAGTTGACGCCGATCAGGTTACTTTCATGGACGCGGCGCATCGCCAAATCTTAGGTTCAACCGCGGCGCTGGTGCCGTTTATTGAGAAAACCCGCGTTGACCGTGCCTTGACCGGTTCAAACATGCAACGCCAAGCAGTGCCACTTCTTACTCCAGAGCCAGCAACAGTTGGTACGGGGATTGAAAGAGCAGTGGCTGAAAATAGCGGTCATTTAATTCAAGCTGAGGCTGATGGTGAAGTTGTTCGTGCTGACGCTGACGAAATTCATGTTAAATACGCTGATGGCGTAAAGATTTACACCTTGAAACATTTTGTTAAGAATAATGACGATCGCTGCTACAACCAAAAAGTTCGTGTTGAGCGTGGAGATAAGGTATCCAAGGGTGATATTCTTATTGAAGGGGCGTCAATTGCTGAAGGTGAAATCGCGTTAGGGCGTAACTTGTTGGTAGCCTTTATGCCATGGGGCGGCTACAATATGGAAGATGCGATTATCATGAGCCGTCGTTTGGTTGAGGATGACCGATTGACCAGCATCAATATTAAGGACTACACCGTTGAAGTTCGCGAGACCAAGCTTGGACCAGAGATTGTAACGCGTGATATTCCAAACGTTTCTGAGGAAAGTCTGCGCCACTTGGACGAGGACGGAATTGTCCAAATTGGTTCTGAAGTTAAGGCGGGCGATGTTTTGGTTGGTAAGATTACACCAAAGGGTGAACAGGAGTTGAGCTCTGAGGAGCGTCTGCTTCGCGCTATCTTCGGCGAAAAGGCCAAGGACGTTCGCGATACTTCACAGCGCATGAACAATGCTGGCGGCGGCAAAGTCGTTGGTGTGAAGATTTTCAGCCGTGAGAATGGTCATGAATTGAAAGCTGGCGTCTTGATGCAAATCCAGATCTTTGTGGCGCAACTACGAAAGATTGGTGTTGGTGATAAGATGGCTGGACGCTTTGGAAACAAGGGTGTCGTGGCGAAAGTTCTACCAGTTGAGGATATGCCGTTCCTGGAAGACGGTACGCCAGTTGATGTGATCTTGAACCCGCTCGGTGTGCCGAGCCGTATGAATCTCGGTCAGCTGTTTGAAACTCACCTTGGTATGGCGGCTCGAGCATTGGGTTACCGCGTGGCAACGCCGTCATTTAATGGTGTGCCAAGTGAGAAAATTTCGGACGAGCTAGAAAAAGCAGGACTAGCACGTGACGGTAAATCACAACTATTCGATGGTCGCACTGGTGAGGCTTTTGAAGAGCGCACCACAGTCGGTGTGATGCACATGATCAAACTGCACCACATGGTCTCTGATAAAATTCACGCTCGCTCAACTGGTCCATACACTATGGTCACTCAGCAGCCGCTTGGTGGTAAGGCTCAGAACGGTGGTCAGCGCTTCGGTGAGATGGAGGTTTGGGCATTGGAAGCTTACGGTGCCGCTGCAACCTTGCAGGAAATGTTGACAATTAAGTCCGATGACGTTTATGGTCGTGCTAAAGCCTACGAGTCAATCATCAAAGATGAGCCAATCGTCGGTCCAAAACTTCCAGAATCCTTCAACGTGTTGGTTAAGGAACTTCAAGGTCTGGGTCTTCGAGTTGACTTGGTTGATGACGAGGCAACAGTTGACGCTGAGCATGTCATTGCCTCAAGCGGTCCAGAAGATAAGACTGTGGCTACTGATGAAGAAAAAGAAGAAGTTTACTTGGACGAGTCAGACGACATCGGTGAAATTGATGGTGGTATGAGCGTGCAAGATATTGATGAAGTAGAAGAAATAAAGGAGGACGCGTAAGATGGCAAATTCTGCATTTAACGCAACGGGCATCAGCGATTTTGACGCGGTTCGTTTGGCGGTAGCTAGCCCAGAAGACATTCTGAAATGGAGCTACGGCGAAGTCTTGAAGCCAGAGACAATTAACTATCGCACCCAAAAGCCAGAGCGCGACGGCTTGTTCTGCGAGCGAATCTTTGGCCCGGTTAAGGATATCAATCCGCATGATTCCAAGCTCAAAGGTGTTCGTTCGCGCGAGGCCGCAGTCGATAAAAATGGCGAACTAGTCACCAAATCAATTGTCCGCCGCGAGCGCATGGGCCACATTCAATTGGCAGCGCCAGTCGCTCACATCTGGTTTATGCGCGGTACGCCGAGCGCTATGAGTCAGCTACTCGGCATGACGGTTCGTAATATTGAGAAGATTGTTTACTTTGCAACTTACGTTATTCTGAACGTTGACGAAGAAACTCGTGATCAATATTTGGCAGATTTGGAAGCGGAAACTGATTTGGCTCGTAAAGCCATCAAACTCCGCTACGAAAAAATGGCGGAGGAAGATGGCGCTGACGTTAAGCAATTGGCTAAAGAGCAGAGTCGCGAAGTTGAAGAGCTGGAAGAAAATTACGTCGGTAAGAAATCGCAATTGGAAGGCTTGAATAAGGGCGCGCTGATTTCAGAGACTGAATATCGCAATTTGCCGGAAGAATACGACGAGCTGATTGAAGTTGGCATGGGTGCTAGCGCGGTGAAGGCGCTGCTCGATGAAATCGACCTGCCAAAGCTTATCGCTAAATTGACCGAAGAAGCCGAGGGCGCGAAAGGCCAGCGGCAGAAGAAATTGCTCAAACGCCTGAAAATGCTGGAAAGCATGGAAACTGCCGGCATTAAGCCGTCCAGCCTATGCATGACCGTTCTGCCGGTGATTCCTCCGGATCTCCGCCCGATGGTGGCGCTGTCTGGCGGCCGGTTCGCGACATCAGATTTGAACGATTTGTACCGCCGGATTATCAACCGCAACAACCGCTTGAAGAAGCTGATTGAGCTTAATGCGCCAGAAGTTATTCAGCGTAATGAAAAGCGCATGTTGCAGGAAGCAGTTGATGCTTTGATTGACAATTCAGCGTCGCGCGGCCGAGCAGTCAGTTCGACTGGCGGTCGCCGCAGCTTGAAGAGCTTGAGCGATATGCTAAAGGGTAAGCAAGGCCGCTTCCGCCAGAATCTGCTCGGTAAACGCGTCGACTATTCTGGCCGCTCGGTGATCGTGGTTGGTCCAAAATTGAAGATTCACCAGTGCGGTTTGCCGAAGCAAATGGCGCTGGAACTATTCAAGCCATTCGTTATCAGCTGGTTGATTAAGAACGAATTTGCCCATAATATACGTTCAGCTTCGCGCCTAATTGAGTCGGGCGAGGCGGTGGTTTGGGATGCATTAGATTCGGCAATTGAAGGTAAGTACGTACTACTTAACCGCGCGCCAAGTTTGCACCGCTTGTCAATTCAAGCTTTCCAGCCAGTTTTAGTCGAAGGAAAAGCTATCCAACTACATCCACTAGTTTGTGCTGGATTTAACGCTGACTTCGACGGTGACCAGATGGCGGTCCACTTGCCGCTCTCCAAAGAAGCACAGGCTGAGGCTCGCGAATTGATGAGCGCAACTGCCAACTTGTTGAAGCCTGCTGATGGTGCGCCAGTTCTGCACATTTCACAGGACATCGTGCTTGGTAACTATTACCTAACTTACGATAAGCCACAAGCACAAACTGACGACATTAAGACCTATAGTTCAGTTTATGAGGCAGAGATGGCATACGATAAGGGTACGATTCAACTGCAAACGCCAATTCAGATCTTCGCAAAGGGCAAGCTGCGTCAGACAACCTTAGGCCGCGTCTTCTTCAACGAGATTCTGCCAGAGGACTTCCCGTATGATAACAATGTCCAGACGAAGAAGCAGCTGAAGAAAGTCTTGGCACAAATCTTTAACAAGTACGGTGCCGAGGAAACTGCCAAAATCGCTGACCGCATGAAGGGTCAGGCCTTCCGCTTCGCGACGACTGCAGCGGTGTCAACTGGCATGACCGACTACGTGCACTTTGATGAGATTCCTGAGTTTGTGGCTGAGGGTGACGCCAAGGCGGCTTTGATTTCTGAGCAGTTCGACCAAGGCTTGATCACTGAGGAAGAGCGTTACAACTTGACGGTGAGCGCATGGCGAAACGTCGACAATAAGATCACTGCATTCTTGAAGGACCAATTAGCACACATGGACACTAGTATCTCCATGATGGTTAACTCTGGTGCACGTGGTGACATTTCCAACGTGAAGCTGGCGAGCGCCATGATCGGTATCCAGATGGACGCAACCAACCACGAGATTGAGCTGCCAATCCGTAGTTCCTACACTGGTGGTCTGTCCAGCCTTGAGGCCTTTGTGGCGACTCGTGGTGCGCGTAAGGGTCTGATCGACACCGCGCTGAAGACCGCTGACTCAGGTTACCTGACTCGTCGTTTGGTAGATGTGGCGCAAGACGTCTTTACAGTTGAAGACGAGGTTGGCGATGACGAGGGTTACGCAATTTACCGTTCAGAAACTGAAGAAACGATGATCGACTTCTCGAACCGCTTGGCTGGTCGTTACGCTGCTGAGACGATTCCAGGTCACGTCAATAAGGACGAATTAATCACTCGGGAAATCGCTGACTCAATTGACGATGATGAAAGCATCCAGAGTGTCAATATCCAATCAGTTCTGTCAACAAATAACCTAAACGGTATTCCGCAGCGCAGCTACGGTGTTGACATGTCAACTGGTAAATTGGTTGATAAGCATCAGCCAGTCGGTGTTATCGCGGCTCAGTCAGTCGGTGAACCAGGTACTCAGCTGACCCTGCGTACCTTCCATAACTCCGGTGTGGCCGGTGGTGACATCACCCAGGGTCTGCCGCGTGTTGAAGAATTATTCGAGGCGCGCACACCAAAGGGTCAGGCGTATGTTACGGAAATTGCTGGCCTGGTCGACGTCTGGGAAGATGGCAAAAAGTACATCGTTCAAGTCACTCCAGAATCTGGCAAGGTTGAGCGCTTGCCGCTAGACGGCCGAACCATCGTGGTCAAGGCCGGCTCAAGCGTCAAGGCCGGCGACGTGCTGGCAACTGGCGAAGGTGACACTCGTCCGCTGGTCGCACCATTTGACGGTGTGGTTGAAGCGGCAGAAGATACCTTGGTGATCGCTGCTGAGGCCGGCGCACCAGCTCGTTACGAAATCCCAGGCACTATGCAGTTGGTTGTTAAGGCGAACGACGTTGTCGAGGCTGGCGACCGCTTGACGGCTGGTTCGTTGAATCTGCACGACTTGATGCGTCTCAAGGGCGTCGAAGCTACGCAGCGCTACATCATTAACGAAGTCCTGCGCATTTACGCCGCTCAGGGTCAAGATGTGGCCGACAAGCACCTGGAGATCATCGTTCGCCAGATGTTCAGCCGCGTCCAGATCGAAGATGCGGGTGATAGCGACTTCGTGACTGGTGACATTGTCTCTAAGGCCGCGGTGGTGAACACCAACAAGCAACTGGCGGCTGAGGGCAAGAACCTCATCAGTTACACCCAGTTACTGCTCGGCATCACCAAGGTGTCCATCTGGAGCGACTCATGGCTATCCGCTGCGTCCTTCCAGGACACCACTCGTGTGCTGATCAACGCTGCCGTCTCAGGCCGCGCTGACCACTTGCATGGCCTCAAAGAAAACGTCATCATCGGCCGCAAGATCCCAGTGGGAACGGGCGCTGTCGAAGAGATGGAAACCGACGAGCCAAGCGAGGATGAGTTCGCTGACAGTCAGGAAGAGGAATTGGTCGTGGCTGCATAAGCCAACCAGCTCCCTTTCTCAGAAAGCCGCTCCGATGAGTACGGGGCGGTTTTTCTTGATTTTTTATAAAAAAAGTTTATATAATGTCGGCTACGTGGAGCAGGATAAAGTATATTTACCATACTATTAAAAAGAGGAATTTAATTATGAGTGAACGTGTAGATGGCAATAATAATACTGAAGGCAGTTACGGACCTGGAAGTAATGAGAGTAAAACTTATACGCCTTTGCCTGTGAAGATGTGTCTGGGCATTCTGGCAACCGCAGCTATTGCCATGGGGGGTCCTGGCCTCTGCGACGCTGCCACTGGTCATTCCCGCACGGAGCAAGTTGGCGACTGTAAAGTGACTACTAGAGATGGAGAAGATTTTAGAATAGGAGATTTAGCAAATTATTTTGGCATTATAGAAGGTGATAAACGCTCAGTAGAAATTTATGGTGTTGCTAGAGCAACGTCTCACCATGAAGGTATCTTTCGTAATATCCCTGTAAAAACCGACTATATAGTAGGCACTATCCGTGGCGAGGATCCTAATACGCATACAGAATATTCGTCTGAGTTTGCCATACCAATGAGTGCGGTGTGGATTAATATTGAGGACGAGGATGGCGGAAGTCCTGCAATTACCTTCAGTGGTTTTTCGAGACATGGTTTTGGTGCTCCTTTAGAAGGGAGGAGAACTACCGAAACTTGCAGTACAGACGGATCCGTTAAAACGAGCACTTATGATACACCAGTCGTGAATGGTGGGGATTTTATTGAATGGCTAGCTGTTAGTGGATCAAGACAGACAATAGTAACTTTATCGCAAGAGAAATATGATAGTGTAATCAAGAATAGGAATAAGGTATCGATGCCAGTAGAAACTGATAAATAATTTATATAGCTGTACATAAGTAGGTTTTTGCAAGAAACTGCCCCAGCAGGTACGGGGCGGTTTTTCTATAGCAATTGCACGCAGTCTATGCTATAATCTTTTCCAGAGTTTCCTCTTTTCGGAGCGCGCGGTGGTTTGAATGTGTACAGGCTGCATGCTCGGCAGAAAAGGTATAGACACGGGGCGGAGTTGCTGAATCCAAGCCGTAGGCGCTAAGAGAAGCTGGTTTTTGCGTGTCAAATCGCGCGCCAGTTCACTTAGAGCCACCAGGCGAAATCGCCATAATTAGTAAATCAATCAAGGAGAAATTGGATGCCAACTATCAACCAATTGGTGCGCAAGCCGCGCCAAACGGCCAAGAAAAAGTCCAAGTCGCCAGCACTGGGTCGCATTCACAACGCCCTGAAAACGCGTTACTACGACCAAAATGCACCGCTCAAGCGTGGTGTCTGCGTGCGCGTGACGACCAAGACGCCAAAGAAGCCAAACTCAGCGCTGCGTAAAGTTGCCCGCGTGAAACTAAACAACGGCTACGAAGTCTGGGCCTACATCGGTGGTGAAGGTCACAACTTGCAGGAGCACGCTGTGGTCTTGATTCGCGGCGGCCGCGTGCCTGACCTTCCAGGTGTACGTTATCACATCGTCCGCGGCGCGTTGGACCTTCAAGGTGTTAACAACCGCAAGCGGGGCCGTTCGAAGTACGGTACCAAGAAAGGGGATAAGTAATCATGCCTCGTAAAGTTACCAAAAAATTACAACGTGAACTTAAGCCTGACCGCCGCTACCAAAGCGTGCTGGTGCAGCGCTTGATCAACAAGTCAATGCTGGACGGTAAGAAATTGGCAGCTGAACGTGCTGTTTACACCGCACTGGAAACGGCTGCTAAGAAACTGGATTCAGAAGATCCATTGGCAGTGTTTGAAAAAGCATTGAAAAACGTTAGCCCAAACTTTGAGGTGAAGAGCCGCCGTGTCGGTGGTGCCAACTACCAGATTCCGTTCCCAGTTCAGGGACACCGGCAGCTACATTACGCATTTAGCTGGCTGGTGCAATCAGCCCGCGCTCGGCAGGGTATGCCATACTCACAGCGTTTGGCGCTGGAAATCGTTGATGCCTACAACGAAGCTGGTGCTGCCTTCAAGAAGAAGGAAGACACTCACAAGATGGCCGAGGCCAACCGCGCCTTTGCGCACTTTGCTCGCGGCTAATTGCCAAGGAAATGCGAACTCAGAAATCGCTCTGAAAAACGAGCGATTTTTGTTATAATGAGGAAAACGAGGAGGGGTAAATGGCAAGTTTTTCATTTGATATTGTGTCAGAAATTGACAAAGCCGAGCTGAATAATGTTTTCATGCAGGCGGAAAAAGAAATCCAAGGGCGGTACGATTTTAAGGGAACGAATGCTGGGATTGACTGGCTGGATGATAAAAAAGGATTCAAGCTCACCGGCGATAGCGAATGGCAGGTTGATGCGGTGCTGGATATCGTGCGCAAGAAACTGGCGGCCCGGGGTCAGTCGAGCAAAGTCCTCGACCTCACCAAAGAAAAAGTCACCTCAAATCTCAAGACCACGTGGGAAATTCCCTTCAAACAGGGACTCGACCAGCCGACCGCCAAGCGCATCGCTGCTGACATTCGCGCTGCCGTACCCAAAGCCAAGCCGCAAATCCAAGGCGACCTTGTTCGCGTTACTTCCGCTTCGAAAGACGAGTTGCAGAAAGTCATTAGCCTGGTGCGTGAGAACGACTATGACACGCCGCTGCAGTTTGTGAATTATAGGTGAGACAGAGAATAATACTGCGGACTCAATATCCACCACAGCCGTCATTGCAAGCCAATTATCCGCTCACTACGCCAACATTAGGGGCTGATAAACCCAAAAATCCCCCAGCTCAGAGCTAGTCAAAAATACACATAACTGATATAATAAACCCTAAGAGTAGTTTTTTGGTGCCAAAAAATTGACCAAAGATCTCGACAAATTAACGTAATATAAAGGAAAATTATGGCAGAGACGAATGTTCCGCTGAAAAATTTTAGAAATATTGGTATTATTGCTCACATTGACGCCGGTAAAACGACGACAACTGAAGGCATTTTATACCGCACTGGCTTGACACATAAGATTGGTGTGGTTAAAGGCGATGGCGATGGCGCCACCACCGACTGGATGGCTCAGGAAAAAGAGCGCGGCATTACTATTACCTCGGCAGCGGTGACCTGCTTCTGGAAAGACCACAAGATTAATATCATTGACACGCCAGGACACATAGACTTTACCGCTGAGGTGGAGCGTTCACTGCGAGTGCTCGACGGCGCTGTTACTGTATTCGACGGTAAGATGGGCGTTGAAGCACAATCTGAAACCGTCTGGCGTCAGGCCAACAAATACGGCGTGCCGCGCATTTGCTTCGTTAATAAGATTAACCAGACCGGCGGCGACTTCTACAAATCTCTGGAATCAATTCACAATCGCCTCAGCAAGCAAGCCTTTCCAATTCACTTGCCAATTGGTTTTGAGAAGACTATCAACGGCGTGGTTGACTTGATTGACATGAAAGCTTACACCTACGACGACTACACTGATCACGAGTTGAAGGTCGGCGAAATCCCGGCTGACATGTTGGAGAAGGCGAAGAATGCCCGCAGCTTGTTGGTGGAGAATGCCGTTGAAGCTGACGACGAATTAATGATGAAGTTCCTTGATCAAGGCGAGGAAGCGATTACTATCGACGAACTGAAGATGGCGCTGCGCAAGCGCGTGCTGGCTGGCGACTTTTATCTGGTGACTGGCGGCGACGGCCGCGGTGTCATCGTGGAGAAGCTGCTTGACTTGATGGTTGACTTCTTACCAAGCCCGCTGGACGTTGACGAAATTTGGGGTAAAAATCCAAAGACTGGCGACGAAGTGAGCCGCAAGCCATCAGACAAAGAGCCGCTCTCAGCCCTAGCGTTTAAGATTGCTGCTGATCCGTTTGTTGGTAAATTGATTTTCGTACGCGTGTATTCTGGCGTGCTAAATTCAGGCAGCTACGTCCTGAACACCACCACTGGTGATAAGGAGCGTATCGGCCGTATCGTGCGCATGCATGCTGACAAGCGCGAAGATATCGATAAGATTTCTGCCGGCGACATTGCCGCGGTAGTTGGCTTGAAGAATACCGGCACAGGTAACACTTTGACTGACCCGGCACACCCAATTGCCCTGGAAAGTATCGAGTTCCCAGAGCCGCCAGTTTCTATCGCCGTTGAGCCGAAATCAAAGGCTGACCAAGAAAAAATGGCGCTGGCTTTGCAGCGTTTATCCGAGGAAGACCCAACCTTCCGCATTCACACTGATGAAGAAACCGGCCAGACGATCATGTCTGGAATGGGTGAGCTGCACTTGGATATCTTGATCGACCGTATGAAACGCGAGTTCAAGGTTGAAGCGAACATCGGCGAGCCGCAAGTAGCCTTCCGCGAGTCAATCAAGGGTCGCGCCGAAGTTCAGGGTAAGCACGCCAAGCAGTCTGGTGGTCGCGGTCAATACGGTGATGTTTGGGTACGATTTGAACCGAACGAAGCTGGCAAGGGCTTTGAATTCATCGACGAGATCAAGGGCGGTGTGGTTCCTCAGGAATATCGCCCAGCTGTCATGAAAGGTATTAAGGAGACTTTGGAAGGCGGTGTTATCGCTGGCTATCCAGTGGTTGATGTCAAGGCGACTCTATATGATGGTTCGTACCACGATGTCGACTCCTCGGAGCTAGCTTTCTCATTGGCAGGCTCATTGGCAGCCCGCGAAGGTATCAAGCAGGCCAATCCAATTTTGCTCGAGCCGGTCATGAAAGTTGAAGTAACCACCCCAGAAGAGTTCATGGGCGACATCATCGGCGACCTCAACTCACGCCGCGGCCGCATTGACGCCATGGAAGATCTGATGGGTGGCGCCAAATTGGTCAAGGCCTTCGTACCGCTGGCAAATATGTTTGGCTACACCTCAGACATCCGCTCGATGTCGCAGGGCCGCGCAGCCAGCACCATGGAGCTAGCGCAGTACGAGGAAGTACCACCAAACGTAGCGCAGGAGATTATCGAGAAGCGCAGCAAGTAACCGGTAAATCCTCAACAAACAAATATCCCCGGAATGTTAACCTCCGGGGATATTTTATGTACTCGTATTAATTAATGAGCTGTACGTGGCCAGAATAGATTGATTAATCGGCGACGAATTGGGCGACCAACAACATTACCAAACGATGCGCCAATTGCTACCGCTACGCCGATAAGGATTGCCCGTGCTAAGATCGCCAGAGCGGGTAGGAAGTTGGGGCTGTTTGGTGGATATAACACCACACCCATTAGGCCATTGTATAGCGATAATCCCGGCACCAATGGCACAATTCCAGCTGCGATAATTGCCAGTGACGGAAATCGCCATAATCTGGAAGTTAATACAGCCACTAATCCAACTACTGCCGCCGCGATGCCGCTGGCTGTCACGATATCAAACCCGAAACTCATTATCAATCGCGAGATCCACCACCCAAGAACCGCCACCAGCGCGGAAATAATCATACCTAACCATCGAGCGTGATTTCTCAGTACAAATGCCGCCGCGATAGCCATTGATCCTAAATACTGTGTATGCCGATCCGCTAAAGTCAAACGATCTGGTGTTGCTGGAAAAGTAATGCCAAACTTGGTTGCAATATACAGCCCGACAATCACCCCAGCGATTACGCCGCCTGTTGCCATCACCACTTTCAGCAGCCGAGCATTCGCTGTCATGTAATATTCATCGATAGCATCCTGAAACGCCCCGACAAACATCAGACCTGCCACCAACAGGACAATGCCACTAATCACCAGTAGTGTTGTATTGATGCTTAGTCCCAAGTAGTTGCTGCACCATGCCGCACCGGCCGCTACCAGCGTCACAAAAATCGCCACAAGTGCTTGAGAATAAAATAACGGCGTACCAACATGACCCAGCCAACGCAGCAACGCAGTCGCTAAGAATCCGAGTAAAAACGCCAGGCCAGACATCAGTAGACTGCCGCCATAAAGCGTGACAGACCCCGCGCTCACTAATCCGCCTGCCGCATAAATAACCAATTGTGAGTGCTGTTTTGGCTTTTTAAGAATATTCTCTAATCGTTCTTCTGCGTCCTTTAATGACAATCTTTGTCGACGAATGTCAAGCGCCAGAAGCTGCAAAGCCTGGATTAGCTGATAATTTGGATCATCTGGTACAATTACGCGCGCCATCGTCAGTGGCTCACGGTCAACACCGCGATCCTGAGAAATTGTTACTAATGTGTAACTGACATCCATGTGGACGCGTTTCTGGCAATATGTCTGCGTTATTCCCAGAGACATTCGCACCACGTCACGTGCCACCACGCCCATACTCAGCAGCTGCTCAGCAATAGTCATGGTCATGCGCAGCGCTCGCATGTTCGGTGTTAAGCTGTCATCGATTTTTTCCAGATCATGCGCTGGCTCAAAATCGTAAAAGTTGGCTATCCTGGCCAACGACTGTTCAATAAATTTCGGTACTTTTTTCTTCACAATACTTAGTGTAACAAATTTTATGCCAATGAAAATAGCCCGCCAAGAGAGCTCCAGCCGAGACTTATGTGTCTCAAGGCGAGCTATTTTCTCGGCGGGCTTAGCCCGCTAGCTTCTCTCTGACATAATCCCATCAATCACTATTGGGGCCCACGGGAGGATAAGAATTTCGTATCCTAGTAGCAATATTATAGCCCCCTGCCGGGCAAAAATTTCCCACATCAGTACGTGGGAAAAAGTGATTGTGAATATTAGCGCCCACCCCATTTTAGCACACTTCCTAAACGTGAGTGGCACCATGAATGGCGCCACTATGGCGAACGTTATTACACAGCAGATGATCATAATGGCCATGACCCCTCCTCAGGATCAACGCTCAAAGCTAAAGGGCACTTTTGCCCTTTGATGAAACTTCGAGCAAAAGCTGATATATATATCATATATGCCCGAAAAAGTCAACACTCATCCAGGAGGGGTTAGTCAATTTTCTGTAAGATAATGCCAGTTCTGGCTGGAATGTACACTTTAAGGAGGTGTTCGCCAGCGTGTGGCGCGGTAAACAACTGCTGACCGTGCTGGATGCGTCCGTGCCCACCAAATTGCTCATCGTCACTGTCCAACACCAGTCGGTACGACCCAGCTGCTGCTGGTACGCCGTAATCCGTCCATGACTGGTTGGGCGAAAGATTCATGATAAATAGTAGATCACCGCGTATGAAACTAACCACATGGTCGTGCTGGCGAATGGTGAGGTAGTGAATGCTTGGATCGTCAACGGTTTGGATGAGCTTCATCAGGCTCGCGTCAAATTCACCCAGCCATTGGTACTTGAGAAAGCCATTGTCGCGTAAACTCCACTGGCGCCGCGCGTGCTTGAACGACCAATCATTGCCCTGACGCGGAAAGTCGATCCACTCGGGATGCCCAAACTCATTGCCCATAAAGTTGAGGTAACCGCCGCCGTGTAGCCCGGCGGTCAGTAGTCGAATCAGCTTATGCAGTGCTACACCACGCTCCACGGTCAGGTCAGGGTCGGCTTTATCCATATGCCAATACATAGCCTTGTCGATCAGTCGAAAAATCAGCGTTTTGTCGCCGACCAAGGCCTGGTCGTGACTCTCGGCGTAGGTGATGACCTTTTCCTCTGGGCGGTGCGAACTCAGCGTATGTGCCAATTCGCCCAAGTCCCAATCTTCGTCGCGCTTTTCTTTCAATGTCTTAATCCAAAGATCAGGCGTGCCCATCGCCAGTCGATAATCAAAGCCCAGGCCGCCATATTCAGTCGGTGCCGCCAACCCCGGTAGCCCGCTCATTTCCTCGGCAATGGTCGTGGCATCGGGGCGAACAGCATGAATGACGTCATTTGCCAGCCTGAGATAGACCAGCGCGTCCTTGTCAACGTCATCAGCAAAATAATCATCATAGCTGGTGAAGCTTTTGCCCAAACCGTGGTCGTGATACAGCATGCTGGTCACACCGTCAAATCGAAAGCCGTCAACATGGTACTCGTCCAACCACCAGCGGCAATTGCTGGCCAAAAAGTGCAGTACTTCCGGTTTGCCATAATCAAACAACCGCGAGTTCCACGCTGGATGGTCGTGAGCTTTGAAATATTGCGTTGGATCACCCGCGAAATTACCGAGGCCCTCGACTTCATTTTTGGCGGCATGAGCATGAACGATGTCAATGATGACGCGCAGTCCCAATCCGTGCGCCGCGTCAACCAACCGCTTAAAATCATCCGGCGTGCCAAACCGCGACGACACCGCGAAAAAATTGCTGACGTGATAGCCAAAACTGCCGTAGTACGGATGTTCGGCGATGGCCATCAGCTGGATGGTGTTGTATCCTGCCTGTTTGACGCGTGGCAGGATGCCCGCGGTAAATTCGTTGAAGCTAGCAACCTTTTCCTCCTCGCTGCTCATGCCGATATGCGCTTCGTAAATTAGCGGTACGTTTGGTGCAGGTGGAACGTCATGCTGCCATTGATACGGTTCATCAGGCTGCCACACTACGGCCGAAAAATCCACCGAATCATCATCCTGGACGACGTAGGTGGCGTATGACGGTAAACGCCAACCAGCTCCGCCCTGCCAATAGACGCGCAGCTTATATTTTTGCCCGTGGTGCAGTGCGCTCCCCAGCAAGTCAACACTCCATTCGCCATGCGCACCGGGTTGCAGGGCAAACTCCTCGCGCTCCTGCCAGTCAGAAAAATCGCCAACCATTACTACGCGCGTAGCGTTTGGCGCCCATTCGCGAAATGTCCAGCCCGCCGACGTCTGGTGCAGGCCAAAATGTAAAAACCCCAAGGCAAAATCTGCCGGCGATTTACCGTCCAAAACCCTCCGCAGCGTCGATGAAACATAAGCCTCGCGCGCATCAAGGACGTGTTCATACGGCGCTAACCACGGATCAAGTTTAACCAGCGTTTTCTTGCTCATGGTTATAGTGTAGCGGAAAAAACTGATATAATCTATCAAATGAAACCGTTTTCTTTTGAAATAACTTCGCGGCTGGATAAGACATTGGCGCGCACTGGCGTTATTCATACGCCGCACGGGGATATTGTAACACCGGCCTTTATCGTGGTCGGCACTAAGGCTAATATCAAAGCGATGCTGCCCGAGATGGTGGCGGATGTTGGTGCGCAAGCGGTGCTGGCGAACGCCTATCATCTGTATTTGCAGCCGGGTCATGAACTTATTGAAAAGGCTGGCTATTTGGGCAAGTTTATGAATTGGTCGGGGCCGACATTTACTGATAGCGGCGGCTTTCAGGTGCTGAGTCTGGGCTCGGGCTTTAAAAAGGTTTTGGCTATGAGTACCGATGTTGATGAAGAAATCGCCATCGCTAAAAAATCGTCGCGTCACGCTTGGGTGGATGAAAATGGCGTGATGTTCAAGTCGCACCTAGACGGCTCGTACCATAAATTTACGCCGGAACTATCTATGCAAATTCAGGCGGGCATTGGTGCGGATATTACCTTTGCTTTTGATGAGCTGACCTCGCTGATTGATCCGTATGATTATCAAGTGGAGGCTTTGGCACGGACGCATGCGTGGGCGGAGCGGAGTTTGGCGGAGGTCAAACGACTCCGTGAAGCTCGTCCCGACAAACCGTATCAAGCGTTATTTGGCGTACTGCAGGGTGCGAATTATGAAGATTTACGCAAGCAAACGGCTGAATTTTTAGGTGCAATGGACTTTGATGGCTACGGCATCGGTGGCGCGCTGGAAAAGGAAACCATGGCGCAGACGATTAAGTGGGTCAATCAAATCTTGCCCGAGAACAGGCCGCGGCATTTGCTCGGCATCTCCGAGCCGGACGATATCTTTGCGGCGATTGAGCAGGGAATTGATACCTTTGACTGTGTCAGTCCAACTCGGGTAGCTCGTAACGGTGCGGCCTATACGCCATTTGGGCGGGTCAATGTTCGTGGGAGAAAATACCGCGAACTGTTTGAACCGATTATGGAAAATTGCGATTGCTATACCTGCCGCCATTATACTGCCGCCTACCTCTGTCATCTGCTACACGCCCGCGAATCTCTGGCTGGCACGTTGCTATCAATCCACAATGAACGATTTATCGTCAAACTAGTTGATGATATCCGCGCCAGTCTGGAAGATGGAACTTTTTACGAGTTCCGAGATTCATTCTTAGCGAAGTATTATAGTAAAAAATAAGCTATTTACAACTGATTGGAAAACCGTTATAATTAAGCTCATACGCCGTGAGGTCTTTTTAATGGACTGTACCCGCGTGAAAAATAATAATTAAATAAGGAGAACTTCTACAAATGGCAGATGCATTTGACCGAAGCAAACCGCACGTTAACGTTGGTACAATGGGCCACGTTGACCACGGTAAGACCACATTGACCGCAGCTATTACGGCAGTGTTGGCAAAGCGCCTTCCAAGCGCAGTTAACAAACCAATTGCGTACGACCAGATCGACAACGCACCAGAAGAGCGCCAGCGTGGTATTACTATCGCGTCTTCACACCAAGAGTACGAATCAAAAAATCGTCACTACGCACACGTTGACATGCCAGGACACGCTGACTACGTCAAGAACATGATCACTGGTGCTGCTCAGGTTGACGGCGCAGTGTTGGTTATTGCGGCAACTGATGGCCCAATGCCACAGACTCGCGAGCACGTGCTGCTAGCAAAGCAGGTTGGCGTACCAAAGATTGTTGTCTTCCTCAACAAGATGGACATGGCTGACGAAGAAATGGTTGAGCTAATCGAGGAAGAAGTTCGTGAACTTCTTGAAAAGAACGGTTTCGACAAAGACGCTCCAATCATCAAGGGTTCGGCTCTTAAGGCTCTTGAAGGCGACGAGAAGTATGAAGACGCTATTATGGAATTGGTTGAAGCTATGGACAGCTACATCCCAGAGCCAGTTCGTGACATGGACAAGCCATTCATTATGCCAATTGAGGACGTCTTCTCAATTAAGGGTCGCGGTACCGTGGCAACTGGTCGTATCGAGCAGGGTGTCGTAAAGATCAACGACGAAGTTGAAATCGTTGGTTTGAAGCCAACTCAGAAATCAGTGGTGACTGGTATTGAGGCATTTAAGAAATCTCTTGACCAAGGTCAAGCAGGCGACAACGCTGGTGTCTTGCTACGTGGTATTGAACGTACTGACATCGAGCGCGGTCAGGTTCTGTGTAAGCCAGGCACTATTACGCCGCACACAGAGTTTGAGGCTGAAGTTTACATCTTGAAGAAGGAAGAAGGCGGTCGCCACACTCCATTCTCCAAGGGCTACAAGCCGCAGTTCTACTTCCGCACCACGGATGTGACCGGTGAAGTTGAACTTCCAGCTGACAAAGAAATGGTCATGCCAGGTGACACCGTAACCTTTAAGGTTAAGTTGCTCGCCCCAATCGCTATGGAGCAAGGTTTGAACTTTGCTATCCGCGAAGGCGGCCGTACCGTTGGTGCTGGTGTTGTGACGAAGATTGATAAGTAATCTCGCGCCGCAAACCTAATGAAATCCCCCGGATTGTACCGGGGGATTTTTATAGGGAAGACTTTGAAATTTGTATTAGTCTCCGACTTGGTAGCATTCTGGGTTATAGCGCATATGTACGGCTGTTAGTCCTTCAGGGAACCTAGGGTCGTCGGTGGTATTTTCTATAACTAGTTCACTACCTTCTCCTCTTTCATGATCTTCTACGTCGGGCACGCATATTTGAGATTTTTCAACGGTGTAGCCTAGTAAATCTTTGGTAAGTAGATTTCTTAAAATCATACAAAGTACTATGGCATACACTTTCTGGGTTACTTTCGCTGTTTACATACCAAAGTTCGCCCGGGTAATTGCCTGTAATTAGCCTCTCTCTGGTTTGCCATATGTATGAATCTTTATATGACCCGTCGGGATTAAAGTCATCATTATCTAAGACGTAGGGCTTCTCGGTTTTTATGACAGTTATCTTTCCGTCATGACAAAATTCCATAGTTAAATAGGCAGTATAATCTTTATATGGGTCTTCTCTCATGGCGCCTCTGATGTATCCCTCGGAGATGTTTCTAGTTGCATACATAAAATTTTTTGACCCAAAAACATCAGTGGAGGTAGTATCTGTGTTTTGATTATCTGTAACTTCCGATGAACTTGTCGGACTAGAATTAGTTTCGCTGCTGTAGCTGCATCCGGCCAGTAAGCATGACGACAGTAAAGCTAATGCGGCAAGCGCTCGATACATTCTCGCGATGCCTGTGCGTGGCGCTTCCTTTGTAGGTATTCTTTTTTCCATATATCCTCTCATTGATAATATGTAAAAGTTGATAAATTTCCAATATTATACATATTTATTGATGTAAAGTAAAATCAATTGACAAAGTGATAATGTTTATGACAAAATTAGACTATCAAAAGTAAAAAGAAAAAGGAGAGTCTGGTGAATAAACAAAAATTGGTGATTATTGGTGGTGGCGGAATGGTTGGCGCGACGACGGCGTACGCTTGTGCGCTGCGCAGTGTGATTGAAGAAATTGTATTGATCGACCGTAATGCGGATTTGGCATGGGGTCAAGCGGCGGATATTAACGACGCCATGGGGCTTGACCGCAACGTTGTGGTGCGTACGGGTGACTATGCTGATATCAACGACGATGACATTGTCGTCATCACCGCCGGCTCACCACAGTTACCAGGTCAGACGCGACTGGAACTGGTCGGTGTCAATGCCAGCATCATGCGTGACATTGTCAAAAACATCATGGCTGGCGGTGCCAAGCCGTATTTAGTAATCGTCAGTAACCCAGTTGATGTCTTGACGTACGTAGCGTTGAAAGAATCAGGACTACCGAAAACCCGAGTGTTTGGTACGGGAACGACGCTTGACACTGCACGGCTGAAATCATACTTGGCGGATGCGTTGAATGTTGACAGTAAGGCGGTCGATGCTTACATCCTGGGTGAGCATGGCGATTCTTCGTTCTCAACCATTGAGACCGCGCAGATTGGTGAAGTGCCTATTCGAGAATATCCAGGCTTTACCGAGGAGATGATTGAGGGTATTGAGCAGAAAATCCGTGACCGCGCCTACCGAGTGATTGAGACGAAGAAATCGACGTATTTTGCCATTGGCTTTGTCGTCTCTAAAATCGTCTCGGCCTTGCGTCAGTCAACGCGCACGGTCTATCCAGTTTGTTCGCTGGCTGAGGGTGAATATGGTCTGGATAATGTCGTTCTGGGCTTGCCGTCGATCATTTGTTGTGACGGCGTGAAGATTTTGACGGGCTATCCGCTGACTGAGCGCGAAAAGGAGTCTCTCAATAATTCCGCTGCAATCATCGGTGAAATGATCGCCCACCTTGATAAAGCTTAGGGAAATTGGTATAATCACCTAGTTATTACTAATTTATCTCGAGAACTCGGTTGTTCAAAAATATGGCAATTAGAGGTTACGGGATTGCACACAAGGAGGAGCTATGGCTCAAGATACCGGGATCAAAATCCGCATCCGTCTGAAGGCGTATGACCACAAGGTCATCGACCAATCAGCAAAACAAATCATTGACACTGCAATTCGCACCGGCGCGAATGTTGCCGGCCCAGTGCCACTGCCAACTCGCCGCAGTACCTACACAGTGGTAAAAAGCCCACACGTGTACAAAATGGGTGGCGAGACCTACGAGCGCCGCGTTCACAAGCGTCTGATCGACATCACTAACGCCACACCAAAGACCATCGACAGCTTGCAGAACTTGAACTTGCCAGCTGGAGTTGACGCTGAAATTCGTATGTAATTTTACTATGTCAGAAATTTCCGCCTCTTGAACGGGGCGGATTTTTTATGCTATAATTCCCATTAAGCTTATGGCAAAACAAAAATCTCGCACCTACGCTCGCAACCGCTCAAAGTCCAGCGCCTTATTCAGCCGCAAGGGACGTGAGAGAATCTATGAAAATGACAGCACCTTTTTCCTGAAATTAGTGATATTTGTCATCCTCAGTGCATTATGGTTACGTCTAAAGAATCCCTTTGAGTTGGGTACTTTCACCGTGCAGGCGGTGCCGGTTGGTTTATTTGTGGCGCTACTTCTTGTCCTCAAGATTGAACAGTATCAATTTAACCGAAAAATTTGGTATGTCACCCTCATTTTAA
>CAUQXD010000004.1:0-30429 GCA_963521995.1 uncultured Candidatus Saccharibacteria bacterium
GTATTAGCTAGCGACGTACTACTGCTATTGCCATTACCGCTAGTCTTACTGTTATTATTGACCGCTTCTCTTTCATAAATACCAACTGGGTCAACGATGACGCCATTGGCCGCTCCGTCTTCGTCTCCAAAGCCGCCATCGGTCAGGCTATAGGAAATAGTGGTGTATTTACCGTCAGCTGAGGTGCCAAAGGTAACATGGCTGGTAATGTCTTCTTTGAGGGTGTTATTGGCTATTTTAGCAACAATAAGGTTTTTAGTGTCGCTATAATGTCGACTAAGAGTTAGGGTCACCTGAGTAGTGTAGCCAGTAGCGGCTGTCTGGCTAGTACAATTGATGGTGAAGTCGACTACGTCTTTGAGAACACGATTGTTATATTTTTCTGGTGCAGGTGCTGCTTTGACAGAGGTCAGGTTATAACATTTGTTGCCAGAGGTAGATATGGTTACGGATCCTCCCTGCGGCTGAGCAACGGTAGCTGAGGTGGTCGGGTTGGTTGGATTCGGATTCGGGTTAGGATTAGGATTTGGATTAGGGTTAGGACTCGGAACAGATATGGCGTTTAGTCTATTCTGGAAAGAGGCCTTTTTGGTTGGGTCTTGAACTTTATTAACGAGATTTTTGGCAGTATCGATGGCAGCTTGAGTTTTATTCGTTTCAGCGTTAGCGACAGCAGCTTCGGCGGCAGTCTGAGCAGCTTGTTCTTTCTGCTTGGCTTCATTGACGGCTTGTTGCAGGTGTTCAGTAGCGGTTGCTACATCGGCAACAGTTGGATTTGGGTTAGATTGGACGTTGCGGGCTTGCTGCAAGGCAGCGGCAACTTCAGAGTCGTTCTTAATGTAGTTAGGTTCAGCTTCAGCAGCAGTGATCGCAGCTTGTAGGGCAGTCTTGTCTGCTCTGAGGTTATTGATGGCAGTTTGCAGCTTGTCGCGCGAGTCTTGCAGCTCTGCAACTGAGGAGCTGCCGGCTAGTGCTTGCTGGCTGGCGGTAATTTGGGTTTGGAGGGCCTGAACAGTAGCGCTAGTCATGCCCGTTGTCGATATACCTTGCGCCTGATTGATTAGTGTAGATAGACTGGTCTTTGCTGAGTTAATGGCGTTGGTGATGGCATTTAGCCTTGCCTGGAAAGCAGCTTTCTTATCTGGGTCTTGAATAGAATCCACCTTAGGCTGGGCAGCAGAGACGTCGGATGGGCGCTTGCTGTTCTCGGCAGCAGCAACGGCGGTTTCAGCAACAGCCTGGGTATCTCGTTCTTTTTGCTTGGCAGCAGCCACAGCATTGTTCAAGTTGTTAGTAGCATTCTGGATATCGGTTTGACTTGGGTTAGCCTGTGCTACTACAGCTTTGGCAGCAGCCAAGGCATTTTTAACATCGTTGTCGTTCTTAATGTATTCAGGTTCAGCTTCAGCAGCAGTGATCGCAGCTTGTAGGGATGAAAGGCCAGCTGGTCGCGGTAGGGTGGCGTTAACGGTCAGCGTTCCGGAGAAGTTGGCGGTGGCCCCGCCAATAGTGATGCTCTTTGTCCACGTTGCTTGAGCGGTATGCATTTGGCCGTCATAAATCGGTGAAACGAGCTTTAGATTGCCAGCAGTGTTAGTATCATTGATAAGTGTAGATGAATCTTGAATGGCAACAGTCGCACCCGTCTGGTTCTTCAATGGTGAAGCAAATGAATCGACAGTAACACTAGTGACGATTTTCTGGTTCCTGAGATTCAATGAGGTTAATGAATTAAGTTCAGCAAGTGGCCTCAGGTCGCTAATGGCGTTGTTTTGAAGAGATAGTGATGTCAGTTTCTTTGCCGCCTCTAGTCCTGTTAGGTTACTAATCAACTGACCAGCTGGAGTGCTTAGCGCGGCATCTAAGTTAAGGCTTGTTAGGTTTTCTAATTCAATGTCAGTAATAGTCTGGTCGTTCGTGCGAGCTGTTCCAAGCTGTGCTGCTAACTTTTGATTGAGCAGACTACGCAAGTTATTGTCCGGCACGGAAACTGTTTTTGGCTGACGTTGTTTTCTCTGGTACACACGGACATAGTCAATTGACATAGTTGCTGGAAAGTTGGCAATGGATTTGCTGGCATCATTCCATGGTGCATCAATATAATCACCTCCAATCGCTAGATTAAAGCGAAGATAAAACGGAATATTGAATGGTCCAGGGTGAGTTGTAGCATTTGGTTGACTAAAGTCATTAATTGTGTGGAACAATTTTCCATCAATATAAAATTCTAGTTTGCCCTCAGTCCACTTGACACCATACGTGTGCCATTGGCTGGCGTCACTAAAAATAGCTGAGTTTACGCGACCTTGCTGATGGCGCTTATTACCAGGTGCGATTCCCCAGTGAGCATCAGCCGCAGCATAGTTTAAGTCAGAACCTTTTGATTCTACGACATCAATCTCACCGCTTGCTGGCCATGACCCGTATGTGGCCGTGTTTGGACTCATCCAAAATGCTGGCCAAGTACTTTTATTTGTTGGCATTTTTATGCGAGCTTCAAAATAGCCATATGTCCAATATTTTTTACCTTGGGTTTGGACAAATCCAGAAGTAAAGTCGAAGTTTTGTCCATTACAAGATGCTCCTGGTCTGTATAGGCCGACTAGGTTTAAGCTGCCGCCACTCACATTGACATTTTCGGTCGAATCTCTGTAGCAGGTTTGAACGTTACTTGCTCCCCATTTTCCGGTATAATATTTCCAAGAATTTGTATCAAGCGACGTGCCGTTAAACTCGTCTTGCCAGACTAATTCATAGTTTGAGTCGGTTGTTGGATCGGTTCCGTTGGCTTTATTCATTGGCAACGCAAAAAGCGTACCGCCAGCGACTAAGCCAACCGTCATCAGCCCAAACAATAACTTTAATTTTATATTTGAAAGTTGTTTTTTTATTAACATACATCCCCTCCGGACTAATTGCTCAATAGCACTATAACAATAAGTATGATAAAAGTAAAGCTTTGTTGAGATATTCAGTGAGTTTTAACAGGATTAAGTAGTAACTTTTGTGCAGCTTTCTTCATTAAAGAGGGTGACATAAGTAAAGGTGATTAGTCTAATAGCTAAAGAAGCGGTGAATAGCTTAAAGCGAAATTACAGACTCCTCATCTATAGTTGCTTGCATGAATATGAAAGCAGCAACTATACCCCAACCACTGGCTCGGCCGCGACACCTCGCCACTACTGAGAGCCGGCCGTCGTTTCGGGCGATTGCTCGTCCGCTTATTAACATTGTCGTGCCGGTGTTGAATGAGGAAAATATTCTTCGTAGAAGCATCACGATGCTTGATGAGTATATGGCGAAACATTTGCCGTATCACTATCAAATCACCATCGCGGACAACGGCAGTCAGGACAAGACGCTGGAAATTGCCAAGAACTTAGCGGAAAAGCACCGGTCGGTGCGGGTGGTGAGCCTAGCGGAGCGCGGTCGCGGACGAGCGCTCAAACGAGTCTGGCAGAATAGCCCGGCGGATATTTTGGCGTATATGGACGTTGATCTGTCGACTAGCCTGGATGATTTTCTGCCGATGATTCAGCCGTTGGTAGCGGGCGAGGCTGGCGTGGCGATTGGTTCGCGGCTGATGAAAGATTCTAGAACCAGTCGTGGCGTGAAGCGGGAGTTCATCTCGCGTTGCTATAACAACATTATCAAGTGGACGTCAGGCACCAAGTTTAGTGACGCGCAGTGCGGCTTCAAGGCGATTCGACGGGATGTTGCCGCAAAATTCTTACCAAAAATCAAAGACAATGAGTGGTTTTTTGACACTGAATTGTTGATTAAAACTGAGCGGGCGGGCGTGCCTATTCATGAGCAACCGGTGACCTGGATTGAGGATACGGATAGCCGTGTGAAAATTGTGAAAACAGCTATCGATGATCTGAAAGGGCTATACCGCGTTAATAAGGAACTAGACAAACGGTCGTGGTTTGAGAGATGGACGCTACCAGTGCTACTGGCGCTGACTGGTGCGCTGTATTTGTTTGGCGCGCTTCATAATGGCATGGCGAATAGTTACTATGCGGCGGCGGTGCAGGCAGCTAGTCAAGATTGGACGGCGTGGTTATTTGGTAGTCTGGATGCGGCCAATTATGTGTCGGTTGATAAGCCGCCACTGGCGACGATGGTGATGGGATTGAGCGCGCGGTTGTTTGGTTTTTCAAGCTTCTCGATGTTACTGCCAAGTGTGTTGGCGGGCGTTGGTTCAGTGTGGCTAGTCTATGCGGCGGTGAAGCGGCAGTTTGGGTTCATGAGTGCAGCAATCGCTGGGATGGTATTGGCAATGACACCAGTGGCGGCATTGATGTTTGGATTCAATAACCCCGATGCGATTTTGACATTGATGTTGACCGCCAGTGGCTACGCGTTTTTACGCTCACTGGAAGGTAAACGGCCGCTGTTGTGGCTGGGTCTGGCGGGGTTATTCACGGGGCTGGCGTTTAATACCAAGATGCTGCAAGGATTGATGGTGCTGCCGGTGATGGTGCTAGTCTATCTGGTATTTGCCAAGCCGCCGATTGTCACGCGGTTTCTACACATAATGTTTGCCGGCGTCATCACCACTATGTCGACGCTGTGGTGGAGTGTGCTGGTCTGGTTGACGCCAACTGGTAGCCGGCCATGGGTGGGTAGCACTAATGATAACAATATTTGGAGTTTGATTTTTGGCTATAACGGCTTTGGTCGATTGCTCGGTGGGCATGGTGGAGGTAGCCCAGGCGGTACGCCACCAAGTGGCGGCATGGGTGGTACCATGACACTTCAAACTACTAGTAGCGCCCCGCAGACCGCGACAGACGGCGCCGGCATGATGCCGCCGGGTGGCGGGCATGGTCCAGGTGGTACGGGTTTTGGCGGGCAGACGGGAATTTTCAGGATCTTTAACAATGATTTTGGGCCAAATATTGCTTGGCTGTTGGTATTGGCCCTGGCGGGTGGTGGATTATTGCTGTGGATTCTACGCAAAACACCACGGACGAATCGTGGGCGGGCGGCAGTAATTTTCTGGATGCTATGGCTATTGATTCATATCGTGATTTTCAGCATGACCAGCGGCGTAATTCACCCGTACTACGTGGTGGTGATGGCGCCAGCGGTGGCGGCACTCGTCGGTGTCAGTCTGCCGTTTCTGTGGGGTGCGTATACCAGACGTAAACCATATGCTTGGCTACTGCCAGTGCTGGTCGGTGTGACGGCAGTGACCACAGTGATTATCCTCGGTTACGCTGGGACGATGATTTGGTTGATGTGGATAGTGGGTCTATTGGGTATCGTGGGAATGATTGGATTATTAGTCAATCTTTACACGCCGCGCCGGTGGCTCCAAAACTCAGCAATCGTCACTGCCCTAGTTGCCTGTACACTCGCCCCGACGGTATATACACTAGCGACAGTCAATATCGCGCACACTGGTAGCATTCCGACGTCTGGGCCGAATTCTACAGCGATGCAGGGCAGTAATAATGAAACTTCGCAGGCCGATAGTCAGTTAGTGCAGTATCTTTTACGGAATCAAAATGGCGCAAGATGGCTGGTAGCGGTGGCGAGTGCCAATGAATCAGCGGCGATTCAGCTGACCAGTGGCCAGCCGGTGATGGCGGTCGGTGGATTTAACGGTAGCGATACACCACTGACGCTGGAGCAATTTAAACAGTTAGTGAAGACTGGCAAAGTCAAATATTACGCTATCAGCTCACACAGTCGCGATGGTGGTAGGCCAGGCGGCGGTAACAATGAAATCACGACGTGGGTCAAGCAAACCGGCACAGTCGTTAATTATGGATGTAGTGATGTAACACTGTACAAATTATCTAGAGAGTAAACTAACGAAAGGAGAAATTATGGCAATTTCACAAACCAAGCAAGCACAGCTTACCACACCAGAAGCGGTCTATGATCAGCCACCCGCGCCACGTCCGAATGGCACGAATTCTGGCAAGAATGGGTTGAGTGCCGGGGCAATTACCGGCATGGCGGTCAGTGGCGTCGTGGCCTGTGCGCTCAGCTTTGTCGTCGGCATGCAAGTCGGTGGCTCGCAAAATGGTGGCATGAACAATCAGGCTGGTGGTCCGCCGGGTATGAGCCGAAGTCAGAATGGCCAGCCAGGCGGCCCAGGTGGACAAACTGGCAGTGCACCGGGTGGTAGCCAGAATCAGACTGGTCAAAATTCACAAACGCCAGCGACGCAGAGTGGTAACGGCGCAGGGCAAAATAACCAAACTGCGCAGTCGGGTCAAACCGACTTGGCGGCGTAGCCGCCAACCACCAACACCGCGCCGCAGACCAATTAACCAGCGGCGAACTAACAAAAAAGCAGTGCCTGCCTCCTCGGGCGCTGCTTTTTTGTGCGGTAATTTTCCTCACGTCAATAACCAACACTTTACAGCGAAATTACAGATTGTTTGGCTATCATATACTCATCACTAACAGAAAGGATGATCATGAACAAGGTGCAAGCAAATGAAATCAACTTAACCACCAACGAGGCGCTGGTGTTGCAGCAAGTCTACGAAGACGGCAGTGATGATGCAGTCACGCTGGCAGCGCAAATGGGCATGCCGCGTCGAACGGCGATGAACGTGCTGGCGGACTTGCGGCATAAAGGTTTGATGGCGATCGACCAGGCCTATGGCGACGCTTGGGTGCGACTAACCACGCGCGGTAAACGACTGGTACAGCGAATTTGGCCGGAGGCGCAAGCGATGACTATTCAAGGAGTTTTGTAGAGACGGGCTTTGATTAGTAAAAGTTAGCGATACCCAACCCTTAAAAATAAAAACTTTAATAAAGTATTGACTAACTTTATAAAGTTATTTATACTAGAGATATGAATTACAAAAAGAAACTACAAGAAATCATCGACGTCAGCGGTCTTTCACAGCAGTTACTTGCTGATGAGATAGGCACGTCTCTAGTAACCCTTAATAATTGGCTAAACGGCAAGTCGGCTCCGACTCGTAAAGCCCTATTAGAAAAAATTGATGCGCTTTATAGTAAGTATTTGCAAAATGAGGATAAAGATTCAATAGGCAAAAGAATTAAATATTACGGCATTAGAGATTTAGCGACTGTGATCTACTTAAAATCAGTCGTAGAGCTGCTAGAAAACTTTAATGAAAATAAAACTGATTACGACGTTAACGACGTCTTAGAGCTATACAATGTTTACCTGTATGTTGATAACATGGCCCTCCCAAAAGACCTCGATCAAGACAAGGTAGAAAAATTTGTCGAGCTTAAGCCTAATATACTTAAGACGATCTCGTCTTTCTTTAGTTCAATAACAGAAGAAAATATTTTAGAGATAGTTCAAGATGTCGGATTTGATTATCATGATGATTTATTAAGTCTTCTTACGAAACATAAGATACACGAGAGGGTGAGTTCGGGGAAAATGCTACAAGCACTCAATTCTTCAAAAGTTGCTATCTGGAACATATTGACCAACAAGCAGATTGTAAAACAGTACGACCAAGATATAAAAGCATTAATTTTATCTGATATAGATAATGCTGAATATATTATCCAGAAATACTTCGAAAAAAATGAAGGTAAAGATATTTATTTGCCCGAAAGTCTTACAAAAGAGAATATACACGACATATTGGAAGGATATTTGAATAGCACGAATGCGAACCCTAACTATATGCAATTGATTGCTCGGGCAAGACCAATCCCAAGTAAGGGTATTGACGATAAAATAAAACTACTTGCAAAACAAAAACATAAGGCGTGGAATGATAATTTCTTTAAAGAGAATGAGAGTGTTTTGATATTTGATACAAAAGTGGCTATATCTGACTCTCAAAAAGAGCCTGTTGATATATCGCAAGATGGTCAGACCTCTAAGTTTACCTACAGTAGAAAATGGCTAAAAGAACACTCGGATAATCTATCGGTGTTAAGTAATTTTATACATATTTTTCTGATTGCGAACGAGCACATGCTTCTCACCCTGCCGTCATATTCATCGCAACTAGGAATCTTTGAGCGCTTTATGAAAGTTGCTGGACGCGATGAATATCCTGAAGGTGCTCACTTCCAATTCATAGACCAAAGCACCCTTATACAAACGATGATGTACGAAAATTTCCTTCGCTCGGAGGGTAAGAATCTTGAAGGTATAATTGCTTGGTATTTTAATGAACATCTAAAGGATACATTTGGTGCTGATGGTTTCAGTTACGTAGCATCAAGCACGAGCGCTACATATCTCGAAAGATGTCAGCATGTTTTCGGTGAGATGGATAGTATTATTAAACATTTTAAGTTATACGTTGAAAATGGCTTTCTTGATCAAGAGCTTTTAGCAATCACATCTAAGACTCCTGACTATAAAGAGCTTCCTAGCCAGCTGTCTGATAAGTATGTTTATGCGGCGGAAAGCCCTGAGATATTTGAAATAATGCACTATCTCTTTTCTGATCAATCTGGTTTGACGTATATAAATGATACGCTTAAAGATAAGGATTTCGCAAGCCTACTGGCCAATTACGAAATTAAATATCGTGAATTTCATGATTACCAAAAACAATCTTTGGACAAGCTCATTGCATGGGGAATTGTCAAAAAAGCATCAAAACGCTTAGTATTCCAAAGTAAGCGGCAAATATTAATACTGAAAAACTTATTCCAAACAGAGGCATTAAGTTATTATCATTATTCCACTGAAGGTAGGATTGAGATAAACACTATGGTTAATAAAGGTTGGCTAATGAAAGAAGGTTCGCTTCTTACTAGACCAGAAGCAAAATATTTTAGTTACTACTTAAATCAAAAAGAGTTTAGTAACGGGCATGATCTTCGAAATATTTACATGCATGCGGCTATGTCTAAAGATGACAAGTTAGACGAGGAAAAACATTACAAAACATATATAATAGTGTTAAGATTCCTAATAGCATTAATCATCAAGATTGATGATGATTTTTCTGCTAAAATTCGGTCTACAAGCTAGAATGATCATCAGGTAATTGAGCGTCCGACCTGACTTTGTCGAGTGTAGAGTAGCTTTAAGTGATATTCTTAAACTCGGTTCAAATATTGTATTGGCTTGCTGTCATGAGTTGATTATTTATCGCAATAATTTATAAAATTTCGAGTGGGGCGCTTTAAGCAATTTTTCAGATACCTGTGCTAAAGTAAAAAAGAGGATAGTTAGCTAATGAGAATTTTACTAGTAGAAGATGACGTGGCGATCGCCCGGTCGCTGAAGGAAGGCTTGGAAGATGAAGCCTATGCGGTCGATGTGGCGCATGATGGCGACGAGGGTTACCGGACGGCGACGGCGGACGAGTACGATGTGATTATTCTTGATGTGATGCTGCCGGAAATGAATGGATACGAGGTCTGTCGGGCGCTACGCAAAGACGGTAATCAGACGCCGATTTTGATGTTGACGGCACGTGGTGCGGAGCGGGATATTGTCGAAGGTCTGGACATGGGCGCTGATGATTATCTGGCGAAGCCGTTTAGTTTTGAGGTGCTGTTGGCGCGTCTTCGTGCCCTATTGCGCCGTCCGAATGAGAAGCTGGAAGAAGTCTTGCGGGTTGGTGATTTGGTGCTTGATCCGAGTTTGAAAAAAGTAACGCGTGCCGCGCAGGAAATTAGCCTGACTGCCAAAGAATATGGCGTCTTGGAATATCTGATGCGTAACGCCGGCAAGGTCCTGTCCAAAGAGCAAATCATCTCGCACGTGTGGGATTTTGATGCCGATGTCTTGCCGAACAATGTTGAATTATTCATCATGTTTTTGCGCCGAAAAATCGATAAACCATTTGACTCAAAATTGATCCACACCGTCCCGGGCTTTGGCTATAAACTGGAGGACAAATCATGAAACAGCAGCGCGTCAGACGGTTAGCGTTGAGTTATTTGGTAGTGATTATGACGTTGTCACTGGCCTTTAGCGTAATTATTTATGCCATTACTTCCGTGCAATTAGATCGTCCATTGCCGCCGAGCGAACATGCCCAGCAGCCGCCGGAACTTGTCGAGCGTCAGTTTAGCCGCCGCCTGGAGCAACGCAACCGCGAAACCCGCGGGTCGGTGATTATGTCGCTGGTGGTACTCAATGGCGTGATGTTGCTGGTCGGTTATTGGCTGAGTTTGCTATTGGCGCGGCGGACACTGGCGCCAATTGAACGGTCGATTGAGCAGCAAGCACAGTTTGTGTCGGATGCGAGCCATGAACTGCGAACACCGTTGGCGGCGTTGTTGCTTGTGAATGAAGTGGCACTCAGAAAATCCACGCTAACCGAGAAGAAAGCTCGACAGGTTTTGGGTCAAAACGTTGCAGAAATAAAGAAATTGACCGAGCTCAGTAATTCATTATTAGATCTGGCGAAATCGGAGCAGACTATGACCGAGCCGGAACTGGCTAGTCCAATCAAGCTTATTGAAGAAGTGGCAGTGCAATTTGCGCCAGCTGCGCGAGTGAAACAGGTTACGATTAGTTATCAAAATAGGGGATTTGCGCACGATATGCTACTTCATACAAATGCTGTTCGTCAAATTCTAGCAATTTTTATGGATAACGCCATCAAATACGCGCCGCCAAAAAATGGCGAAGTGAATGTGATTGCGTGGGTGAATCGTAAAAAACATGCGCTGGAATTCGCGGTGAGAGATAACGGCCCAGGCATCGCGCCGGGCGATCAAAAGCATATTTTCGAGCGATTTTTTCGGGCAGACACGGCGCGGACGCGGACTGATGTGTCGGGTCATGGTTTGGGGCTGGCGATTGCCAAGTCGCTGGCAGATCGCTGCGGCTACACGATTTGGGTTAAAAGCCAGCCGCCAAATGGTGCGGAATTTACGTTGGTTGTTCCGTATCCTGATTCGCGATCAATGTAGTCAATGTTATACTCTAATCATGGAAACCATCGAGACACCGC
Source organism: uncultured Candidatus Saccharibacteria bacterium (assembly GCA_963521995.1). GTDB lineage: Bacteria > Patescibacteriota > Saccharimonadia > Saccharimonadales > Saccharimonadaceae > Nanosynbacter. The sequence continues at coordinate 10,896 of CAUQXD010000004.1, forward strand.
CCGATAGAGACGCATTATTAACTCACGGGGCCTTGCAGTGCGCTGCAACGGAGCTTGGTGCCAATGTATCTGATTTACAAATTACCTCGGTGAGCGGCGGCTTTTCGCGTAATCGCCGCGCCTTGGTGTCGGCGGGCGATAGGACAATTTTTGTCAAGGAAGTTGATGTCGATTTACTGCCGGACGATGGCGAGCGGGAATTAGTTTGGCTGAAAAAAGATTATGAAGTGACGCGGTTATTACAGAAAATTCACCCGCAATATGTGGCTGACTGGACTACGCTGGCTGGCGATGGTCATGTGCTGATGACAAGTAGTTATGCATCATCAGAGGGCTGGTTATGGCGGCCGCCAGCAGAAAAATCTGTGGTGGAACGGTATATTTCGGCAATGGTGACGGCAACTCGCGAGCTGGAAAAAACTCAGTTACCGCATAAGGTGATTGAGGAGCTACAATTACAGCCGTTTACGACGGCGGAGCTTGGCTTGGATGACGGCATTGATCGAGTTATTGCCGAGGCTGATATTCGCCGTCAGCTGATTGATAATTACCGAACATTATTACCGGAGCAATCAGAAGCCAACCAGCGGCGCTGCCAGAAGATGATTGATTTACTGAGTAAGAACGATGAATTAGTTGATATTTCGGTATGTACTAAACAGTTCGCCAAACAACCAGAAGATTGTTTTAATCATTCTGATGTTCGCAGTGATAACTTGGCGTTTCAGCTGCAAACTGGTGAGCTGAAATTGGTTGATTGGAATTGGGCTTCCTATGCACCGCGGGGTTCTGGGGCGACGGAGTTTTTGATCGATATGGCGCGACATGGTCATGACGTAACGCCGTGGTTGGATGAACTCAATGCGGAGATGTTAGCGGCATTTGTTGGCTTTTATCTTATCCGCAGCCTCAAACCGCCGCTTAAGCCAGGCGATAATCTTCGCCAAATGCAGGCGCTGTCAGCAGCTACTGCTTATGATTTATTGGAGCGTACATGACGGACTCTCATCCGCTGATCATTCTTCGCGGTAATTCTGGTTGCGGTAAAACCAGCACGGCGCACCTGCTCCAGCGTCAACTAGGCTACGTCACGATGCTGGTGTCGCAGGATATGGTGCGGCGGGAGATGCTTCGCGTGAAAGACAGCGAAAGTAACCCGGCAATTCAACTGATGTATGATCTATGTATGTATGGCAACAAGGTCGGCTACACAGTGATTTTGGAAGGTATTTTGAGTAATAAAAAGTACGGCGCGATGCTGCACTGGCTGCTGGATAATTTTCAGGGCGATAAGTTGGTGTATTATTTTGATGTGTCGTTTGAAGAAACGATGCGCCGCCATGCCACCAAGCCAAACGCTCATGAATTTGGCGAATCGGAGATGCGCCAGTGGTAGAAAGATCAAGACGTTTTGGGTGTGCCAGGCGAGCAGCGAATTGGCGAGAAGCTGACCCAGACGGAAATTGTCAATCTGATTCACCGCGACGTTTTGGCATTATCAGGGGGAACAAATACTTCCGCATCTCGCATGTAAATAATACAATGTATTTTCGTTGACAAACGCTATATATCGCGTGTATATTCTATATTAAGCACTACATATGGTGTTTTAGAAAATAAATAACGTTTTTTGCAACACGAGCCCCTCGGGGAGGTTGGGGCTGGTTTGTTGTTGTCAGAATAAGGAGGGGTATGTACAAATCAATCAAAAAACGCGATGGTCGGACTGTTAAATTTGACCGTAAAAAAATTGAGAAAGCCATCGAGAAGGCGGGTTTGGAGACTGGCGAATTTGACGCAAAAACCGCCAAGGAGCTAACGAATAAGGTACTGGTGGTACTGGAAACTCGCAACCAAAAGCGATTGCCAGGCGTCGAAGATATCCAAGATATTGTCGAGGATGCGCTGATTGATTCTAAGTTTAAGAAGACCGCCAAGGCTTACATTATTTACCGCGACCAGCACAAAAAGCTGCGTGAAATTACATCAAGCGCGCACGTTGATTTGATTGACAAATACCTGGGCAACCTGGACTGGAAGGTGAACGAAAATTCCAACATGGGCTACAGTCTGCAGGGTTTGAACAATTACGTTTCAGCCGAAATTACCAAAACTTACTGGTTGGATAAAATTTACACACCAAAGATTGGTCAGGCGCACAAAGAAGGTGATTTGCATATTCACGACCTAAACCTCCTCAGCGTGTATTGTGTTGGTTGGGACTTGACTGATCTGTTGCAAGAAGGCTTTACGGGTGTTGCCGGAAAGGTGGCTTCCAAGCCAGCCAAGCATTTCCGTTCGGCATTGGGTCAGGTGGTGAACTTCTTCTACACCTTGCAGGGTGAGGCGGCTGGTGCTCAGGCATTCTCTGATTTTGACACGCTCTTGGCACCGTTTATTCGCGCTGATAAATTGAGCTATGACGAAGTTAAACAAGCGCTGCAAGAATTCGTCTTTAACGTTAATGTGCCAACACGAGTTGGTTTCCAGACGCCGTTTACCAACATTACGCTTGATCTCGAATGTCCGGAGCATATGGCTGATAATCCAGTAATCATCGGCGGTGAGATGCAGGATACCAATTACGGCGACTATCAAGAAGAGATGAATATGCTTAACAAGGCGTTGCTGGAAGTGTTGTCTGAGGGTGATGCTAATGGCCGAGTCTTTACCTTCCCGATTCCAACGGTTAATATCACCAAGGATTTCAACTGGGATAATCCAGTGATTGAAAGTCTGTGGGAGGCCAGCGCTAAATACGGTATTCCGTACTTCTCGAACTTCGTCAATTCCGACATGGATCCGAAAGACGCGCGCTCAATGTGCTGTCGCCTGCGCATTGACAATCGCCAGCTGGAATATCGCGGCGGTGGACTGTTTGGTTCAAACCCAATGACTGGTTCAGTTGGTGTGGTGACGATTAACTTGCCACGTCTGGCACTGAAATCAAAGAACGAGAAAGAGTTCTTTAAGGGCTTGGCTGAATTGATGGATATGGCGAAAGATAGCCTGGAGACTAAACGTAAGGTTTTGGAGCGATTGACCGACGCTAACCTCTACCCGTACACCAAGTTCTACTTGCGCAACATCAAGCAGCGTTTTAATCAATACTGGAAAAATCACTTCTCGACTATCGGCTTGATCGGTACTAACGAAGCGGCATTGAATTTGCTGGGCGTTGACATTGGCACTGAAAAAGGTAAGGTCTTTGCCGAGAAAACGCTTGACTTCATGCGCGACCGCTTGGTGGAATACCAGAAAGAAACGGGCAATAATTACAACTTGGAGGCGACGCCAGCTGAGGGTACAACCTACCGCTTGGCGCAGCTTGACAAGGCCAGTTTCCCTGACCGAGCGCACTTTGCCAATGGCCTGGGTGCGGCAGTTAAGCATCCGTTCTACACCAACTCTAGCCACTTGCCGGTCAACTACACTGACGACCTGTTCGAGCTGATGGATTTGCAGGATAATTTGCAGACTAAATATACTGGCGGTACGGTGATTCACTTCTTCCTGGGCGAGCGCATGGATGATCCGCAGACTCTGAAGAAACTGGTTAAGACGATTTGTGAAAATTACAAATTGCCATACTTCACCTTCAGCCCAAGCTTCAGCATCTGTAAGAATCACGGCTACTTGGTTGGTGAGCATCCAACCTGTCCAAGCTGCAATGAAACGACCGAAGTTTACTCACGTGTGGTTGGCTTCTTGCGTCCAGTTTCTCAGTGGAACAAGGGCAAGCAAGCTGAATTTGACATGAGGGAGCATTATGACGATGCCGCCGAACACCAGCGAGTCAATGCCGTCGCTGTCCCAGCTTAAAGTGGCGATCGGCGGGATTCAGAAGCTGTCGCTGGTGGACTATCCCGGGCACGTGGCGGCAGCGCTGTTTCTCTCTGGCTGTAATATGCGCTGCGGCTATTGCCATAATCCGGAGCTGGTACTACCCGAGCGGTTAGCGCCAAGTATCCCGGTCGAGGAGGCGATGATATTCCTAAAATCGCGCATTGGCCGGCTAGACGGCGTGGTGATTTCTGGCGGCGAGCCGACGGTCAACGAAGATTTGCCGGTGCTGTGCCGGATGATCAAGAGCCTCGGCTTTGATGTCAAGCTGGATACTAACGGCACGCATCCAGATATAGTGCGCGGCATGGTCGAAGAGGGGACGATTGACTTTATCGCCATGGACGTCAAGGGTCCGCTGGAAAAATATGTGGAGATTGCGGCCCGGCCGATTGATCTGGAGGCAATCAAGGATAACGTGCGGTTGATGATTGATTCGGGAATTGGCCATGAATTTCGGACGACGATCGTCCGTGAACAGCTGGAGGTGGCGGATTTTGAAAAGATCGGCGAGCTAGTCAAAGGCGCCAAGCGATTTGCCTTGCAGCATTTTCGCACCGGCACCACCATTAGCCCGAAATTTGCCAACTACCATACCTTTACTGACGAAGAATTTAGAGCCGCTCAAAAAATAATGGAAAGGTATGTCGAAGAATGCGTGATTCACTAACTGTCGAAATTGTGCGCGTGCGCCAGGAAAACCCAGAGGTGACAACGCTGTATGTTGCGCGGCCGTTTGACTTTATGGCGGGGCAGTATATTACGGTGTTTATTGAGGGCAGCCAGGTGCGCGAAGGCAAGGCCTATAGTATTTCTTCGCGCCCACACGAGGACTTAATGTCGATTACCGTGAAAAATGTTGGCGGCGAGTTTTCGAGCTATTTGTGTTCGCGCCACGTTGGCGACACGCTGCATATTAGCCGAGCGTACGGCGATTTCAACCCGCAGACTGAGCGGCCGCTAGTCGGCATCGCGGCGGGGTGCGGGCTGAGCCCGATTTGGAGTATTTTGGCGGACGCCAAGCAGCCGACTTTTCTCTATTTGAGTCAAAAATCACCAGAATATATGGTATTTACTGAGGAGTTGGCGGCCTCATCGATTCAGGTCAACAAGTTTAGTACCCGCCAGCAGGTTGAGGAGAAAGATGGCTGGCATAACGGACGGTTTGAGGTGGAAAAGATTGTCGCCGAAACGCCGAATGAGGCGCACTTTTTGGTCTGCGGTAGCTTGCCGTTCGTGCGCGATGTTTGGCAAAAACTAACCGCCGCTGGTGTTAATGAATCACATATTTCAACGGAGACGTTTTTTGAGCAATGATTGGGGCGACGACTGCAGTAGAATTATCGCCGACAGGAATTGACGGTGATGGTTTTGATGTGTTTTCGTCGTTGAGAGACGGTGCTGGTGGCGAGGATTTTTCGTCTGGCATTAGTGAAGCAGTGGCTAATGATGCAAGCCAACTTGACCTGGTGGCGGTGGCCGGCGGTGAGGCAGAGCTTGATGTTGCTATATCTGATAACGACACAAAAGAAGACTGTACGCCAATTAATCCTGAGTTTTGTCGAAATTTTGGCAGCGCGGCGTGTTTTGGTTGTGTCAACTTAGGATTATGTCAAGATCGTCAAGCTGCGATGGAAAAAGAACCAAAAAGCCAGGAAGGCGTAGAAACGATACGTGATAGATTATTGGCTCCAGACAGTATTGACGACCTTGATGAAGATGGTCGTGGAGAGCTAGTGCTACCAAGTCCAGTGCGACTCTATAATCAAAGGAACACTGAAGAAACATCAGAAACACCAATTGAGACAGGACATGTAGATGTGGTATCTAAAGTGGCTAACGAAACAGGGGAAGCCGCTGATGATAGTGGTAGAGTGGATTTAGAATTAAAAGCTATACACAATAACCTTAACGTATTACCAGAAAAAAATGTGCAATCACAATCAAAACCTATGGATATATCACCACAAGAAATAGAAACCAAGTCGGTTGACGATGACAACTCCCCTATTGTTGAACAGGGCGAGATGTCTGCCAGCGATCGCTTACCAGTGGAGAGAGAAGCTATTATCACAAAAACGCCGCAAGATAAGATTATTGAGGATATTCTGCCATATAATAGCCGGAGTGAAAAAGCTGCTGTTGACTCAACAACACTTAGTCGTGAGGGGAGCCAAGCTAGCGATAGGTCTAATAAAGCAAATTACCGCGGGGCTTCTGGCATACAATCATCCAATAGTGAACAAAATATAGAGATTTCGTTAAGAGAGCAGTCGGCCCAGAAAGTGAAAAAAGAACAATTTCCATCTACGGGTGATATTATAAATACAGTATCTGAAGAAGCTTCGTCAAAAAGAAAGAAAGCTATAGATATTGATCCGCCTATTGATTTTGTGGTAATTAATGATATTAAAATTCAGCATAATTTACCTCAGAAAACGAAATCTGAACCAGTAGTAAATCAGGCTGATATTAAGCCGCAAATTATGGCGGTTAGGGATGTGTATCGCGATGATGTAGTAGAGCGTGTTTACGATGAGAGTGAGATCTGGACTGAAGACGAAGCGGTGGTTTTGACTCGACAGCAAGAATCGCCAACAGCAGATATGAAGCCGGTTTCGGCTGAAAAAGCGACTATCGGGCTAGCAACAGAGGTTTCTGATCTGCGCGAGGAGATTGAGGAGTTGTATGAAATTGTCGAGGCTGAATCTGTGGTGCGGACGGATAGTGCTGGTATATTGGCGTATGGCACAGCTGTGGATTGCGATGATGAGCCGGTGGAGCGGCTGCCAATAGCGTCTGAGATGCCAACCGCTGAAGAAACAGATTATATTGTTGACGAAGTGATTGTGGCGATATCAAAGGAACGTGAGACGTCTCGTAAGAAGTGTGAAACTGTGCTGATAAAATCACCAGAGAATGGACCATCACCGGTGAAAGAAGAAGTTTTGCTTGATGAATTTTCTGGCTTAGAGATAATCACTGGCGTGACCGAGGAACGAAAGGTTAATGTTGCTGACAAGGAAGTGCTCGAAGCTAAGATGGTTGATGGTGAACTGCTCAGACAAGACTATTTGGTGATGGATGAGGGTGACATTACTCAGACTTATACCGGCGAAACTATTGTGGATGGTGATATTACGGCTACAGATGTTCGCCCATTGTCTGGTTTGTGGACGGACGATAGCCGGCTCAATCCAGAAGAAGAGTCTGCGTCAACGGCTCAATCAAGTGCGGACGATACGTCGTTAGTGTCGCGGCTGGTTGGCATGTTTGTGGTAGCGATGTGCGTGGTGCGCGGCCGGCAAGCCAGCGCGATTCCGAATAGCTGATAATCTTGGCTGGTGTAAGCGGTGAATAGGACTGCACGAAATGGTAGCGCGAAGATTAGTGGCTGATGCACGGCGAGAAGCTTGATATAATAAGACTATGAAAGTGCTCGACAAGCCGAAAATCGATCGTCCCCGCGAGAAATTGGCGCGTTACGGTACGGCGCGGCTGAGTGACTTGGAGCTGCTGATGGCGATTATTGGCAGCGGCAATGCTCGGGCCGATGTTGGTAAAATTGCGCGCGAAGTGCTGAAAATTTTGCATCAAAAGGGCGGTGATGTTTCGTACGATGATTTACGGAGCGTGGTTGGCTTGGGCGAAGCGAAAATCCCGGTGATTCTGGCAAGTTTGGAGCTGGCGCGGCGGTACTTGCTGGATAGCGACCAGCCAATCATCGACAGCCCAGAAAAGGTCGTCAAGCTGCTGGCGGATATTCGCGACAAAAAACAAGAATATTTTGTCTGCCTGACGCTGGACGGCGCGAATCGCTTGATTGCCAAGCGGGTAGTGACCATCGGTACGCTAACGGCTAGCCTGGTACATCCGCGCGAGGTCTTCGCCGATACTATCGCTGATCGCGCGGCCTCAATCATCGTGGCGCATAATCATCCGAGCGGGAGTTTGGAGGCGAGTCAGGCTGATAGATATGTTACGAATAGGTTGGCAGAAGCAGGGAAACTGCTTGGTATTACGCTTAATGATCATATTATTGTCACGAAAACTAGTCACAAGAGCCTGATGTACTCAGAGTAAACGATCCCCGAATCTGATATAATTACACGTATGAACATGAGGGATCTTGAAAGGCAGCTGTGGGCTGCGGCAGATAAATTACGGGGTAATATCAGCTCGTCGGATTATAAATATGTGGTGCTCGGGCTAATTTTTCTGAAATATGTTTCAGATGCGTTCTCGGCGCGGTATCAGGCGGCGGTCGATGAGAATTATGATCCAGAAGACCGTGATTGGTATCTGGCGGAGAATGTTTTTTGGATTCCCAAGGAGGCTCGTTGGGAGCACCTGGTAGCGAATGCGAAGCAGCCAGAAATTGGCGTGTTAGTTGATAGCGCCATGGAGGCAATTGAACGCGATAACCCAAGTCTGAAGGGTGTTTTGCCGAAAAATTATGCTCGCGAAGCTCTGGATAAACGCCGTCTAGGTGAGCTTATCGATTTGTTTACCAATATCAAATTTGATACTGCTAGTTCCAAAGATTTACTTGGTCAAGTCTACGAATATTTTATGGGCATGTTTGCTGACAGTGAGGGCAAACACGGCGGTGAATTCTACACGCCGCGTTCTATCGTCAGGTTGCTGGTAGAAATGCTTGAGCCATACAGCGGGCGTGTGTATGACCCGTGTTGCGGTAGCGGTGGCATGTTCGTCTGGAGTGAGAAGTTTGTCGAGGAACATGCTGGGCGCGTTAGCGACATCGCGGTGTATGGTCAAGAACTGAACGAAACCACTTGGCGACTCGCTAAAATGAATATGGCAATTCGGGGAATTGATGCGAATATCAAACGCGGCGACACCTTGATGGATGACCAGCTTCCTGACCTGAAAGCTGATTATATCTTGGCCAATCCGCCGTTTAATATTAGTGACTGGGGTCAAGAACACTTGCAGGCTGACCCGCGCTGGAAGTATGGTCTGCCGCCAAAGGGTAATGCTAACTTTGCTTGGATTCAACACATGATTCACCATTTGAGCCCGCGCGGTACGGCGGGATTCGTGCTGGCAAACGGGAGTATGAGCAGTCAAACTGGCGGTGAAGGTGATATCCGTAAGCAGTTAGTGCTCAATGATATGGTTGACACTATCGTCACATTGCCGAGCCAGTTGTTTTTTAACGTCGCTATACCATGCTGCTTGTGGTTTGTGTCGCGTGATCGTGCCAATCGTCACGGCAAAGTGCTGTTCATCGATGGGCGTAATTTGGGCAAAATGGTAACCCGCCGCAACCGTGAGCTGACTGCAGAAGACATTGCTCGGGTGGCGAAGACATATCAGGATTACAAAACTGCTAGTGCGGATTACACTGATCAGCCAGGTTTCTGTAAAGTCGCTGATCTAGAAGAAATCAAGCAGCATGATTATGTGCTGACACCTGGCCGTTACGTTGGTGTTGAGGAAACAGAAGAGGACGATGAGCCGTTCGCCGAGAAATTTGCCCGGTTGACGGCTGAGCTGGAGGGTCAGTTTGCGAAGAGTCGTGAGTTAGAGGCAAAGATAAAAGAGAACCTTGTCAAAATAGAGAAAGAAATCAAATGACGAGCGGCGATAATCCAAACGGTGAGATGGTGGTGTATGTTGGCGATGATGGCAAGCCGCAGATTCAAGCTAGACTACAAGATGAAAATATGTGGCTCACTCAAGTGCAGTTGGCCCAGGTATTTCAGACTACAAGGCAAAATATAGGTCAGCATATTAAGAATATCTACGAAGAGAAAGAGCTTGACCCTTCGGCAACTATAAAGAAATTCTTTATAGTTCAAACTGAAAGTGATCGTGAGGTCTCGAGAAATATAGAGCATTATAGCCTAGACACGGTAATTGAGCTTGGTTACCGTGTGAAGTCAAATATTGCTACCAATTTTCGCATCTGGGCTATCTGTGAAGGAGAAGGTTAAGGGGAAGAAATGAAAGAATTAACAGATAAACAAATCCTAAGGCATTTGCACAATAATACTATTCTGCGTAACAATCAGCTGTCAATGCTTGTGAAGCTACTAAATTCATTGAAAGAAAGTACCGTTTTGGCAATTGATGGTGCATGGGGATCCGGTAAAACGGTGTTTGTAAAGCAACTACTAATGTTATCTGACAGTGCTATTCAAGATTATGGTCATAATACTCTTGACGAGCCTGCAATTAACCTTTTGCGAGAAAAACAAAAAACTTTCTATTTCAATGCGTGGGAATATGATTATCTTGGCGACGCGCTTAGTGCTTTGTTATTAAAGCTAATAGCGGACGATGACGAAAGTCTGACTCTAGGTTCTATAAAGAAGGCTCTTAGTATGATAACCGCGTCTGCAGGATTAAAGAATCTAACCCATGATTTTATAGACATTGACAATAGAACTAGGAAGGCTGAGCTTATAAAAGTGGTAAAAGATCAAGTAAATCGACACGATGCAGTAAATGAGTTCCTCAATAAGCTAAAAGGTGATTCCGAGAGACTCATTTTTGTCATTGACGAGCTTGATCGCTGTCGTCCGTCTTTTGCTGTCGAGTTGCTAGAAGTTGTTAAGCATTATTTTATGCGTGATGATGTGACGTTCATCATTACGACAAATGTCAATCAACTTTCACATACAATTAAGAAATATTACGGAAGTGACTTTGATGGGTATGCCTATTTAAATAAATTTTTTGATTTTATATTCGGTTTACGTAAGGTGAATAGCGAAGATTATACAAGAAGCGTGCTTGGTTGGGGCGTTAACTCTTCGGTAGTCGATGGAGTTGCGTGTGATGCGATAGAGTACTATGGTTTTGAGATGCGTGAAATAAATTCGTACCATTCATCACTTCAATTAGTAAACCGGTTTTTAACAAGAAATAATATCTGGAGAAAGGACCAGTATCCGACACAGCTTGTGTTCGTACCTCTAGCTCTTGCGCTAAAGGTAAAAAAAGATAGTTTATATGAACAATTTACATCGGGCAAAGGTGAGGGTGTACTAAGAGATTTTGTTGCTAATTCATATAGTGCTCTTGGACATGCAGAGAGGCTTGTGAATGAGGATCGTTCAAGCTTATCGCAAGAGCAGATTAAAGAAATGGCGGTAGACGCACTAATAGTGGAATATAAAAATATCTTTGCTTCTGAAGGCAGGGGGCGAAGCGGTGAAAACCTACAAGATTTTCATGAAGCGATTGCTCTCATTGGTTCATATACAACGATCTCTGTAGAAGGTGATGAGCAATGATACGGACAGTTTCTCTGGGTGACATTTGCTGTTATATCAGTAGTAAAATACCAGTAAAACAAGTACAGCTGGCTGACTATATATCTACTGAAAATTTACTGCAGAACAAGGGCGGATTATCAGTTGCTAACAAGTTGCCCTCTGGAAAAGTAACTACATTCCAAGCTGGAGATGTGCTAGTATCGAACATTCGTCCTTACTTCAAAAAGATTTGGTTAGCCGATAGGTCCGGCGGTGCTTCGAATGATGTGCTGGTTTTTCGAAAACTAAATGATGAGATTTATGAAAAGTATTTATACTATGTTTTAGCTGACGACAGATTCTTTGCTTTTTCGACAGCATCTGCGAGTGGGTCAAAAATGCCTCGTGGTGACAAAACTCAGATTATGAATTATCCTGTAAATCTGCCGCCACTCGACCAACAAAAGAAAATTGCAAATATTCTCAGCAGTCTTGATGAAAAAATCGAGCTCAATCGCCGCATGAACGAAACCCTTGAGTGGCTCGGTCAAGCTCTCTTTTGCCATTATTTTGTCGATAATCCTGAGGTGAAGAGTTGGGATAAAAAACCGCTTGATGAAATAGCTAATTTCTTGAATGGTTTAGCTATGCAAAAATATCCAAAAATCAACGGACAATGTACTCTTCCTGTAATAAAAATTCGTGAGATGTCCAGTGGAATAACGGACTCTACTGATATCGCTAGTGCTAATATTCCGGAAGAATATATTGTACACAATGGTGATTTGTTGTTCTCATGGTCTGGTACGTTGATGGTTAAGTTTTGGAGCGGTGGAGATGGTGCGCTTAATCAGCACCTGTTTAAAGTTACCTCAGATAAATATCCTGAATGGCTATATTACTATTGGACAAAATATTATCTGGGTCAATTTATATCAATTGCCAAATCAAAAGCTACAACCATGGGTCATATTCAGCGAAAGCATCTAAAACAGGCTGAAGTTATAATACCGCCGAATATTGAAGAGATGACCTCGAAGTTTACGTCAATAATTGACCAAATAAAAACCAATTTATTCGAGATCAATTCTCTCGTGAATATTCGCGACTCACTTTTACCGAAGTTAATTTCTGGAGAGATTGAAATATGAAGCCATCAAATCCTGGAGCCAATTTCTCAATATCAAACCTCCAGAAGTTTACTTTAAACGACACACAAGTTTGGTTTATTAGAATTTCTATAGATAATTTGCAAGAAACAGTAGCTGAAATCATGCAAATAATAGCGGATGTATCATGGATAGAAGGCCTTACTTCTATTTCCAAAGAATCTTTTATGGCAAGAGCTCAACCAACAATTGATGTCCTGATTGAAGAACTGACTAATTATCTGGGTTCTTGCGACGAGAAAACGATTGAAACGATTGGCGAGACTGTTGTTAGTGTAAGTGCTCGATCGGCAATAGAGAGGATTCTGCAATATAAAGCCCTACCGATAGCAGAGTTAATCAAACAAAAGGTCAGAGGGAATCCTGGATTTGATTTTCATCACGAAAAGGACGAATTGATGATAGTGTTTGGAGAGGCTAAGTATAAATCTAATAATAATGCCTATAATAAAGCCATTAGCCAAATAGTTGAGTTTATAGCTGACAAGAAACACCTAAAGGATATTCCGGATATTGATAAGTTTTTGAGCCAGTCCGTATTTAATAATGTCAATAACTGTCAGAGTGATCGTGATAGGTTTTGCTATTCAGCTGCTTTCTCAACTGTGAACAGAAGATTTAATGAGCAAAAATTAATCAACAACATCAAAAATAATGCTCATTTCAGAGAACTAGTTTCTCAAAATCATAAAGAACTGGTATTAGTGGCGGTTGATATAGATGGTTAGTTTGCTGCAGAATATAAAAGAGGGTAGTAATATCGAGTCTGAGATTCGGTTAATTATTTCCCGTCTATATGAGTTGGGGCCAGTCAGCCGCAGTGATATGGAAGTTCTGAGTTATATCAAATTGTATCAACCTGAAGTTTTTAGTAAATACGAAAAAACAATGCTCAACCTCATGGGGTTATTCTTTAAAGAGGGTATAAGCGATAAAGATGACTTAAGAGGACTTGTTTGTGGATTGATGGGTGATGCTATTGAACTTGAGTATGGAAAGCGATATACACCCATGCAGGCTAATCTGCGGGAAAGCATATTGAATCAGCAAGTATTCAGTTTCTCTTCAGCAACAAGTACTGGAAAATCTTATGTGTTCAGAGATATTATTCAGAAATATGATCAAAACATAGCAATTATCGTCCCGTCGAGAGCATTAATAAATGAGTACTTTATTAATGTTAGAGAAATGGTTGATAAGACTGTTAACGTACTAACTTTTGCGGACATTATAAATACTGATATCGCTCAGAGAAGTGTGTTTATTTTAACTCCAGAGAGAGCACGAGAGTTGTTTAGAATAAATAATTTGACCATAGGTCTTGCACTGTTTGATGAAGCTCAGATGGTTGATGATGATCAGCGTAGAGGAATGTATTTTGACTCAATTGTTCGAAGAATGCGCAAACATTTTCCTGATGCTAAAATGCTGTTTGCTCATCCTTTCGTTGAGAATCCAGAAGCTCAGATTGAGCGTAATTCATTAGGTAACCTCTCGGATGAGAATAGTAGGAATTATGAATTTAATAATGTAGGCCAGTTATTTACTTGTGTCGATAAAGAGAGAAGATTCTGGGATTTTGCATTGGATAAAGACAGGTTGTCAAAGTATAAGAACCTAATAGATTATGACCCTATTCGTAGGTGTATTGAAAATAAGGGGTCAGTTCTTATTTATACTACAAAAGCTAGTATATACAACGGGGAAGTATTTGATGATTTAGACGACTACATTAGCCAATTATGCAATGTTGATGATGACGCTATTGAAATTATAAAAAACATCGAAGAACTGATCGGAGGAAGTTCCAATAAAGACAGCGAGCACTATTCCGATTTACTAGCATTGCTTTATAAAGGTGTCGTAATCCATCATGGGTCTCTCCCATTGAATGTTAGATATCTGGTAGAGGAGTTTGTTCGTAATGGATACTGCAGAATTTGTTTTGCTACGTCAACATTATATCAAGGTATTAACATGCCGTTTGATATTGTATATATAAAGCGATTCAAGAATAATCCACTTTTTATTAAAAATTTGGTTGGAAGAGCTGGTAGAAGTACTAAGAAGCCAGAGTTTGATTTCGGTAGAGTGATTGTTAACAAAGGTGCAATGAGTGACCTTAGAAATATCTACGACATAGACGTTAAAATATCTAATAGTTCTAACATTGATATAGATGATGAATCTGACGAGGCTGATATCAAAGAGTTTAAGGATGCTATTAGAAGCGGACAACTTAACGATAGTTATGGATTAACTTACCAACAAGTCGAACGTCTTAATAGAGTTAATAATGATGTGTATATAGAAAATATTATAAACAATATTCTTGACGATGACGGCAATTTTGATACCAAAAAATATAAAGACTTAGCGAAAAGGAAAATTGTAACAGACAGCTTCAGTGAACTATACGCTGTTTATTTAAAAGGCAGGCAGCCTACCGATGCTGAGTTTAGTGTAATAAGAACCGCTGTTGAAGTTTTTCTGCAACAAATCTCTGGTCACAGTTTGAGGTCTATAGTTAGCTCAAGGTTTGCATATATAGCAAAAACTAGCGAAAGAAGAATGCTTAGAAAGAATCTCCCCGATAGCGTCTATAGGCTAAAGTGTAATAAAATATATCCTGCGTACTCTACACCAGCGCCGAAAAGTGGTCTGCCAAATAAAGATCTAAAAGAGTATCCATTATTTTCTATAGATAAATATAGAGCACATGAGGTGAGCTATGATTTAGTTATGTATGATACGTATGATTATATTGATAAAATATGGGGTTTTTGTCTATCTGATATATTTTATGCAGTTTTTGATTTGTATTATGAAAGAACGCAAGATGTAAGAGCCGACAAGATGAGAAAGCTCATACGGTATGCAACGGTAGATGAAAAAGAAATTTTATTGCTCAGGTATGGTTTTCTTTTTGAGGATATCGAATGGATAAAACCTCTAGTTATAGGTATTGACGAGAAAAGAATAAAGTTTGGTGATACATCTAATCTTAGCGAAAAGCAGAAGGATGTGATTAGTCGTTATATACCAGATGAATAGATCTATTACTCTAACAAAAAAGAACTAGGTTTATTCTGAGTACATCTGAGAGTCAGAGTGATAGATAATTAAGGTCAAGCACACGTTTTGCTTGACCTTAGTATTGTCTAACTGTGAGTTAATAGCGATAAGTAAATTCAACCACTGGGTCAGTTTGCCACTTCCAGAAGAAAGTAATATCTTCGCCGAGTTGTTGATTTGGTAGCTCCGTCACTGGATTCGTACCATCCCCAAAGGGATTAGTGATGTTGTAGGTGATATCTTGTGGCTTGATGACCTCGTCTCCCTTGAATAGGGCCGTGAGTGTCAGCGGCACCCTACCGCCAGCCATACTAAACGCCGGTAGTGGAGAGTAGGCTTTAAATGAATAGCGCTTCACTCCATCTTCGCCAGTAATTTCATCAATGACGGCTGACAGTTGAATTTTGATAGTTACCTGACCTTGTGGCAACTTCAGCTTTCCGGCCCTAAACTGTTTGGCTATAGACTTTAGCTCTTTGTTAGTGTCGTATTGGTCTTCAGGTAGGCCAATCTTTTGTAGGTATGGCTTGATCCTAGATAGATCACCTCTGATACGACCCACTTGTGCTATTCGCTCACTATAAGCCTGCTCTCCAGCTGAGATAACAGCAAGTGATGCACTGAACTTGACCGTTGAGTAGGGTAGAATGAACTCTACTTCACGCTCTTGGTCGTTGTTAACTGTGAAAACAGTCGTTATTTCAGCCGAGTCGTATGTCCCGCCCATTTGCGATGTTGGCTCGACGACGACGGTCGTGTGTTGTTTTAATATTTGTAAATTGAGGACTGAATCGCCCAAGATCGTTTTGTTCATATAGATGCCTCCTTATGAAACTGCCCGATATGGCTTAAGTTATTTATTTGTGATAACATAAGGAGCACATAGGGATGGAAAACTATGTACTCGGACACCGGTTATCACATCGGTGTCTTTTTCGGAATTCACCCTCCGAAAACTCCGCTTTATCTTTATTTTGATGAAGCGTTGATTTAAGTATATTACGATTATTTAATATATGCAAGTCGTTTGCATTGTAATTTGTACAATCTGTGCTTCGTGTGCTACACTTAAAATAATGAATGATATCCAAGCAAAAGTTTTAGAGATAGCAGAAACAAAAGATTTAGGCTCTATTACCTACTATAGGCTGTCTAAGATGCTGGGTGTCGATCACCCATATCGAGTAAAGTATGCCATTGACAAACTTATAGAAAAAGGTTTACTAACCGCTAAATCAGATGGTTCAATAATTAAAGCTATCTCTAGTGGACTAGAAGGGTTGATAAAGATTCCATATTATGGAGAGGTGAACTGTGGTGACGCTACGGCACTTGCCGAAGATAGAATTCAGAGTTATCTAGAGATTTCACCTTCCATTATTGGAACGACTGATATAAATAATTTATTTGCCTTGAAGGCCTCTGGTAATTCTATGAATAAGGCTAATATTGGAGGCAAATCTGTCGATGATGGAGATTATGTTATTGCTCGAAAGGAAGATAATTACTGTCCAAAGGATGGCGATCATATCATTTCGATTATTGGCGGAGCAGCAAATCTTAAGAAATTCCGCAAAGATACTAAAAACCGGCAAATTATTTTAGAATCAGAATCTACAGAGGATCTGCCGCCCATAGTTATTAGCGAGCAAGATATAAACAATTTGAGCGCGTACAGCATAGCCGCTAAGGCGGTTGCTGTAGTGAAGATGACGTAGGGGTTGGGGTTAATTTGTGCTACAATAGTCCCAAAGTTTGGAAATTATACTTTATAGTAGACAATACTTATGACTGAATCCCAAATCGAACAATATGCGCTTGACATCCTGGCTAATCTCGGCTGGCAGATTCTGCACGGTCCAGATATTGGTCCGGATGGTGCTATGGCTGAGCGCGAATTGCGGCAGATGGTGCTAACGGAGCGGTTGCATAGAGCTTTGGTGCGGCTCAATCCGCATATTCCAGAACCAGCCTTGAATGAAGCGATGCGGCGTTTGACGCAGATTAGTAAACCAAGTGTGATCGAGAATAATCACGAGTTTCATCAACTGCTGGTGGCTGGTGTGCCGGTGCAATATCGCACATCGAGTGGCGAAGTGAAACACGATATTGTGCGGGTGGTTGATTTTACCTCGCCAAAGGATAATGATTTTGCGGCAGTGAATCAGCTGACGGTTTTGCAGGGCGACTATAATCGCCGGCCGGATATCGTGCTGTTTGTGAATGGCTTGCCGCTGGTGGTGATTGAACTGAAAAACGCGGCCGATACGAAGGCGGATTTGGCGGCGGCGTATCAGCAAGTCCAGACGTATAAGCGCCAGATTAGCGATCTGTTTCGCTTTAATGAATTGTGCGTAACGAGCGATGGGCCAGAGGCGGAAATGGGTACAATTACCAGTCCGCTGGAGCGAATGATGCCGTGGAAGATGATTGATGGCGAGAGGGAAGTTGGCAATGTGCCGATGCTGGAAGTGTTGCTGCGCGGTGCGTGTACGCCTGAACACTTGCTGGATATGGTGCAGAATTTTATCGTATTTGAGCGGAGTGATGGTGACAAATTGATCAAGAAAGTTGCCGCTTATCATCAATACTGGGTGGTGAATAAGGCGCTGGATCGAACGCTGGTGGCTAGTAGTGAACACGGCGACCAGCGGGCTGGCGTGGTCTGGCATACGCAAGGGTCAGGCAAGAGCTTGAGCATGGTGTTTTATACTGGCAAGCTGATGAAGTCGCGCGATTTGCACAATCCGACCATCGTGGTGGTGACCGATCGCAATGATCTTGATGGTCAGCTGTTTGGGACGTTTAGTGCGTGCCGCGAGCTGCTCGGGGAAGATCCGCAACAAGCTGATTCACGGAGTGATCTCAGGAAGCTGTTGCAGCGCGAAGCAGGTGGAATTATCTTCACAACAATCCAGAAGTTCTCGCCTGAGGATGACGAGGATAAGTTACCGGTTTTGACTGATCGACGCAATGTCATCGTGATGGCAGATGAGGCGCACCGCAGCCAATATGGTTTGAAGGCGCATGTCCGAGCCAGTGATGCTCAGTTGGTGTATGGCTATGCTAAGTATATGCGCGATGCCTTGCCGGGCGCGAGCTACATTGGCTTTACGGGTACGCCGATTGAAACGGACGATAAGTCAACGCCAGCAGTGTTTGGCGACTATATCGATATTTATGACGTCGAGCAGGCGGTGAAAGATGGCGCAACGGTACCGATTTATTATGAGAGCCGGCTGGTTGATTTGAATATGGATGACGTGACGCGACAGTGGCTGGATAAGGAAGTTGATGATTTGCTGGAGGGCGAAGAATTGAGCCGTCAGGATGCACTGAAGGCTGAGTATGCACAGAAAGAAGCTATTGTCGGTAATAGCGAGCGGCTGAATACGATTGCTTTGGACATTATTCAGCACTTTGAGGCTCGGCAAGGTGTCCTGAGTGGTAAAGGTATGATCGTGACGATGAGCCGCGGTATTGCGGCTGATTTGTATGAAAAAATTGTGGCGTATCGGCCGGATTGGCACAGTGACGATGACGCACGCGGCGTGATAAAGGTGATTATTACCGGTAGTGCTAGTGACCCTGACCATTTGCAGCCGCACATTCGTAACAAGCAGCGAGTAAAGGCGATCGAAAAGCGCATCAAAGATCCGAATGATCTGCTTGAATTGGTGATTGTGTGCGACATGTGGCTGACGGGATTTGATGTGCCAAGTATGCACACCATGTATCTGGATAAACCGCTCAAAGGGCATAATTTGATGCAGGCAATTGCCAGGGTAAATCGAGTGTTTCCTGGAAAAACCGGCGGTTTGGTGGTTGACTATCTGGGTGCGGCAGGGGCGCTGCGCGATGCTATCTCTGATTATACGCAAAGCGGCGGACAGGGCACACCGCAGCTTGATATTGCTGAGGCGGTGGCGCAGATGCAGATGCGGTATGAAGTGGTGCGCGATTTGTTTGGTAACTTTGACTATCAGCGATATTTTACCGCACCAACTAGCCGGCAGCTGCAAATTATTTTGGATGCAGAGGAATATATTTTAGGGTTGGAAGATGGCGAAAAGCGATTGAAACAGCATGTTTTGGAACTGAGTAAAGCCTTTGCGCTGGCTATGCCGAGACCCGAGGCGCTGAAAATTCGCGAAGAAGTGGCGCTATTTCAGGCGGTGAAAGCCCGGCTGGAGAAAGTGTCGAGCTCAGCGGTGGTGACTG
>CAUQXD010000005.1:0-29823 GCA_963521995.1 uncultured Candidatus Saccharibacteria bacterium
AGCACACACTGAGCAGTTCAGAATATATAATGATCCTCGAGCAACAGTGAGATTTTTAGGTAGTCCTCAAGATTTTACATTTGGAATCTCTGCATTTTCTATGTTAGAGAGTTTTTCAAATTTCTTATTTTCAGCTTCTTATCAAAATAATATATTCACTCACAGCCCCGACGGCAGTGATAATGCCGAATTCATCTATGTAAAAGTTCTCGGAAAAAGAAAAAGCAAAGATAAATTCTACCGAGGTCCATTATTTACAATTAACGATCTAAGCGATAAAAGTATCGCTAACAATATATTAAAAGAGTGGATAATAAATTATGCAAAAATTCAAAATTCAGTCGAGTCTATTTTGCTGCATTTAGATAATAATATTAGTGAAGATATGAAGTTTATTTCACTTATTGGAGCGCTTGAATCGTTGCACAGACATTTTTTTGAAAAGAAGAAAGATCCTGATAATGAATGGTCTAAAATTCGTCAAAATATATTAGACAATATAGTAGACGAAGCTTACAGAGACATAGTAAAGAAACGTTTAGCTGGCCCAATAGAAGATAGCCTCGGAAGAAGATTGAGAGACATAGTCCGTATAGGAAAAGATTATGGACTACAAACGTTTGATAATTCTGATATACATGCCATGGTCAATACTAGAAATTATTATGCCCATAGGGATGAAAACGGCAAGCAAAAAGCGCTATCAGGATGGAGGCTTATAAGATCAAACCTAGCAATGGTAAAACTCATAAAATTACTAGTCCTAAAAATAATAAAAATTCCTGATCCTGATTTAAAAAACATTGTCAGCAGATCACATCAGTTTAGATATTAGCTGTGAATACAACTACTAAAACTCTTCTCTAACTTTATAATTGAACCCATTTTAATGTCTTATAAACTAAATGAACCCTGGAGAGGGTCCATTGAATCGAATAATTTCGTTTGTGGTGCGGGTTAGGAGACTCTAACTCCTGGCCTCTTCCATGGCAAGGAAGCGCTCTAACAACTGAGCTAAACCCGCATGTAATTCACGATTTATTGTAACAAAGCCGCGAATAAAATGCAATATTTGGTGGCTCCTCCCAGACTTGAACTGGGGACACAAGGCTCTTCAGGCCTCTGCTCTACCAACTGAGCTAAAGAGCCACAAACTTGCTATTTAATTGTACTAAAGTTGTCGTCATCTGACAAGGGTGTTATACTTTTAAGAACGCGGGTGTCGTATAACGGCTATTATGTGACCTTCCCAAGGTTGAGACGGGAGTTCGACTCTCCCCATCCGCACCAATTCAGTGTAGCATCCAGACCGTCGCCTTTTCGGGCGATTTTTTCATATTATCATATTTGACATAATACCCCCAGGGGGTATATCATAGTTCTATGGATACGGCAGACATTAAGCGGCAAGCCCTGCACCGCACGAAGATTATTTTGGGGCAAATGCGCGGACTCGAGAAGCAGATTGCCAACGACGCGTATTGCATGGATATTTTAACGCAAAGCCTGGCGCTGCAAAAGTCGCTGGCATCGCTCAACAAGCTCATTCTGGAGCGGCATTTGCGCACGCACATCGCCGACAAAATGGCGTCGGGCGATGAACTCCAGCAAAACGAAGCGGTCGGTGAACTGCTCAATCTCTACGAATTAAATAACATAAGGACAAAATAATGCACCACGAATCTCGCTCTCACTGCGACACAAAAACTTCAACCAAACGCATGGCGTTAGCGGCGACTTTGCACTGTTTGGCGGGCTGCATGATCGGCGAAATGCTCGGCGTCACCATCGGCACGCACGCTGGATTTACACCGCACGCCACGGTAATTTTGGCATCAGTTTTGGCATTTACGTCTGGCTATACTGTATCAACTATCCCGATGGAACGTGCTAAGTTATCGTTCGTCAAAGCATTCAAATTGGTTTTCGCTGCCGATACGTTATCAATTCTGTCGATGACCATCGTTGACAATGTCATCATGCTCGTTGTGCCAGGCGCCATGAACAAAGACCTCACTCATCCGATGTATTGGGCAAGCCGGCTGCTGTGCATGACTGCCGCGTTCCTAGTGTCGTACCCTGTCAACTTATATTTATTGCGCCGCGGCAAGGGTCACGCGCTGACTCATCATTATCATCACCATAAATAATCTAGGTATCAATCCTATTCAATAGCCCTCCATAATTATACGGCGTGAATTTGTCGTTGATAAAAATAGGATAAGCCGGAGTTTTTACTCCCATTTGCTCTGCCAAATTCTGATCAATAGGCTGGAATGCTCTTAGGTTTGCCTGATCAAGATTTAACCTCGTTTTATCCTCCAGAGTCATCCGATATACAAAGCAAAACTTCTCCACCCCTGAGACCGTCTGGCAATCAGCAATTTCCTTTTCAGCAAGCATTTGCAGCTTCTGGCGCCAGATTTTCACATCATTCAACCTGCTCTGTACGCTAATCTCTATCGACACGCAATTAAGCGCATACTTATTTATACAATCATAATCAGCCACAATCACCCGCGGCAAACCCAGCAACCATGACGCGCCCAGCAACTCTTCATTTGCACCCTCCCCAACAAACGTACAGTCATTATCCGGGCAAAACGTATTGTGAAAGTCAAAAACAATGTCATATTTCTTGCACATTTCCAGTATCTCAACCGGGCGCTGCTGCTCGTATATGCCGCTTGAGTTCACGCCGGGAAATGAACGGTTCAAGTCTTGTTCGACAAACCGCTTATTTATTTTTATGGCTTCCTCATTCGCCAGTACGCTGTCAATATTTTCCAGCGGATTTTCCTGTAAACTCTTGACCAAATCAATTCCCAGCATTTCATTCCCGTGCATGCCGCCGATTACTAATATTTTCATATTCTTATCCTCCTTATATATTATTTTTTACCGAGATAAATCAATTGATACAAAATTCCGCCAATCAGGAACATCAGATTTGGCTTTATTAATGGTCGCATCATCGCCAAAATCCCTCATGGCCGCGCGCGTCATCGCTGGTGCAATAGTCCGATAAGCCACCTTCGTCTGATCTAGGCGATCGGAAAACCCGTATATCATTGGGTAAAAATTCACTAGATTGTTACGTCTCGAAATCTGGCGGTCAGCAAAAACTTCATCTAGCCACACTATCTCTGAATCCGAAGCAGCGTTTGGCGGGTACTTCTGCTTAAGCCACGCTGCCATTTCTAGCGATCCAGGGTATTTTTCCGCCGCAATCTGTATTGGATTAGCCATCCAAGCGACCGCCGCCAATGCCAGTCCCGCTGGTGTCTCCTCAATATACCAACACGCTCGGCGCGTCTCGCCGATAGTGTCAAATCTCTCGGTCAATTCCTGTTCTGTATAGGCTTCGTCGCCAGTCGCGCTGCCGCAAGCTTGACATATATCACCAGGATTTTGACGAGAATAGCCTGACGAGCAGCCGCCGCATTTACTTACTTCATACCAAGGCTCTGCCGCGAACGCCGCTTGATACGCGGGAATAATCGCGTCATACTTCTCCCTCGCCTCATCTGGCGCAGCGAACCTCGCTGTTCTTATTTCACTCATAAATATCTCCAAAAATTAGCTAAATTAACTGTCAAAAAATCAAAATGCCAGCGTCGCGCCGGCATTTGTTTGGATTTATTCGCAAACTACTCAGCGCGAGCTGGCCAAACGTGCGAATGGTGTTTAAAGACGTTTTTATAACCGCCAGTGCCGTTTCGCATCCAATCGCTAATCCGAGCAACTGTACGACTGCTAAGCTTCGTTGCCGCGATAATGTCGGCGTATTTTTCGCCTTTTGATAACATTTTGGCAGCTTGTAGGCGCGCGCCAACTTCGACAATCTCCTTCTGAGTCATGACATCGCGAAGAAACGCCCGCATTTCATTAGAGTCATCTATACTAGCAAGAACATCCGCCAGCTGACGCGCCTGTTCATCTTTCCAAATATCGTTCTTGCCATTCATATTTCCAGTTTACCAAAGTAAAGTAAGAATGTCAATAATCTTCATATCACCGTCTAAAAACTGGAATTTTGCTCTCATCTCGCTTATACTTAAACCATGAAAACTTGGCAAGATGTCGCCTCTCTGTATCAGATTTATCCGCGCAGTTTCCGGGACACTAACGGCGACGGAATTGGTGATCTACGCGGCATTACCGAAAAGCTGGACTATTTGGCATGGCTGGGGGTTGACGGGATTTGGATTTCGCCGTTTTTCGTCTCGCCGCTGACTGATTTTGGCTATGATATCGCTGACTACCGAGCCATCGATCCAACATTTGGCGGACTGGATGATTTTCGGGCGCTATTAGAAAAAGCCCATATCCTAGACATTAAAGTTATGATTGATCTCGTTCCCTGCCATACATCTGATCAGCATCCGTGGTTTCAGGAGGCGCGGTCATCGCGCGATAACCCTAGGCGTGATTATTATGTCTGGCGCGACGGGCGGGATGGCAATGAGCCAAATAATTGGCGCAGTCTGTCGGGTGGCAGTTCATGGGAGTTTGATGAGCAGACCAATCAATTTTATCTCCATTCGTTCCTGAAAACGCAGCCGGATTTGAATTGGGATAATCCTGCGGTTCGGAACGAGATAAAAAACGTGGTGCGATTTTGGTTTGATATGGGCGTGGACGGCATGCGGGTTGACGCGATTTGGGGCATTTCTAAAGACCCTAAGTTCAGCGACGATTCGCCAAATCCTGATTTTCATGGCGATTCTGAAGCCTACGGCGCGTTCATCCACGACCACTGTAAAATGGGGCCGCATTTTCAAGAATATCTGCATGAACTGGCGTCGGTTTGTGATGAATATGATGATAAGCAGATGGTGTTTGAATTTTATCCGGACGAGAGGTTGGGCGATATTTACCAGCAGTACCACCAGGTGCTGACGACCCACCCGAAGGCGTCGGCATTCTTTATGGAATATCGCCAGGACGAGTGGCACGCGGAGCATGTTGGACAGAAGATCGAGAATTATCTGCGGGCGACAGGTTCAGCCAGACCGTTTTTCTGCGTCGGCAATCACGATCAGCCGCGCGTCGCTTCACGGCTCGGGACGGAGCGAGCACGGACCGTGCAAGTTCTCAACCTGCGTACGCCGGGCGTTAGCGTGATGTACTATGGTGATGAGATTGGCATGACCAACGGCGAGCTGACCACTGAGGATATTCAGGATAATTTTAGCCCTGCCAATTCAACCATCGACAGCCGCGACCTGGAGCGCACGCCGATGCAATGGAACGATACGCGGTTCGCTGGATTCTCAGAAGTAAAACCGTGGCTGCCAGTTAATAAAAACCAAAAAATTGTTAATGTCGAAGAAGAGAAAAAGATTCGCTATTCTACGCTTAATTTACATCGAAATCTATTACAACTTCGCCAAGATTTCCCAATCTTCAGAGATGGTTCACTGGAAATTGTGCACGACACTGGCAATGGCTTTACTCTTGGATTAAAACGCAAACTAAACAGTGAGCGGGCTTATATCTTCATCAATTTCGCTGACGCACCGCAGAGTTTTTTCATTCCAGAAAATGCTGAAATTATCGCCTCAACCCACCCTCGCTACCTCATCCTCAGGAAAAATCAGCAATTAGCCGTCCCTGGGTATTGTGGAGTTTTGTTACTTGCCTAAATAGTTATTTTATGTTATAAAATACACTATGGAAAATATTCGAGGAAATGTTACTGATGCATGTGGAGAAAATGCATTACTTGAAGCCCTTTCTCTTGAGGATCTGGAAGCTTTAAAAGAAGATGCTATCAATACACTAGGAGAGGAAAATGCCGAGGACATAGTTAAGCGGATAGAAGAGGAGAAGAAGCAGCGCTTAGCAGATACCCTTAGATATGTACTGTATATATAGGCCACGCTAGTTCTCTACTTCCAGCGGGTTTTGCTATACAACAAAAATCGTCCTGACAAACATCAGAACGACCTATGAGAATTTAATTTTCCAATCGCAGGAACTTGGTGAGGTGCGCCTCCCCATAACTACGACTGTCCACCACAACAGTTTTGTCTTGAATTGGCACCTCACCTATTCCTGGATGTGATAATATCATAGTTCCACCAGGTTTGAGTAGCCCCATTAGCCGCGAAACTGTGGAAAACTGAGGATTGTGATATGGCGGATCAGCAAAAATAATATCAAACTCCCCTGTTACAGTAGAAGTTTCTAGCCAATTCGATATCGTTGTTTTTATTACAATAGATTTTTCATCGACACCCAAACTGCCTATGTTTTCGGCAATGACACGCTGCGCAACTCGATCTCGTTCCACAAAAACCACCGACTCAGCACCGCGACTGAGTGCTTCCAAACCAATCGCGCCAGAGCCGGCAAAGGCATCCAACACTCGTGCGCCGCGAACCGTCTCGCCCAGTGAATTAAACATAGCCGAGCGGACTCGTTCGCCCATGGGATGTGTCGTTGAACCTGGCGGGGTTTGGATAAATCGTCCGCCAAATTCCCCAGCAATGATACGCACTCTCACCGTTTGGCCTCAAGCTTCCAAATCGACGCTAGCCAGCCCAGCATGACGGCTTTGATGATGATTGGCATCAACTCATGGTTGGTCTGCCACGCCAGATCCGTCGTCCAGCCGTTTTTACCAAAGTTGTCATACATTTTCATGGCCGCCACGGCGTGAACTTGCTCCAGATAGTATTCCCGATAACCCCGCTGCTTGACCTGTAAAATCTCAGCCTCGCTTGGCACGGCGTCCTTGAAGCGCGGATAAGCCACCACGCTCGCCACACCCGCTTCAAACGCCACGTGCATGGTCATCATACCTTTGGCGCCCCAAAACTTCCAGTTGTTTTTGATGAGCTCAATCCCTGTGTCGCCCTTCATGACGTTTTTCTTGAGGATGGACGTTCGCGTCTCCAAACCTTCACCGCCGCGCAGTTCCTGCATGGCATGCTCCAGCGGGAAATGATGCGCTGGCGTCAAACCATCGGTGATGGCGTGCGCCATCCACGCGGCTTCAAAGGCAGCTCGTTCAGAATTATTTTTCTGCAACGCCTTCGCTAGGTTATCAATATGCTGGTCAATCATCTCCAAAAGCGCCGTGTCGTTCGGATCATCTGGATTGATAAAATGCCACGGCTCGTCAACAGCTGGACTTTTACGCTTAACGCCGTCAGGACCGTTTTTGCCCTCAAAATGCAGAATATTTTTCACATCAGGAAACTCACACCAATCAGGCAGCATCGGTTCAAGGTGTCGCCTGGCCACTCGATCTATCTTTTGATGAACACCGATAAATCGACCAGAGCCATCTCTAATTGTTGTTCCTGCGTACATATTAATTCAAAATGGTTAATTGCTGATAGCGACTGACGGCACGCGCCAGATGGTTATATTGTAGCAAATCCTGCCCCTCTTTGACAAAGCGCTCGGCCTCTGTTTGCGCACGGGCAATCAGTGGCGTGTCGCTCAGCGAGGCAATTTTTAGGTTGAGCGCGCCATGTTGCGCTCGGCCGTAAATCTCGCCAGGACCGCGTAGTTTCAAATCAACTTCTGCCAAGTAAAAGCCGTCTTGGGATTTCTCAATTTCCCTGAGGCGCTGGGATGGCTTGTCATGGCTCGACATCATCAGATAACAAAAGCTCTGATGTTCACCGCGCCCAACCCGACCGCGCAGCTGATGAAGCTGGCTGAGCCCAAAGTTGTCAGCATTTTCAATGAGCATGACCGTGGCGTTCGGCACATTAACACCGACCTCCACCACCGTAGTACTCACCAACATGTCAATGTCGCCGTCCGCAAACCGCTGCATGACCGCTGCTTTTTCCTCTGGCGGCAGTTTACCGTGTAACAATCCGACGCGGCGATGATGAAACATCGTTTTCGCCAATTTGTGATATTCCGCCTCGACCGACTTTTTGTCATTGTCAGGATTATCGTCAATCAACGGGCAGATGACATAGGCTTGGCGACCTTTGGCAATTTCTGCATCAATAGCTTCGTAGAGTTTTGGCGCTAAAGCTGGCGACCAAATTTTCGTTTCAATCGGCTGGCGTCCGGCCGGCATCTCGTCCAAAATCGAGATGTCCAACTCGCCATACAACGTTAACGCCAAGCTCCGCGGAATCGGCGTAGCGGTCATGCTGAGCAGATGCGGCATGTAGTCCGCTTTTTGCAGCAACGCCTGCCGCTGCTTGACGCCAAATCGATGTTGCTCGTCAATCACCACAAACCCCAGCTTGTGATACGCCACTTTTTCCTGAATCAGCGCATGCGTACCAACCACCACGTTGATGTTGCCATTTGCCAAGTTATCCAGCAGCTGCCGCCGCGCTGCGCCCTTGACCTGCCCCGTCAGTAGAGCCACCGACACACCAAACGGCGATAACAGCTCATCCAGCGTTTTAGCGTGCTGAGCCGCCAAAATCTCCGTCGGCGCCATGATGGCCGTCTGAAAACCAGCCTGCGCCACCTCTGCTGCCACTAGCCCGGCGACCACCGTTTTACCCGAGCCAACGTCGCCCTGCAACAAGCGGTTCATCGGATACTCAGACTCCAAATCTTGCAAAATCTGCCAGGCGGCGCGGCGCTGCGCGTTAGTCAAGGGAAACGGCAACTGCTCAACAAATTGCTTAACGACCGGCTGATTGAACGGGATACGCCAACCAGTCAACTTGGTTTGCTCCTGCTTATTCAGCTGCGCCGCCAAGATCATTTCAAACAATTCTTCAAACGCCAGCCGCTCACGACCGCGGGCAATTTCCTGATAATTTTTCGGCGCATGGAGGAACTTGACAGCTTCCGCACGGCTGACTAATGATTGCCTCTGGACAATGTGCTCCGGCAGCGTTTCGGGCAAAAACTCCATGATGGGGCGCAGATTCTTCAGTAAATCCTGCACAGTTTTTGGGCGGAGATTTTTGATGGATTTATAGACCGGATAAATGCCCAACGTATGGTGGACGTCGGATGTATCAGTTGACTTGGCGAGCTCGACCGACGGATTGCTGATCTGATAGCTGTTATATTGCATACCAAATTGACCAGAGAACATGAATTCGGCGTCGGATCTCAGCTGCGATTCGCGATACGGCTGATTGAACCAAACAGCCTTCACCTTGCCAGAATCATCCGCCAGCACCGCCGTAGTAATCCTCAAACCCCGGCGAACAATGCGCGTGGAAATCGACTCGCAGCGCGCCCGCACCGTCACTTTACCCGGCTGAAGATCAGCAATGTTGACCGCCGCCGAATAATCATCATACGCCCGCGGCAAAAAATCCAAGGCATCCGCCACCGTCTGCAAACCCGCCGCCGACAGCGCCTGGGCAGTTTTGGGGCCGACGCCTTTGATTTGCTCTAATGGAGTCGTTAGCTTCATCTAGGAAACGGCGTTGATGCCCTCCAGCGCATAGGCAGTATCTTCCCAGCCTCTCACTTCAATTGAGTCAACGCCCATTTGCTTGACTGGAAAATCATTGCCGCCTTCCTGTAATTTATCGCCAAAGAACAGTGCTTCTTCCTTTGACCAGCCGTTCAACTCAAGCAGCTTACCAATACCATAGGCTTTATCAATTCCCGGCAGCGTAATATCAGTGCTGGTCGTGCCGCCAATCCTCACCTCAAGACCAGGTAACTTCTCTGCCACTTTATCGCGATATACCGGACGGACATCCTTGTACTTTTCCGCCCAGGCATACTTATCCTCTGGGTTCGCCTGCTGCCCCAATGCCGACATGGTAATCTGGCTGTGCCGATCCTCAATAATTTTACCCGCAGGATTATCACACCAAATGCCCATCTCCCTGGCAACTTCTTCCAGCGCCGTAGTTATCTGAACTTTTTGTTCATCAGATAAATCATTCGCGTACTGCATCTTCCATTCGTTATCAGTAGCATCAAATCGATAATATCTAGTGCCGCAAGTCGGCATCGCATGAAATCTTTGGAGCAACTCAGGCTGGACATTAAGCCGATCAATCACCTGCTTTTTGATCTGCTGGAATGTGCCGCCCGTAATGACGCACACGTCATAATTTTCGAGCAACTGGCTAAGAATGCCGGCCATCCGATCGCTAATTGGCGACTTTGTAATAGCTAAAGTGTCGTCCAGGTCAAACCCGATAATTTTCTTCATCATTCGTCTCCCTCCATAATTAATACAAATGTATTTTTGCCTTTTTTCAGCAGCGACGTAGTGTTGACAGCTTGGTCTTCGGTTAGTTTTTTGCCATTAAGGCTGATGGCGCCAGATTTCAGCAGGCGTTTTGCTTCACCATTGGAGCTGACCGCGCCAGAAACCACCAACGCTTCAATCACGCCGACACCGACATCAACGCGCGGAATTTCTTTAGCCAAAGCATCCAGATCGTCGTCTGACAATTGCCGGAAATCACCGCCGCCAAACAATACTTCGGTCACCCGCTCTACTGATTCGCGCCGATTAACACCGTGAACGATGTCGGTGACTTCGCGAGCCAAGATTTTTTGGGCCGAGCGCGCACCTGGATTAACCGCATGGTTTTCGGCGATGGCTTCAATTGATTCGCGGTCTAGTGTAGTGTACATCTTCATGTAGTCGATTACACCGTCATCATCAACATTTAGCCAGAATTGATAAAACTTGTATACGCTAGTTTTATTTTCATCCAGCCAAATTGCACCGCCCTCAGACTTGCCAAACTTACGGCCAGTTGCTTTGTTGATAACCAGCGGCACTGAGTAAACGTGAGCTTCGCTGCCCTCTAATTTACGGATAAGACTAACGCCAGTCGTCGAGTTCCCCCACTGATCAGCGCCGCACACCTGCAGCGTAACACCATACTCTCGGAATAAGTGCAAGAAGTCATAACCCTGCATTAACGAGTAGCTAAATTCAGCATAGCTAATACCGCTGCCACCCTCGCCGATGCGCGCTTGAACAAACTCGCGGTCAAGCAGCTGCGTCATTGACATATGCTTGCCAACTTTATACAGGAAATCGATATAGTTTATATTACGAAACCAATCGGCGTTATCAACCAGATGAAAATCACGCCCCTCAAAAACACGCCTGTACTGCGCCGAGATACACTCCACATTATGCGCTACCGTATCAGCATTGCGAATTTCACGCTCGTCTTTCCTGCCATCCGGGTCGCCGATCATGCCAGTCGCTCCGCCTACCAGCAGATAAGCTTCGTGACCATATTCCATAAATAGCCGCACCATCATTGCTGCTGCTAAATTACCAATCTGCATACTATCAGCGCTTGGGTCAACGCCAAAATAGAATTTGCGCGGCGTATCAACTTTGCTAATATCGTCGAATGTCATTTGATTGACAAATCCGCGCCACTGTAATTCCTCTGATAACTTCATATCACTCCTTTTCTAATGATTAGTATAGCAATTTTATGATTGAAGCGAAACATAGGCATGATATAATTAGAATTGTGAAAAGGAAGACATCGATTAGCTCAATAGAGAAGAAATCTCCGTCAAAACGGATGAATCTTTATGCCAATCTGGCACAAAAACATCGGACAAAGAAAGATAAGGAGGCGCGCGAACGAGCAGAATATTTGGCAACGCTGCCAAAACATCCCGTCAAGCGATTCTTTTACCGGCTACACCCGAAGCGTTTAGCGAAATATTGGTTCTCTAAGCGAGGCGGACTAATGGCGCTGAAAATCCTCGGCGTTAGCATTTTATTGATGTTGCTGCTCATCGGCGGACTATTCGCTTACTTCCGTAAAGATCTTGATAAAATTCGCCCTGGCGAACTTGCCAAGCGCGTACAGACTACCGTTACCAAATATTACGACCGCAATGACAACTTACTCTGGGAAGACAAAGGAACGGGAAATTATCAATTGGTTGTTGAGGCTAATCAGATTAGTGATTACTTAAAGAAAGCCACCGTTGCAATCGAGGATCGCGACTTTTACAACCATCACGGCATTAGCGTTAGCGGCATGGCACGCGCACTACTCTCAACCGCTTCACGACGCCAAGTCCAAGGCGGTTCGACCCTGACGCAGCAGCTAGTCAAGCAAGTCTTCTTCGCCGATGAGGCTGGTGACCGTTCGATTAGTGGTATTCCTCGTAAGATTAAGGAAATAATTCTGGCAATCGAAGTCGAACGTATGTATAGCAAAGATCAAATCTTATCGTTATATCTAAACGAATCTCCGTATGGCGGTCGACGTAACGGTGCTGAGTCTGCTTCACAAACATACTTCGGGAAGCACGCCAAAGATTTGACGCTAGCAGAAGCAGCGCTGATTGCCAGCATCCCGCAGAATCCAACCTACTATAATCCATACAACACCGCCGGCAATAAGGCGCTGATTGCCCGCCAGCACACAACTCTTGACTACATGGCTGAACAAGGTGTCATCTCTAAAGCTGAGGCCGAAAAAGCCAAGAAAGTTGACATTCTAAGTACTATCAAGCCACAAACCGAACAGCTAGAAAACATCAAGGCCCCACACTTCCTATTGATGGTTCGCAACCAACTCAGTAAGGAACTTGGCGAGTCGGTTGTCGGTCGCGGTGGATTGACTATTAAGACTACACTGGATTGGCGAATCCAAGAGAAGCTCGAAACCGAGATGAAAGCTTTCTTTGCGACTGGCCGACCAGATGCCGTCAGAATTAGTAACGGTGCAGCAACCATCGAAGATACCCAGACTGGACAAATCGTAGCGCTGGTTGGTAGCCGCGACTTTAACCACGCCGGCTACGGTCAAGATAACGCTGCCGTTTCCTACATTCAGCCAGGTTCCACTATTAAATCACTTGTTTTTGCACAGCTATTTGATAAACACGATAATAAACAAGCCTACGGTAGCGGCACAGTACTGAGCGACGATAACATCGACAGTCTTTACGGAGCGAAACTGCGTAACTGGGATGGCAAGTTTATGGGTGGTATCAATATCCGTAAAGCCCTGTCCTTCTCACGAAACATTCCAGCAGTTAAGGCGGCTTATATTATTGGCAATGGCTCCGCTAAACCGGTCGTCGAAGGAATCCGCAATATGGGCAATACCAATTACTGCCGCCAAGAGGAAAATGCTGGTGGTTACGGACTGGGCGCCTCAATTGGTGCCTGTGGTACTAAGCAAACAGAATTGGTGAATGCCTACGGTACTCTGGCTCGGATGGGAGTTCAGAAAGATAGCTCAAGCGTCATTGAAGTGAAAAATAGCCAGGGAGAAACCTTGAAGAAATGGAAGGATGACGGCAAGCGAGTGATTGACCCACAGTCGGCATACATCGTAAACGATATCCTGTCTGATAGGACTACTGGTCTTCACGGCTGGATGGGTGTTAATGGTGTGCGGACTTCCGCAAAAACTGGTACATCCGACAAAGGCTCACAGCCAAAGGATCTCTGGATTGTTAACTATAGCCCAGCGCTAGTCATGGGAATTTGGCTTGGTAACTCCGACACAAGCGTGATTGGTACGTCTGCCTCAAATTACGCCATGCCAGTCGTTAGGAGCGTTATGTCATTTGCCCATACTCAGGTTTATGCCAAAGAAGGCAAGTGGAAGTCTGGTCAATGGTACGATCGTCCAAACGGCGTCCAAACGGTTGACGGCGAGCTGTATCCATCTTGGTGGAATAAGAAACAAAGTCAGTCTTCGGAGAAAATCACTTTCGACAAGGTCTCTAAGAAGAAGGCTACCAACTGTACGCCAGATGGCGCCAAGGAAGAGCTTGAAGTTACCAAGATTATCGATCCGTTAACAAAGAAGGAATCAATTAAGGCTCCAGATGGATACGATGCCAATGCCGAGGACGATACTCATAAATGTGAAGATGTCAAGCCGCAAATTGGCGCTGTATCGGTGTCTAATAGTGGCAAAAAATATACTATTAGCGTTGACGTTTCAGCCGGAACATGGGAAGTCGTAGCAATTGAAATTACCGTTGATGGCAAGAGTATCAAGAGCTCAGAAATAAATACCGGTGGTAAACAAACAGCCACTATAGAGATAAGCAGCGCAGGAACACATACTGTTTCTGTAACTGTAAGAGACCGAGCTTACTACACCGCCACTTCCAACAGCAGCTTTACTTCATCATCTAGCGACTAAACAAACAGTCTATTGCTTATTTACCAGGTTAATCAGCTCAGCTTCGTGCTGGGCTGATGTTTTTGCACGGCCATTTGTCCGTTTTTTAGGGGCGCTTGTCTTCTGCTTTTTGATTGGTTTTTTTGGCTCAGTAGCAAGTTTTGCAAACATCATTTTCCCGGCGTCGGTTTGCAGACTTCGAATAATCTCAATCTTCTTTGTCTGTCCGATATAACGCTTGGCGTTCTCAACTACCACCATCGTGCCATCTCTGAGATATCCCACCGCCTGATGTGAATCCTGGCCCTTTTGGGTTAACTCCAAATCAAGCTCATCGCCCGGCAGATAGCTCATCCTCAAGCTCTTTGCCAGCTCGTTGATATTAAGCACCTTTACGCCATCAACTTGCGCCACCTTGTTCAAATTATAGTCAAGGGTCAGCACTGCCGCATCCATTTCTTTAGCCAACTTTAATAGCCGAGAATCAACCCCTTCTGGCACCCGCAAACCGTCCTCATACAGCTCGAACGATGATTTCAGCACGTCCTTCAATTCCTTCATGACATCCATACCAAATCGCGCTCGCTCACGCTTATCATGGTCAGCACCGTCAGCCAACAATTGCAACTCCGCTAGCACGCTTCTCGGTACGATAACTTGCCCAAGCAAAAATCCGGTCTTAGCCAAATCAATCACTCGACCATCCATCAACACCGAAGTATCCACTAAAATTGGCGTAGCGCCCGTATATGAATGCCGCCGCGGCCTTGCTAAAAAGTATATTTCCGCAGCCAGACCAAGCAGCATAACAATTATAATTAAGCTATAAAAATCTTTCATTTTTTCCTCTTTCTTATTGTAAATAATCAATCAGTGCCTGTCGCATATCACCGACACCCTTTATGAATTTGTCCTTGTGAACTTTTGGAGCAATTGCATAAGTGAAACCCAATTTCTTTGCCTCCTTAATGCGCGCATGCCAATTTGTTGCCGAACGAACTTCACCGCCCAAACCAATTTCGCCAAACACCACAGCCCCCTCGTCTAAGCTCCGACCAGCACTCGCGCTAGCAATCGCCATCGCTACCGCCAAATCGGCCGCTGGATCATTCAACTTTAATCCACCAACTACATTGACATAAATATCCTTATCTGCCAATTTCAATTTTGTGCGCTTCCCTAAAACCGCCACCAACAGATTCAACCTATTCAAATCAAAGCCACTCGCTGTGCGCTTAGGATAGCCAAAATTTGTTGGATTAACCAGCGCCTGGATTTCCACCAATAGCGGCCGCGCCCCCTCCATGGTCGCCAGGACGATTGAGCCGTCAAGATTCCGCCGCTCCGCCAGAAGTTCCGCTGACGGATTCTTGACGATTCTAAGGCCCTGCTCGTCCATCTCGAAAATCGCTGCCTCGTTGGTCGAGCCATAGCGATTTTTCTGCGCCCGCACTACTCGAAAACCGCCGTAGCGATCGCCCTCAAAGTTTAAGACTACATCAACCAAATGTTCTAAAATTTTCGGACCAGCAATCGAACCTTCTTTAGTCACATGACCGACTAAAATTACTGCTGTACCTGAAGCCTTGGCAGCACGAATGATAACGTTGGATGAGTTGGTAATTTGACTGACTGAACCGGGAGCTGAAGCGATTTCACTCAGAGAAATTGTCTGTACTGAGTCAACAATCACCAAATCATACTTGCCTTGCTGAATTGACACAGCAATATCCTCGGCACTGTTGCTTGACGCTAATTGCAAATTTTCTGAGCTGGCCGCACCCAAGCGCCTTGCCCGCAATTTCACTTGCGAGATAGATTCCTCACCACTGACATACAACACCGATTTAGAAAGAGCAATATACGCCGCGACTTGTGCCAACAGGGTGCTCTTACCGATACCTGGCTGCCCTGCCACCAGCGCCACACCACCGGCCAAAAAGCCTCCGCCTAAAACTGTGTCTAGATCATCAATTCCCGTACTCAGCCTCTCCAGCCCAGATTCCACCGCCGCCTCACGAATATTAGAGGTCTTTAATGCCTTGCCGCGCCCAGATGATTTATCAACGGCAGAGGCCCCGCTTGGTGCAACAGTCTGCTCAACTAAGGAGTTCCACTCACCGCAATTTTCACACCTACCTACCCATTTTGGAAATCTAGCTCCGCACTGCTGGCAAATAAACTGGCTTCGAGATTTTGCCATTACTTCGCCCCCTCTACACTATCCAAGCTCTTATTTAACTCATTAATCTTTACGCCCAGCTGCCTCAGTCTTAAAACGTCAGAATTATAGGAGTCAACCTGAGCATTCAGACTAGCACGACGCCTATTTAGGCCTGATAGCT
The DNA here is from genome assembly GCA_963521995.1 of uncultured Candidatus Saccharibacteria bacterium. Lineage (GTDB taxonomy): Bacteria > Patescibacteriota > Saccharimonadia > Saccharimonadales > Saccharimonadaceae > Nanosynbacter. Next base: position 16,400 of record CAUQXD010000005.1, read on the forward strand.
CCGCTTGTAAACTACGGCGCTGCCTTGCAAAATCATCTTGCGAGGAAAAATTCCCGCTATTTGCTCGCTGATTAAAATCCGCCGCCCGCCGATTAAAGTCTGCCACGTCTGCTGAATATTGCGCTAATTCTTGATCCAAATCTTCCTTACGAGTTTTCAAAGATTCACTAAGCTCTCGCGCCTCCTTTTCTCTTGATTCAAACTTTTCTTGATATTGTGCATGTAAGCGTAAAATTTCTGACCTATCAGTAAAATATCTCTTATAGTAGCGCTCCAGCTCATCTCCCAAATTGGCAAATTCCGTCCCTAAAATTGAGTGCAATTCATTAGCCCGCGAACCTGGTTGCGCCCGATTATAATACTCCATCCGCTCAATCAACTTGTCTGTTTTTACTTTTTCGTAAGCCTGCTCTAGTAATGAGGTCAGCTGTTTTTTCTCAGACGAACCCAGCCTAGCCCAAGCCGCATGCAGCATTTCATGCGCCGCAGTAACCTCCTTTACGCCGTCAAGTTCAGGATTAGTCACGTCATAAACATAAATTTCGCCAGACGACTGATTATAGCAGCCTAAAATCGCATTGCCTTTTTCTACGCGCCGACAGTCTTCATTAAATTCGTTCGCCGATTTAAGCTGTGGCTTGGAAATATAAAACATTTTCTTGCCAGTCTCTGACATTTTAGCTCGACTAGCAATAGCAGCAATCTGCTCGCTCGGATGATACTGCCACAACGTAATCTCGTCAATAATCTGCTGCCGATTGACTACCGCTAGGATTGCGCCGGCAACCAAAGATAGCGACAGAAAGCCGCCGGCAACTTTACGTACGCTTGACATCAATCACCACCTTATTGTTATCAATTTTAGTTTCTAGTATATTGCCGGGTTTTGCCTTGTTTGATAACAAAACATCGCTAAGCGGATCTGCTAATTCCGCCTGAATCGTCCGCCTCAGCACCCGCACGCCGCGCTGTTCGTCAAAACCCTGCTTTATCAGCCAGCGTTTCACTGCCGGCGTAATATTAAGAGTCATGCCGCGCTGCTTAACCGCCTCAATTAAATCAGCCGTTAGATTATCAAAAATCTTGCGCACTACTGATCGGGTCAACGGCTTAAACGTAATTACGCCGTCAAATCGGCCAATCAATTCTGGCCGCAGAAAATCCTCCAGTTCGCGCAAGGCAGCCCGCGAATTCCGTTCGTGGCGATCTTGGCTAGACGATTTTTGCTGGCTGGACGGCGCAAAGCCCAGCTCTGAATCTTGCACCATTTGTTCAGCGCCGACATTGCTTGTTAAAATTATGATTGTCTGGCGAAAACTGACAGTCCGCCCGTGCGAATCGCTTAGCTTGCCGTCTTCCAAAATTTGCAGCAGCAAGTTTAGTACGTCTGGATGCGCCTTTTCAATCTCATCAAATAGCACCACGCTGTATGGCTGCCGGCGAACCTTGTCGGTCAATTTGCCGCCGTCATCATAGCCAACATAACCGGCTGGCGCGCCGATCAGCCGGCTGGCCGCGTGTCGCTCCGAAAACTCGCTCATGTCAATCTTAATCAAACTATTATCGCCGCCAAAAACTTCTCGTGCTAGCACCCGCGCCAATTCCGTCTTACCCACGCCGGTCGGCCCGAGGAAAATAAACGATCCTAACGGCCCGTTTTGGCGATTCAACCCAGCTTTATTTCGGCGAATCGACCGCGCCAATTGCTCGATCGCCTCACCCTGACCTAGCACCCCCTGGCTCAAGCGCTTCTCCAATTGGAGCAAATCTTTCATCTGGTTCAGCGACAAACGATCAACCGGAATATTAGTCATCGCCGAAATCGCCCGGCGCAAATACTCATCCGTCAGACTAGGCCTCGTCTCAGCCTCATCAGTTAATTTGCCTGCTTGCTGTTCTAATTGCCGCATTTGCATTTTAAACTCCGCGGCCTGCTGATAATCCTCAGCCTCAACAGCGGCGTCAATCTTCCCAGCCAGCTGCTTGATTCGACGCGACAATTTATCCTTTCGTGATAACTTTGCCGGTAAGCTTGACTTAAGCAGGCTCGCCGCCTCATCAATCACATCAATCGCTTTATCCGGTAAAAACCGCTCCGTCACGTAGCGCTGGCTCAAATCCACCGCCTCAGCCAGTATCTCATCAGAAATCTGTACTTGGTGATGTTTAGCCAAGTTGTCGCTCAATCCTTTCAGCATTGCTACCGCTTCTTCGGGCGACGGCTCCGCCACTGTTACCGCCTGAAAACGCCGGCTCAAGGCCGCATCTTTCTCAATATGCTTGCGATATTCATCAAACGTCGTCGCGCCAATCAGCCGTACTTCGCCGCGCGCCAATGCTGGTTTTAATACGTTAGCCGCGTCCATTGAACCTTCCGCCGAACCAGCGCCAACCAGCAAATGCAGCTCATCGATAAATAAAATGACTTCCTGGTGTTTCTTAGCAACCGCCAAAACTTTTTGCAGCCGCTCCTCGAATTGACCGCGATACTTCGTCCCGGCAATCATTGCCGTCAAGTCCAATTGAAAAAGCCGCTTGCCTTTCAAAAACTCCGGCACTTTATTATCGGCAATTTTTTGCGCCAAGCCCTCAACCACTGCGGTTTTACCAACGCCCGGTTCGCCGATTAGCGCTGGATTATTCTTACTGCGGCGCCCCAGTACGGTAATCATCCGCTGAATCTCCGCCGCCCGGCCAATCACCGGATCTAAAAACCCCTCGCTGGCCCGCCGCGTCAAATCTACACCAAATTTGTCCAGAATTTTCAAATCGCCCGACTTCTTAGCCGCCGTACCGCGATCACTTTGCAGTGATTCAAATTGCTGTTTATCAAACACATCTTCCAAGCTCCCACGCAGATGTTCAATGTCAATATTCATATCGCGCAGTAATTTGGTCGCCCGCGCCTCGTGCTGCTGCAACATGCCATATATAATGTGTTCAGTGCCAACTCGCTCCTGTCCAAACTCTACCGCTAATTGCCACGACGTCCGAATTAACTCGACTACTTCAGCACTCAAGCCCTTTTGCACCACTGTGATCACCAACGGCTTGGCAGTCAAATTCAGCGCCAATTCTGCCCGATCCAAGGTAACGCCGCTCTCTGCTAAAATCTTCGCGCCCAGCGACGAATTCTGCGCCAGTACGCCGAGTAAAATATGCTCGGTGCCGACATAAGCGCTGCCATCATTATGCGCCAGCAAACCAGCCCGCTCCAAGCTCGCGCGAGCCGTTTCCGTCAATCGAGATTCCAATTCAGAAAAATCTTCCGGCATATCGCCCTCCTTTCGTTTTCGGCGATTCTCACGAGGCAGCCTATTCCGCCACCTCCTCAACCGCGCTCATCAAGCTGTCTTCAATATTTTTGCGAGGCTTTGCTTCAGGCTTAACAGCCGCCTTTGCTTCAATATCCAGTTCGTAGCCAGTCAACCGGCTTGCCAGACGAACATTCTGCCCAGCCCGGCCGATGGCCACTGATTGCTGATCTTCGCTGACGTAGACCGTTGCTCGCTTTTCGTCCTCATTGACCGTCACACTCAGCACCTCTGCTGGACTCATGGCATTCGCGATGAAGCCAGCCGCATCTTCCTCAAACGGAATGATATCAATTTTTTCCTGCTCGCCGATTTCGTTCATCACTGCCTGAACACGCGTACCGTGACCGCCGACAAACGTACCGACTGGATCAACACCCGGCAATGCCGACGCTACCGCCAACTTGGTGCGGCGACCAGCCTCGCGAGCAATGGCTTTGATTTCCACAGCGCCCGTTTCCATCTCTGGCACTTCCTGACTGAACAAGAACCGCACAAATTCTTCATTGCCGCGGCTCAAAATCAACTGCGGACCGCGACCTTCGCGCTCGATGTCCTTGATATATACCTTGACGCGGCGACCAACGCCGTAGTACTCGCCAGGAATTTGCTCTGACTGCGGCATGATGCCGACTGCCTTGCCCAGCTCAATTCGCACCACGCGCGGCTCAACCCGCTGAATCGTACCGGTCACCACCGTGCCAATCTTATCTTCAAATTCCGCCAGCACCACTTCGCGCTCCGCCTCGCGCAGCCGCTGCAAAATCACTTGCTTGGCGGTCTGGGCTGCCACACGGCCAAACGTCGTCACATTGTGGGTCTCGACCGTCACTTCGCTACCCAGCTCAGCTGCCGGATCAACCGCCTTAGCCTCATCTAAGCTCATTTGATTGACATCATTTTCAACTTCTTCAACCACCGTTTTAACGACCGACACCACAGCCGTACCGCTGTTGATGTTCAGGCTAGCGCGCACCAACTGCTCACGGGTGCCGTTATCACGCCGCCACGCCGCCGCGATAGCCTGCTCGATTACCTCCAAAACCGTTTCTTCTGGCAGGTTCTTTTCCTCGGCAATCGTCCGCACCGCCAACGTCAACTGCTTAATATTCAAATCTTCCATATTTATCTCCTTCTTTTTTATAATTATATCCTTTTCCGTTTCAAACTTCCATAAACGAAAAACTCCGACCTGCCGGCCGGATGAGTACTTTCCTATTGTATTAAAAATATTTCATTTTGTCAATTTGCTTCAGCACATTTTCCTAAAATACCAGCCATCGCATTCTTTTCCGCCTCTGTCACCCACAGTCGATACCGTCGCTTTACTGCTATCTGTCGCGCTATGTATTGACAACGAAACGGTTTATTGCTCGGCAGCCAAGTCGCTGTATCGCCATCGCCCTTAGCTTGATTAGCTGGACCATCGACAGCTAGCAGATTTAGTGGGTCATTTGCCAACTTTTCCCGCTCCTCGGCTGATAATTGTTGCGCACCCTTTTGCCAAGCGTCACTCAATGCCACCACATGATCAATCTGCACTTTAGAACTCGATTTCTCACCACGCCGAAAATGAATCGTTTGTCCCGTATAAGGGTCATTAAGCACGCCTGACAAAACTCGACATTTTTCATCAATCTTCTCATCCGTTAAATCCCGCGCTAAAATCACCTCGCGGACCGAACAGCCATTAATTTTACCCCAGCCATTACCAAACTGCTTACGCGTATAGCCGGTTTTTGGCGCACGCCCCTTGACTTCCAATTTTTCCAACTCCGCCTTCGCGTTTGAATCGCCAAATAATTCTCGTTGCGTTGATGTTTTTATCGTCTGAGTTTCTGGTTGAGCAATTTGTGAAGCCCAAACTCCCACACCGGCCACCACCACTATTAATATGACCATCACTTGTCGATGCCATATTTTATTCACCCTCATGGCTGTATTATAATAAAACCATGACTAAAGTTCCACGCCTACTCGACACATTTATACCAAACCACTACGCATTAACTATCGATTTGACTCGCGCCAAAGAGAAAGCCTTTTCTGGCAAAGTTGTCATTTCTGGCGAATCAACTGGCGAATCAATTTTGCTACACGCCAAAGATTTGACTATTCACTCGGTGCTAATTGACGACCAGCCAGCTGCATTTTCTCAAGGAGAGTTTGACGAACTGCGCTTATCACAATCAGATTTGGGCGTCGGTAAGCACACTGTTTCTATTGATTTTTCCGGCACTATCACCGACGCTATGCACGGACTGTATCCGTGTTACTTTACCCATGACGGCGTGAAAAAGCAATTGTTTTCCACTCAATTTGAATCGCACCATGCCCGCGAAGTTTTTCCGTGTGTTGATGAACCAGCCGCCAAAGCGACCTATGACGTAACACTGAAAACTGCGCCGGACTTGACCGTCCTTGGCAATATGCCCGTCGCCAAATCGTCTGAAGACGACGGCGTACTGACAACCATCTTCGCCACTACGCCGCGCATGAGTAGCTACTTACTTGCCTTTGTCGTCGGTGAACTACATAAGAAAACCGCCCGCACCAAATCCGGCGTTGAAGTTAATATTTGGGCTACGCCAGCCCAGAGCGAGGAAACGCTGGATTTTGCGCTGGACATCGCCACTCGCTCCATTGATTTTTATGATGAGTATTTCGGCGTGCCATACCCGCTGCCAAAGTCCGACCATGTGGCGCTGCCAGATTTCTCGTCGGGCGCCATGGAAAACTGGGGACTCATCACCTACCGCGAAAGCTGCTTGCTGGCTGACCCGAAATTAACGCCAGAATCATCCAAGCGCTTCATCGCTACTGTCATCGCCCACGAACTCAGCCATCAATGGTTCGGCAACCTGGTAACGATGCAATGGTGGAATGACCTGTGGCTGAACGAAAGTTTCGCTAACATGATGGAATACGTAGCGGTCGACGCGCTACACCCCGAATGGCGGATGTGGGAGGATTTTGCAACAAGCGAGGTCACCGCGGCGCTCCGGCGCGACAGCTTGGACGGCGTGCAGCCAGTGCAGGCTGATGTTAATCATCCGGACGAGATCAGCACTTTGTTTGACCCGGCGATTGTCTATGCCAAGGGCGGACGGCTATTAGTGATGGTGCGGCGGCTGATCGGCGAGGAAGCATTTCGTGCGGGTTTGAAAGCATATTTTGAAAAATTCGCTTACCAAAACACTATTGGTAATGATTTATGGCAAGAGCTAGAAACCGCCAGCAGCCAGCCGATTGTTAAATTGATGAACGCCTGGATTTCTCAGCCGGGGCTACCAATTGTGCAAGTTGAGCAGAACAACTCCGGCGAGCAACCAACCGCCACCCTGCACCAAGAACGCTTTTTCATCGGCGAGCATCAGCCGTCCGACGCCTTATGGCCAATTCCATTGTTCGCAAACCAACCACTTGATGACGCAATTTTGACCGAGCGAGAAAAGACATTCACCATTGAAAAACCACTGCAGCTGAACTGCGGACTGAACGGGCATTTCGTGACCAAATACGATACCACTACTCGTGAGCAACTGCTAGCCAACATTCACGAACTGCCGACTCTGGACAAAATCTGCCTACTCCAAGACGCTACATTGCTAGCTCGGGCTGGATTTGAAAGTTCAGCCTGGCTTCTTCCGTTAGCATTATCTCTAAAAACCGAGACTAATGAAAAAGTTTTCAATATGGCAGCTCGAGCCCTAGCAGAATTACGAAAATTTGTTGACGATGACGATATTGCCCGCAATCGTCTAAAGCAAATATCTGGCGATTTTGCGCGCGCCACATTCGAGGAATTAGGCTGGGATGAAAAACCTGGCGAGTCCGACGACTACCGCGAACGGCGCGTCACAGCCTTAGGCTTAATGATCTATAGTGAAAATCAAGTAATTTTGGATGAGGCTAAAAAACGGTTTGATGATCATGAATTAGAAAAATTACCGACAGAAATTCGCTCTCTGATTATTAGTGCCAATGTTCAACATTTTGAGACTCCAGAAATGATAGACAATCTCTTTACGATATATAAAGATACACCATCAAATGACCTGCAGGACGACATTGCCGTAGGTCTTACCTCCACGCAAAACACAGAAACCGCCAAAAAGATTCTTGAAAATCTTAAAGATGCCAACATTATTCGTCCACAAGATGCCAGCCGTTGGTTTGTCTATTTAATTCGCACTCGAGAGAATCGCCAAATTGCATGGAATTGGCTGAAGGAAAATTGGGCGTGGGTCGAGGATAAGTTTGGTGACGATAAAAGCTACGACGATTTTATTCGCTATGCAGCCACGGCTCTAATTACAACTGACGAACTTAACGATTTTCGACAGTTCTTTGAACCGATGGAAAATATTCCAGCCCTCGCCAGAACGATCAAATTAGGAATTACCGAAATATCAGCGCGCGTCGAGTTGATTGCGCGAGATAAGGCGGACGTGCTCTCTGCTTTGCAAATAACACTGTGATATATTATGCCACATTTTTGACGAAATCTCTTGACATTTTATTCTATTAGTGATATATATATCAGCTTTTGTTGATAAGTTGAGTAAATCCTTATCCGAAAGCGTACTTTGACAAACAGTTACACACAAGGCGAGTTTCTATTCCTTTTGTAAAATTTCAAAGAGGAGTAGAATCTCGCTTTGTGGTAAATTGCCACTTAACCCTCCATAGGGGCGAGAAGATAGGAAATATCATGATCCACGTCGGCTCCATCAACGATACCTTTGGTTGCATTAAAACCGACGAGACTTACGTGATCGAGGGTGAGGTTTATGAAGAGAAACCCCCCTATACGACCTATAAGGCAAGTCTCTCGGGCGACACATTTAGCTACCTGCGAGGAGCGTGGAAATTCGCAGAGAGAGTAAGAGTACTCTATGGACAACGCCCTGAGTGGTCGGAAGAAATAAAAATGCTTTACCGAGCATTTTTTACTATCCTTGCGATCACTGACGCTGGCCAAAGGAAAAGGCTCAATGATGGGCCTTGGGTGAAAGATGTAGTGAAGGCGTGTGAGTACGTCTTACTAGAATTTGACAATTTCCTTTGGGTGAACGCTCGCAGAGTAGGAATATCTAAGCATGACTTAGGTGTACTCCAGAATGACAACAATGTCATTCTAAGTGTATCTACTACGCAAGCTATTGCTGCCGTAGTAGAGCTCTTCGAGGAGATGCTCCAAGACACCACAGAGCACCACCGCTCCCTTATCAAGCAATCCATCAAAGAGATGGAGGATATTCGATGGCGGCTTCCACGCGACCTAAGACAAAACCTTGACGCCATCGAGGCAGCGCTTGGCAAAAGGGTGTGCAACACCCCATACCGCCCCAGCCTAGGAATCTCATTGGAATTCTATCAGCTTGGGTGAGGGAGAAAAGTGGCAGACTGCACTTTAGCAGTGTTTTTAGTAGCTGTTTGTCACTTTTCCTTGGAAATTATTAAGTCCCAACTGGGGCTGTTTTTTATTCCAACACTACACACTCTTTAACTATCGGCGGATTTCCATCGACAGAAATTGCCATAAGCCGCGTGTCATAGTTTTCATATTGCACATTTTTAGAAATGAATACTTCAGCCGCAAAGTGCATTTGCTGCTGTTTCTTGGCAGTAATAGCCCCCAGTCCACCACCAAAGTCATCATTCTTACGGTATTTGACCTCGGTGAAGTACAGCACATCATCTTTCATGCTAATAATATCAATTTCACAGTACCGCGTACGCCAGTTGCGGACGACGATCTCGTGCCCGTCCGCCGCCAGCCAGTCTGCGGCCGTCTGCTCACCCGCGTCGCCGATGGCACGTGTAGTGAAAGCTACAGGTAAACAGATGGCAGGTTCGCCGTCATCCTCCTCCAGAGTACACTCTCCACTCGTATCTCCACCGGAGATACTTCGTGAGTGTTCGGCTGAAACGTCCGCTCCTCGCGAACGTTTCACAGCCTCTGTCGGAGGAGGCAGCAAACCCGCCTCCGCATACTTCACTAGCGGCGCAAAGCTCAGCCGATGCAGCGGCGTCACACCCAACCGCTCAATCGCCGCCCGGTGCTTCGCCACACCATAGCCAGCATTTGACGCGAAGCCGTACCCTGGATAAATCACATCTTGCTCGGCCATAAACTGATCGCGCGCTACTTTAGCGATGATCGATGCCGCCGACACACTCGGCACCAAACCATCAGCTTTAGCCATCACCGTCACATATCGCTCCAACGCCGTATCCGCCAGAAAATTGACCGTCCCGTCAATGATAATTTCATTAAACTTCAGATTTTTCTCTTTACAATGCGACTGAATTTGCTTGACCGCTCGCCGCGTTGCCAGCCTTAGCGCCTGACTCACACCAACGTCGTCCAATTCCCCAGCACCCACCCAGCCCAGCGCCCACGCAGCCGCCCGCTTACGGATCACCTCATCCAAAGCCTCGCGGCGTTTTTTGGTCAACTTTTTACTGTCGTTTAGCCCCTCGATATCAGCACCACCCAAAATCACCGCGCCCACCACCAGCGGCCCCGCCCACGGCCCACGTCCAACTTCATCAATGCCGAGGATCATGCACGCGCTGACCCTTTTTCACATCCTTTTTTACGCCCGAACGTATGAACACCCAGCCAAACCACACCGCCGCTGCACCCAGCGAATTCGCCAAAATATCCCAAATGGTATCGTCCAACGTGATGTGCGCCAAACCAACCTTGACCATAAATAATTCCGCTAGTTCATTAACGCAACCCAGAGCCGACACGAGAGCAAACAGCGAAAACGCCATCACCAACCAGTGCGACCGCCAGCGCATCGCCAATACCAGATATACCCACAACAGCCCGGTGAACAATCCGCCACCCACGAAATGCGTGGTAAAGCTGGTGTCTCGCCCCTCAATCAGCGGCGACGGCAAATACCACGAGATGAAGAATAATACACAGGCACAATATAACAACCAGCGATACTTCTTTTCATCAGTGAAGCCATGACGGCGCAACATATATGGCACTACACATGCCAGCATTACCGGAACAAACACAGAAATATAGTGAAAGATCGACATATTGGCATTATACCATGAGAAAACCGCCCCCAGAGAGGACGGTCTGTATGTCTCAAAATCAATTACGCTTCTTTGTGACGAGCTTCTACTTCAGCAGCTTTGGCGTCAAGCTCTGCCTGAGCGGCGTCTTTTTCAGCCTGCTTGGCAGCAGCTTCCTTAGCAACCTCTTCTTTCAGGCGCTCCGCCTCAGCCTCGGCTTTAGCGTCGTGCACATTATTAACAGCGGTGCGGTCAAAGTTCTTGGCGGTCAAGCGAGCTGATTTACCAGACCGCTTGCGTAGGAAGCTAAGGAACTTGCGGCGAACCTTGGCGCGGCGAACAATTTCCACCTTTTCAATCAACGGGCTATGCAGCAAGAATGATTTTTCCACGCCGACACCTGACGCAATTTTGCGAACGGTGATGCGCGAGGTATGCGACTGCTTATTATAAGTGCGGATAACCACACCTTCAAACATCTGGATACGCTCTTTGTTGCCTTCCTTAATTTTCTGATATACGCGCACGGTATCGCCACTGCGGACATCAACAACTGCTTGTTTTTTCTGTGCTTGGTTGACTTTGTTGATTAGCTCAAAACTCATATTTTTTCCTATCTTTCAAACCCGTCTTGGCTGGCCACGCAGTTGTACTCCTGCGGCTCCACACCTAACAGAGCTTGAATAATTTAACTCTGTACAACTTTAGCGTATTCTAGCACAAAATAAGGATATATACAAGATTTGGAAGAAATCTTAGAGATATATGATTTATAAGTTTTTCAAAATGGCGTGAATGGACTTTTCTTTGCCGTAGCCAACCCAAATGTCATGGTCGCGATCATCATCGTCATCATCCAACTCAACGAAGGTACTTTGCTTGGTTACACCGTATTTTTGACGAAGATCTTGACGGCTGTCATAGTCAACCTTCAAAATTTGCACGCCAGCCGGGATTGGGCCTTCACGCAACACCTTGTCAAACGCCCGGCAATCGCCACACCATGGAGCGTGGAAAAATAGAATTGTCTTCCTGTAGGCGTGTTCCATGGTATTGCCGTCGACATAGTCAGCGTAACGACCGACGGCTGGGTTTGCTGGTTGTGCCGATCCAGATGACTGTTTGGAGTCTGAACCGCCAGATTGGCCGGGAGCTTTTTGTGAAGTACCTTGCTGTGTTGTTGATTCGTTGGCCGGAGTCTGCGGGCGAAGTAGTAACACAGCCGCCACTACACCACCGACAACCGCAGCGGTGATGATGCTTGTGATGATGATATGCTTCTTATTCATACCTCTAGTATAGCAACGGCCCTATTGCTTTGGAAGCTCATGTTAGCCCCGCATCCCGTCACCCCGATACCGCAGGATTGATGGAGAAAAAATATTATATGGAGTACAATAGTAATATGGATTACAATAAATTAGCACTCGAATTGCATAAGAAATATAAGGGTAAAATTACCACTAGTTTACGTGACCAGGAGGGGCTGGACCGCGACAAATTAAGCTCATATTATAGCCCGGGCGTGGGTGCGGTCAGCCAAGCAATTGCCGAAGACCCAGCGGATTTACCGAAATACACTTGGACGAACAATTTGGTCGGCGTGATTTCGGACGGATCGGCGATTTTGGGCTTGGGCGATTTGGGACCGAAAGCCGCCATGCCGGTGATGGAGGGCAAGGCGCTACTATTCAAACATTTCGCCAATGTCGACGCTGTGCCAATCGTACTGGACGTTCATCAGCCAGAAGACATCATCACCGCCGTCAAAGCTATCGCGCCGAGCTTTGGTGCTATCAACCTGGAAGATATCGCTGCGCCAAAGTGTTTTGAGATTGAGGAACGCTTGAAAGCGGAACTAGACATCCCCGTGTTTCACGATGACCAGCACGGCACGGCAGTCGTGGTATTAGCGGGGCTGATTAACTCTATGAAAGTTGTCGGCAAAAATCTAGCTGACTGCAAGGTGGTCATGATCGGCGCGGGCGCTGCCGGCACGGCCATCGCCAAATTGCTGTACACATACGGCGTTCATAATATTTACGCCGTTGACAGCCGCGGCATCATTTCCGACGCTCGCGACGACTTGAATATCGAGAAAACCGCTTTGAAACAATATTTGAAAACCGACATTAGCGGCTCGCTGGATGACGCTATCACCGACGCCGACATTTTCATCGGCGTATCAAAACCGGGACTACTCACGCCAGAAATGGTAGAAAAAATGGCTGAAAAGCCCGTCGTTTTTGCCTTGGCAAATCCGGTGCCAGAGATTATGCCTGATATAGCACAGGAAGCAGGCGTCGCTGTCATTGCTACTGGGCGGAGCGATTTCCCGAACCAAATCAATAATTCATTGGCTTTCCCAGGCATTTTCCGCGGCGCACTGGACCACGGTGTTAAGAAAATCACCGACCAACACAAGCTAGCGGCAGCCGAAGCTCTGGCGGCACTCGTTGAAAACCCAACTACCGATAAAGTTATCCCGACAGCGTTCGATAAGGGAGTTGTCGAGGCTGTCGCTAATATTATTAGGTAAGGGCTATTTTCCAGCACCTTCAGCAACGACCCGCTCTCGCGTCTGTCCAGTAAATAGCTGTAATAGCTCAGCTTGATTATTTTTATCACAGATACCCAAAAGTATAACTACATGAGATACGCTGCCACTCTTTAGCTCGTTTTTCAAGCCTCCGTCAGGCAGCCCATCTACGGATACATACGCAACATACAATCTTTTTGCGTCAGGCTCCTTAGGCTTCCACGCGATAATATTAAAAGGATACTTCTCTTTGTCTCGGTTTCTTAGGGGCGGCCAAATATTATCCAACCTGGAATCTGATGTTGATATTATTCTTGCTGCTAATATTAATTTCTTATAAAGGTCAGGTAAAATTTTCTTTCGTTTCTTCCTAGTCTCATAGCCAGTCATTTTATGTTCAATTTTCTTGGCTACCTCAGTACGCCCGTCAACTACTACCGTAACTCCATTATCACCCTGCTCAACATGTAAGATCGGAATCTTCTCACCTTCATCCAACCATGGGAATGTCTTTCCGTCAGAAA
>CAUQXD010000006.1:0-27420 GCA_963521995.1 uncultured Candidatus Saccharibacteria bacterium
AGGTTACGGCGCGTGGCAGTGGCGCTGGGAGTTGTCGCAATTGATACGACGATTACGGCGATGAGTTCGTGACCGAGCGGCCAAATCATTGCTATAATACAACACATGAGAATTATTGGTATTGATCCAGGAACGGGAATTTTGGGGTTTGGTGTGATCGATTTTTCGGGCGGTAGGTTTAAGCTGGTGACAGCAGGGGTTGTCAGAACGCCAGCGCACACGCCGATTGATGAGCGGCTGGAGGAGATTTTTGATAGCTTGACGGAAATTATTACTGAGACCAAGCCTGATGTGATGTCGATTGAGAAATTGTTTTTTGCTCGTAACGTTACGACAGCGATTTCCGTGGCAGAAGCGCGCGGTGTGGCGATGTTAACGGGCCGAAAAGCGGGGTTGCCAATCGCTGAGTATACGCCGCTGCAAATCAAACAGACACTGACGGGCTATGGCAAGGCTGATAAAAAGCAAGTCCAGGAAATGGTTCGCTTGAATTTGGGACTCAAGGATGTGCCGAAGCCAGACGACTGTGCTGATGCTCTGGCAGCAGCAATTACTCATGCAGCGATGAATCGGGTATAATTAGAATATGATTGCACATGTTTTTGGAAAAGTTGCTGAGAAATTTAATGGGTCGTTGGTGATTGATGTTCACGGCGTTGGCTATGAAGTTAGTGTGGCGGCTGGTGATTTTGATGCGGTGATGTTGGATCAGGATGTCAAGTTTTATACCTACCATCATGTGCGCGAGCAGGCGGAAGAGCTATTCGGTTTTTCGAATCTGGCGGCAAAGAAGCTGTTTGAAATACTCATCACTGTTCAGGGTGTCGGCCCGAAGGCAGCACTGGCAATTCTCAGCCTGGGCGACGCAGAGCAGGTGCGCAATGCCATCGCTAACGCCGATAGTGCTTTTGTGCAAAAAGCTGCTGGCGTCGGCAAAAAAACTGCTGAGCGCATGGTGGTTGATTTGAGTGATAAGGTTGGCTTGCCAACGCACTACGGTCGAGCGGACACGCCAGTCCAGGTTGAACTGAACACTTCTGATGAGGCACTGGAAGCGCTGATGGCGCTGGGCTACACTTTGGCTGACGCTACCAAGGCGCTGGAAAATATCGACGTCAATCTGCCGACGGCGCAGCGGGTGACCGAAGCGCTGAAGAAATAAAGTTATTTAGGAACCGAAATTACTAGCTTGCTCCGGTTCGTTTTCTGCTGCCAATTTTTGCTTTGATTCTTCAATAAGTTTTTCTACGTCGCCAACTGTTAGCCTGCTGCTGTCGTGGTAACTTTGAACACTACTGCGTAATTGCTGGCCCTGCAGATCGGTAATTCCATATAGACCAGAGAAATTAGAGTATAGACAGATATCTGCGTTACCCATAAGCTCTCTAGCCAACTCTTTGTTGGAAATTCCCTCTTCTGATGCTTTTTTGCTGCATCCTAAGAATGGATATCTTGTCGTTAAGTCAATAATATATCTTGCAATTTCTATTGATTTAGGATCGTATTCTTTCGTCTGTTCAAAATTGCCATATCCTTGCTCAGCCAAGGTGTCGCTAACTCTTCTTACATCAATTGCGGTTCTTTGCGACTCGATACCTTCAGATTTGTCAGAAGCTGGCAATCCTAATATTACTAAAAGATGCGGCACTGCTTCTGACATTAGTCTAACACCTTCTGGAACTTGGTTGTATATTTCTCTTATGTCTTTTCTGGTTTCTGGCGTTGAATTTGGCATTGAAAACTCCTCCTATCGGCAGTTTGTAATAGAAATATTATAGCATGAACTAGCGTACGGGTATAATTCTCAGGGTGCTATAATAGACATATATGGAAGATACAAAATTTTCTCTTAATCAAACGCCAATTAGTACTATTCTGGCCTGGGTAGAAAGCGGTGCAATTGCTATTCCGGAGATCCAGCGGCCGTTTGTATGGATGAGTTGGCAGGTACGCGATTTGATGGATTCGTTATATCAAGGCTATCCAGTCGGCTATATCATTACTTGGCAAAACCCAGACGTGAAGCTGAAGGATGGGTCGACGTCGCAGGGCAAGCGTATTTTGATTGATGGCCAGCAACGTATCACTGCACTCAGGGCGGCGATTAGTGGGCTTGATGTGATAGATAAAAAATATAAGAAAAAACGGATTGCTATATCGTTTAATCCGCTGACTGAGGAGTTTCGTACTCGTACAGTTTCAACTGTTCGCGGTAAAGAATGGATTAGCGATATTGCTGAAGTGATGGTAAACGGCTATGATACGCTGACGTTTGTTGAAGAATATGCAGAAAAAAATCCGTCGTTAACGCGCCAAGAGGTTAATACGCGACTTAACCGTTTGATCCAAATTAAAAATAAGCAAATTGGCGAAATCCAGCTTAGCCCGTCTTTGGATATCAATATAGTAAATGAAATATTTGTCCGAATTAATGCCAGCGGCGTTAATCTCAGTAATGCCGATTTTGCAATGAGTAAAATTGCGGTTTATGAGAACGAGCCGGGCGATGAAATGGGCATGAAACTCCGTAAATTTATTGATTATTTTGCACATCTGTCGGTTGCCCCCGAGCAGTTTGATATTATTAAGGAAAACGATACAGAATTTGCTAAAACTGATTATTTTACGAAAATATCTTGGCTTAAAAATGAAACAGACGACCTGTATGACCCATCATATAATGATATTATTCGGGTTGTTGGTTTGACGCAGTTTGCAAGGGGTAAACTTGGCGATATCGTGGCATTGCTTTCGGGTCGTAATTTTGAAACTCGCCAGGATGAAAAAGAAATTGCCGACGAGTCCTTCCGAAAGCTTGAGAAGGGCTTGTACCAATTTACAAACGAAAATAAATTTAAGCATTTTGTGCAAAACATTTTGCGCGGCAGCGGTTATGATGAACCTAGTATGTTGATTGCTCGCAATGCAGTTAATTACGCCTATGCAATGTACCTGCGGCTATTTGATATTGGCGAAAATCATGTCGAAGCTAATTCGCTAGTTCGTAGATTGCTGGCAATTTCGTTACTGACTGGTCGCCATTCCGGCAGTTTTGAAACTAAGTTTGAGCAGGATATTAAACGGATTCAAAATCCTGGAGATTTGGCTAAATTTGTTGCTACGCTGGAAAAGCAGGAATTATCTGATATATTTTGGGACTCAACATTGGTTGATGAGCTTGATAAGCCGACGATAAATAATCCGTTTTGGCACATGTTTGTTGCGGCGCAGAATAAATTACTAAAGCAAGGCTTCTTGTCGAAAAATAATATTGCCAGAGATTTGGCGACCGATGACGTGCATCACATTTTTCCTAAAAATTATTTAGTTAAGCATGGCTATGATAAAACTAAATACAATAGAATTGCTAATTTTGTGCATCTGCGCAATGATATAAATATTTCAGTCGGAGATTTAGCTCCTCGCGATTACTTAAGCGATATTTTAAGTAGTAAAAATGATCATCACAGTGATATTACTGGCGAGGATGAACTAAAAAGCAACTTTAGTGATAATGCAATTCCAATTTTATTAATGAAGGCGGTGGCCGTTGATTATGAAGAATTTTTAAAACAGCGGCAGCGACTGATGGCTAAGATGCTAAAAGAATATTACAGGAGCTTATAATGGCAATTCAAAGAATAGTCGATACCAGTCCGCACGATGATGATGCTGAGGAGCAACGGATTGAGGTAAGTCTGCGCCCGCAGAGTTTTAGTGAGTACGTTGGCCAGGAACGGTTGAAACGCAATTTACGCTTGGCGATTGAGGCGGCGAAGAAACGCGGCGAGCCGCTGGATCATGTGCTACTGTACGGCCCGCCAGGGCTGGGCAAGACCACCATGGCGACAGTGATCGCTAATGAGATGGGGACGAACTTGCGCATCACTAGCGGCCCGGCCATTGAAAAGGCGGGTGATTTGGCGTCGATTTTGACCAATTTGGCGGACGGCGACATTTTGTTTATTGATGAAATTCATCGGCTCGGTCGGGCAGTGGAAGAGATTTTATATTCGGCCATGGAAGATTTCAAGCTGGATATCGTCATTGGCAAAGGGCCAGCAGCTCGGTCAATCCGGCTGGATCTGCCGCGGTTTACGGTGATTGGCGCGACGACGCGGACGGGTAGTCTGGCAGCGCCGCTGCGCGATCGATTTGGGCATATTTACCGCTTGGAATTTTATGAGCCAGAGGATATTGCTAAAATTGTGACGCGGAGTGCGGCTATTTTAGAGTCGTCGATTCGGCATGAAGCAGCGAACCTGTTATCAACGCGGGCCCGCCTGACACCGCGCATCGCTAATCGCCTGCTCAAGCGCGTGCGCGACTACGCCGACGTGAATGGCGATGGCATAATTGATGTAAAAACCACAACGAGCGCCTTGGAAATGCTGGAAGTGGATGAGTTGGGATTAGACCCAGCCGACCGTAATTTACTACAATCAATCCTGGAAAATTATGGTGACAATCCGGTGGGTCTAACCACCATTGCCGCCCTGACTGGCGACGAAGCAACAACGATTGAGGACTTTTATGAGCCGTATTTACTGCAAATTGGCTTCATTGAGCGCACGCCGCGCGGCCGCCGGGTGACGATTAAGGCGAAGCGGCATCTTCAGAAATAAGATTGTGTTTTGAGGCAGATATAACTAAGACAATAAAAGTTTGCTATGGATCATGATATAATGTGGTCATGAAGCCACAATCATCAGAAGATCTAACGCAGCCAGTAGCCTACGATGCTGATGGGCGTCCGCTATATCATCATCCGCAGCAGACTGGTCAGCCAGCTCCGGTGGTGGCGCAGACTGAGTCTCATGTGACTTCGCGTCCAGAGATAATTGATGGCGAGAATTTTGACCCGCGTTTACGCAGTCAATACGCGAACGAGCCGCAGGTTGTGCATGTTGGCCGCGAACTTGAACGAAAACCATTTACTATTAGCGACGAATTAAAACGGAAGCATGAAAGGTCAGTCCAGCAATATCCAAATCTCAACTTGAGTGAAGGGGAGTATGTTATTTTGGATATCAAGCGTCACCCTATTGGTATGCTGATTCCTGCGAGTATTGCAATTTTTTTGGTGTTGATAATTATGGTATTTGTGCTGATGTATCCGTCGCTGGCTCGTGATTCAATTATCTCACCTATGCCATCAGTAACTGATGTGTTTGGTGTTGCGATGTTACTAATTGGTTTGGTAGTTTTGGGCGGCGCTGTAGCACTATGGATTTATTTACAAAATCAATTCTTTTTAACTAATGAAAGTGTCATTCAGGAGATTCAAGAGAGCCTATTTTCTCGGCACGAACAAACCGTAAGTTTAGGTAGTATTGAGGATGCTAGTTTCCGCCAATCGGGTATTATTCAGACAGTCTTCAATTATGGGACTATCCGCCTAAGTACCGAGGGCGAAGAAACTACATATATTTTTCACTTTGTAGCAAAGCCGCGCGAGCAGATTGCGGTGATCAATAACGCTATTGAAGATTTCAAAAACGGACGCCCTGTCTGTGATGATTAGATTATTTGTGACGACTATTTTTAATGTAATCGTCTTCGCCAACTAGTGTTGCTACGAGCTTATACGACTTGCATTTTCCATCTTTGCAATTTGTTGATTCGTAACGATAGCTGCTGTCTTTTTCGCCAACTTTTTTCCCGTTTGGATCTTTCAACAGTTCGGCATCCATGGTTTTTAGCGTTGTGTCTTCCAACTTCTCTGGATAATAGCCGTTCTTAACGTAGAAACTTTCCTCCAAACTATAATAAATGGCATTAATTGCGGTGCGTTTTTTGGTATTGTTTGATTCATTGACTAATTTGGTGTACTGTGAAAAACCTAAAATTGCGATGGCGATCAAAAAAGCTATGACGACCAATAATTCAATAACAGTAAAACCATTTCGCTTATTCATAGACTAATTATAGCAAATATAGCAACAAATCGGTATAATAAAACTAACAACTAAGGAGGGAAGCGTTATGGCGAAGGCAGACGGTAAAAAATCAGATAAGACAGTAGCAGCTGAGAAAAAAGTTGATGATGGTAAATTAAAAGCGCTGGGCCTGGCTATGGATCAGATCACCAAGCAGTTTGGTGATGGCTCGATCATGAAGCTTGGTGAAGCGCACAAGGTTGATGTTGAAGTGATTCCGTCGGGTTCGCTAAGCCTCGATTTGGCGCTAGGCGGCGGTTATCCAAAGGGACGCATTATTGAGATTTATGGTCCAGAAAGTTCAGGTAAGACGACCTTGACGCTACATGCCATTGCCGAAATCCAAAAGCAGGGCGGTACGGCGGCGTTCATCGACGCTGAGCATGCGCTTGACCCAAGCTATGCCAAGCGCTTGGGCGTGGATACCGAAAACCTATTAGTGTCGCAGCCAGACAACGGCGAGCAGGCGCTGGAAATTACGGAAACCTTGGTGCGCTCCAATGCGGTGGATCTGATCGTGGTGGACTCGGTGGCAGCGCTGACGCCGCAAGCGGAAATTGACGGCGATATGGGCGATTCGCACATGGGTTTGCAAGCGCGATTGATGAGCCAGGCGCTGCGTAAATTGACAGGGATTATCAACAAGTCGAAAGCGACGGTGATTTTCATCAACCAGATTCGCATGAAAATTGGCGTGATGTTTGGCAATCCTGAGACCACGACGGGTGGTAACGCGCTGAAGTTTTACGCTTCGCAGCGGGTGGATATCCGCCGGATTGGGCAGATCAAGGTTGGTGATGATATCCTCGGTAACCGCACCAAGATCAAGGTGGTGAAAAATAAGATTGCGCCGCCATTCCGCATCGCTGAGTTTGACATTATGTATAACGAAGGCATTTCTAAAACTGGTGATATTCTGGATTTGGCAGCCACGCACGGCATCGTTGAAAAATCTGGCGCCTTTTACAAATATAACGGCGAAACTATTGGTCAAGGCCGCGATAAAACCAAATTGTACCTGAAAGAAAACCCTGAGGTTCTGGCGGAAATTGATCAGAAGGTTCGCGACAAGGTGAAAGAAGCGGAAGTCTGAGACTAAGTTAAGACAGAAGCGCATGAAAATCACCAACATCTCTCTTCAGGCTCGCGACAACAACCGTGTTAACGTGAGTGTTGATGGTAGCTATCGCTTTAGTCTCGATGTGTTTCAGGTGGGCGAGCTGGGGATTAAAGTTGGGCGCGAATATACCGACGACGAATTGACAGCACTGGAGGACGAGAGTCAGTTTGGTAAGTTGTACGCCCGCGCCATGGAGTATTGCTTGGCGCGGCCGCGCTCGGTTAAAGAAATGCGCGATTATTTGTGGCGTAAAACCAGGCCAATCAAAAAGCGTTCGCCAAAGACTGGTGAAATTATTGAGCGTCCGGGCGTGAAGCCGGAAATTACCGAGAGGGTGCTCGCACGGCTGATTGAAAAAAAATACCTCGACGATGAAAAGTTTGCCCGCTTTTGGCTGGAACATCGTTTTTTACAGAAAGGCACTAGTGTCAGGCGGCTAAAATTAGAATTGGCGCAAAAGGGGATTGATCGCGAGACGATAGAACAGTTGGTTAGCGAAAATATCCGCTCCGACGATGAGGAACTACGAAAAATTATCGCTAAAAAACGCTACAAGTATGCTGGCGACCAGCAAAAATTTATGGCATATTTGGCGCGGCAAGGGTTTTTATACGATGATATTAAGACGGCACTTGAAGAAACTGGAGTCTAATCAATTTTTACGGATTCGGGTTGTGTACGTGGTTGCTTGCGGAACGGATTATCGTAGGAATTTATGCGCGGAGTTGGCATTTTCTTCTCGGTTGCGTGGGAAACTGTTGCTGATTTTACAATAATTTTTTCATCAGTTATTTTAACAATTTGTGAGCGATGAATTAGCAGCTCTGTGTCGCCGAAGCTTTTTAAAAGTGGTCGGCGGATGCGTAATTGTTGAATAATAAAACTACCTGCAGCCAACGTGTAACCAATGACCCGACCAATTTTATGTTTCTTTTCATCAATAACCAACTTATCCTTCAAAGTGAAACCGATATCATAGATCTCTTTAAGGCTAATCACGTCATCTACACCAACGATTTCATCAGTTGAGTCAATGATCATGCCCAATGGGCCGATTTCACGAATATCATCAACGCGTAGTAAACTAGGATGCTGGTCTAAAAGTCGCCCCTCTAGTTCGTAGGCAGCTACGGATAGATTCTTTGGGTTGATAACTTCGCGTGAGGTTCGCGCCAGTTCCGAGCCAGTCTGAAGACTCATGACGGGCGCGTTGAGAAATCTGTCATCAGATATAAGCATATTATTAGTATATACGGTTATGGTTTATTCAGCAAACGGATTCGATCGTCCAGTAGGCAGGGCAAATGAGTCTTTGGTGGAAGTTGATGAGTGGAAATTCTCAATTGACTTCATGGTTTTTTTATCAAAACTTGTAGATGAGTTTTGTGGTGTTTCTGTAGAGATTGCTAAAAGTCCGCTAAGTAGGAATATTGCGATTGCTACGCCACCGATTACCACTACGCTATAAAGCATAACGTGAAATCGCCACAAGAACTTAGATAGCGGTTTTACGATTGGTTCGAGCTGTTCTGAGATTGATGGTTTCATCGTGTGTACACCTTTACTTCAAGAGCTTGGACTAATAATTCATGATTGTTGGCTCCTCTGGAGATTGAAATTCCAGAGAGCTGCATCCGGGTAACGTTCTTTTCAATCAGGTCAAGGAAGTGTAGGAATCGGACGTAATCAATATTTTCGCCCAATTGGATTGATACGAAGGTACTTTTCACACCAGCTGGAGTTGCGCCAGTTGGTTTTTTACTAGTGGAGGTCGTTGACTTGGCGGCGGTTGATTCGGTTTGGAAGGTGAATGAGCGAATTGGTATGCCTGCGCGATCAGCATAGGTTGATAAGTCTTGAATAATTTGATTCTGATATTGGTACATCTTTGATTCAGAGACAATATTTTTAGCCTTTTTTGCAATCTCAGAATTTTTATCCAGTTGGGACTTTAGAGCAAGTAAATTCTGGATTTTTGATTCAATGGCTATTGCCTCAGTCTGTAGTTTGCCAACGTCGTCTGAGGTTTTACTGAGAAATGAGTAGGCAACAATTACTGAGCCAACCATTGCTGCCAGAATAACTAGAAGCAGTAGCGCCATGATGATACGCGCAACGCTGGCATTTAGTGTTTTTTTCATCTCTTTAAGACCTCCGGTTTTGGTGTGACGCTGATAGTAATGGTAATTGGGTAATCATTAGATTTTTTATCTGATTTGCCATCACTATACACGATACTTTCTAGGTGGACATCTTTAAATATTTCCGACTCTTCTAGGCTTGTCTTTAACCGAATGGCGTCGCCCTTGTTTTTTCCGAGTGCCACCAGGGATAGTGGCTTGTCTAGGGCTGACGTGTCTAAGGTTAGTGACTCTAACACCATCCCAGACGGTACGCGCTGGGCGATTTTAGTGATAATTGATGAGTAGTGGGCCTCACCGCTGATTATAGATTTAGCAGCGTTTAAATCCTTGGTGAAATCGTTAACATCTTTTTGTACTGACTGGTATTGAGCAAGTTTTTCATTTCCTTCATTAATTTTGTTTTGAGCGGCCGATCGGCTACTCTCTAAGAATAGATAAAAACCGCCAATTGTTAAAAATAACAGTCCAGCGAACATTAACGACACCACGCAGTATCGCCTGAGAATTACGTTAACGCGTCCAGCGCTGATTTGCTTTTTTTCCTGAGGAGGCAGAAGATTAATCATAGATATCCTCCTGTTTGATGAGTGCTAGTCCTGCAACGGGAGACAATTGAGAGCGCAGTTGCTTAGGCGGCTGTTCAAGATTGCCAAAGTTCAGGATCTGCCATGGACTTGCTACACGCGCTGGCATCAATAATTCGTTAGTGAAAAATTCTCCAATTCCCGGTAAGTTTCCTCCGCCACCAACGATTAGAACCTGCTCAATTTTTCTATCATTTGGAAAACGATCAGTATAATATCGCATAACACGCTTAACTTCATTGGTCATTTTTTGTAGGCTTGGCTGCAGGGCGCCAGCAATTCGTGCTTGCCTCGGTCCAGGATTAAGTCCGTTTAGTACCTTAAATTGATGGGCGGTTTCAATTGGCACGTTCATCTTTTTCGCTAGACTTAAGGTTAAGGTGTAGCCACCGACGTTCAAGCCTCCCGTCACGCGAATATCAGAGTCCAGGATTGCAATATCTGTCGCTGATGTCCCGATGTCAACAATAATTGTCGGTAGCATTCCTTCTTCTGTTCGTTTCAATAGCCTAGCAATTGCGCTGATATTTGGTTCGATGATTGCTACTTCCAGTCCGCACTGCTGGGCAGCACTCAGCATATTGTCAATCATTTTTTTCGGAGCAGCACACATTAGCACGGTTAATTCATCTTTTGTGCGATTAATAATCCGATAATCCATATAGAGTGAATCTAGCGGAGCTGGGATGTATTGTTCGGCTTCCAGATTCACCGCGCTGCGCACGTTACTTTCCTCTTTTATTGGCAGTGTGAATGTGCGGGAAAAAGTTCGGTTGGTTGGGATACCAAGTGATACGCGATTACTATCAATCTGTCCAATGATATTTTTCTGCAATAAGTCTTTTATGTTACGAGCCAAATACTCGGTGTTATCGCCAGAATCGCTGTCGTTTTTTTGAGAATCGAGGTTAACTGAACCGTAGCCATGAACCAGCATTCGATTTTTATCAATCGACATAATTTTAATGCTAGTTCGGCTAATTTCTAGTCCGACAATTGGTTTCTTTCTATAAAATATACTTGACACTTTTATTTTCCCACCTATATACGAGTATTATAACATAAGCTTTTTTGAAAAACTACCCCTTAACTTGACCCGCCATACTGGTAATTGGACCCATCACGCTGACTGCCACCAGAGCAATCACGCCACCCATTGCTACGATCATCACTGGTTCAATAATAGAACTAACGCCATCAATTGCGGTATCAACTTCTTCTTCATAAAAATCAGCGACCTTAATAAGCACTTTGTCAGTTTGACCAGTTTCTTCACCAACTGATAACATCTGGGCAACAATTGGCGGATATAGATCGTCGCGCTCGGCGATAATTCTTGATAAAACCTCGCCGTTTTGAACGCGTTTAGTGGCGTCTCTCAGGGAGTCTTCGTAAACAACATTACCGACTGCACGGGAGGTTACGTCTAGAGCCTCGAGCACTGCTACACCTGCACCGATGAGGGCAGAGAAAGTTCGTGTAAAGCGAGCAATTGCCACTTTTCTCACAATCGCTCCAACAGCAGGTACTTTAATAATGACATGGTGGAATTTAATACGCCCCTTTGGGGTTTTAATATAGCGAATTAACGCCCATATACCACCGATAAATGCTGGCACAATTAAATACCAAAACGACACCATAAAGTCACTAATGCCGAGCATAATTTCGGTTAGTAATGGTAATTTGGCGTCCGGTCCACCCATATCTTTGATGGTTTTACCAATGACTGGAATAATGAAAGTCATGAGGATGAAGAAGGCGATAATGGTAATTACCAGTAGCACGATCGGATAAGTCATAGCGCCTTTAATTTTCTTTTTCATGGATGAATTTTTTTCTTGCTGCAAAGCCAATCTCTTTAGAATATCGTCTAAAATACCACCAGTTTCACCAGCGGCGACCATATTGACGTAGATGTCGTTGAAGGTTTCAGGATGTTTTCCTAGGGCGTCGGCAAATGACATACCGCCTTCAATATCTCTTATGACGTAATTAATCGTCTCTCGGAATCCAGCACTCTCGGCGTGTTTGGACATTGAGTTCAGTGAGCGGAGAATAGGTACACCGGCTGAGACCATGGCACTTAATTGGCGAGTAAACATCACCAACTCATCAGTTTTAGCGCCTTTCTTTTTCTTACTAAATGAAAAGCTAAGTTCTTTTTTGGCATTTTTTTCTTCAATTTTTATCAATTGTCCGTGCGATTTTAAGCTATTGACGGCAGACAATTTATCAGTCGCCTCAATTGTCGAAGCGACGGTCTCTTTCTTTTTATTGACAAGTAGATACTCAAAAACTGGCATTTTATTACTCCCTCGTTGCCCTCAATACTTCCTCAACGGTAGTGATACCGCGTAGAGATTTAATTAATCCATCCATCTGCATGGTTACCATGCCTTCGGAAATTGCTTGATCTTGGATGTCGTTACTGGTGGCGTTGGCGGTAATCATTTTTTGAATCGGAATAGAAATACCCAGAACTTCATAAATGCCAACACGACCCTTAAACCCGTTATGTCCACATTCATCGCAGCCGTCGGGATTTGGCCGCCATAGATGCTCGATAGTGATCTCGGTTGAACCCATCGGTGTGTCTCCGCCAATTTTATCATCAAAGGCTTGCTGCTCGAGATTGTGGATTTTTTTAATTGACTCGGTATTTATATTAAACATCTCAGCAACGTATTTTATCTCTTCTTGATTTGGTGTATATTCCTGCCGGCAATTCATGCACAGCCGCCGCACCAAGCGCTGGCCGATCACCGCCTTGACCGTTGAGGCGATTAAGAACGGTTCAATTCCCATATCCAGCAAGCGCGGTAAACAGGTCGCTGCATTGTTGGTGTGGAGGGTGGAAAACACCAAGTGTCCAGTCAGTGCTGCCTGCACGCCCAAGTTAGCCGTCTCGCCGTCGCGAATCTCACCAACCATGATGATGTTCGGGTCTTGGCGAAGCAATGCACGCAAACCCGAGGCAAAGGTCATGCCAGCTTTGGCGTTAGTCTGGGTTTGGTTGACGCCGGGGATTTTATACTCGACTGGGTCTTCAATAGTTGAAATATTAACGTCTGGCGTATTAAGTTCCGACAGCACGCTGAACAGGGAAGTTGATTTTCCCGAACCAGTTGGCCCAGTCACCAAAATCATACCGTTTGGCTGTGCCATGGCGTCTTTCACGGTAGCTAGCGATAGTCCCCAGTAGCCAAGTTTGTCGAGCGAAATTGCCTGGTTTGACTCGTCCAGAATACGCATCACCACCTTTTCGCCGTCGGCAATTGGCAAGGTCGAGACGCGCAGCGCGTATTGTTTGCCGGAAACTTTTATCTTAAAGCGTCCGTCTTGCGGCACGCGGCGTTCGTCAATCTTCAGATTTGATAAAATTTTAATACGGCTAACCAATGCGCCGTGAACATTGCGCGGCAGCTTGTTGACTTCTTTTAATACGCCGTCGATACGGTAGCGGACTTGGACGTAATCCTCGCGCGGCTCGATATGAATGTCAGATGCATTGGATTTGATGGCGTATTCCAGTAACAAATTAACCGTCTGGGCAATCGGTGAATTTTCCGCAAAATCATCTTGGCTAACGTTTTGGTCTTCGGCAGAAGCGTCTTTTTGAACTGCAATAACCTCATCTAGCTCGGCATCAATATTACCACGGTAATTCTCTAAACAGTCCAAGATATTGCTTCTTGTCGCCAGAAAAACCTTAGTGTTGTAGCCGATTTCCTTCTGAATAAAGTTTAGTGCCTGTACATCATCTGGATCTTCCATCGCCAGTGATAGGCTTTCGTCTTCGTTCTTTTCAAATAGTACAACGTTATATTGTCTGGCAATATGCTCAGGAATTCTCTTTAAGATTTCATCGGGAATATCTTTTGGGTCAATCTTCGCAAAAGGCACGCCAATATAATCGCTGATTAGCTTCGTTAAATCCTCTTCAGAAATGGCTTTTTGCTCAATGGCAGTTTCTTGTAACGTTTGTTTTGATCGTTCAGCAATCACTTTCAAATCAACAAGCTGCGGTTCATCGACAACCCCACCCTGTTTCAGAATCTTCTCAATTGTTTCGTCTGAAACGCGCATAATACTTATGGTTATTGTACTATTGTCGCTAAAAAAAAGCTAGCATAGTATAATACAAAGTGTGAGAATTGATAACGAAGAAAGAATGAAGCAGCTGGGCGAGGCGATCGGCCAGTCGCTTTCTGGCGGTGAAGTTTTGGAATTGGTCGGCGATATCGGCGCGGGAAAAACCACGTTGACCAAGGGTATTGCTCGGGCGCTAGGGATTAACGAGCCAGTACAAAGTCCGACTTTCACCATTTCACGCGTGTATGATTCGCCTAAAGGCTTGCGTTTGGCGCACTATGATTTTTATCGTTTGGGGGAGGCAGGTATTATGGGCGATGAGATTTGCGAAGCTGCGGACGATGATTCGGTAATAATCGTCGAGTGGGCGGGCGCGGTTGATGGCGACTTGCCGAAAGATCGCTTGTTAGTAAAAATTACAACAATTAGCGAGGAAGAGCGGCTAGTGGAATTTCATCCCGGCGGTAAAAAATCGACCGAACTTTGGCAGAAGATAAAGGAGAATTTGGCGTGATAAAGGAGAATTTGGCGTGATAATTTTATTAGATACCTCGACGGCAACTTGTTTTTTGACGGTGGTTGATGATGAGACTCGGCAGGATTTTGAGTGGCAAGCGGGGCGGACATTGGCGCGCGGTTTATTGAAGTTTTTGGAAGAAAAAACCGGTGATTTGCATGATATCAGCGGTATCGGCGTAATGAGGGGTCCAGGCAGTTTTACTGGATTGAGGATTGGACTGACGGTTGCGAATACGTTGGCGGATAGCCTGAATATACCAATTGTCGGCGCAATGGGCGAAGATTGGCGGGAGACGGCTCTTGGCAAGCTGCGCGTTGGCGAGAACGAGAAAATCGTTATGCCAGAATATGGTGCTGCCGCTCATATTACTGCGCCGCGAAAATGATTACGGTTATGCTATAATTACGGCATGACAGAGCGCGCCATAAAACCAAAACAACCGATAAAACGTAGGAAGAAGATCGCAAAAGCCGCGAAAGTCGATATGCCTCAGCCAAACAGCGCGGCGGAAGCGGCTATTTTTGTTGGTAGTTTGGGGATAATTGTATATGCGATTTTTGTAATTATAAGGACGCTGCTTGCTATAGGTTTTAGCCGTGCTTCTGGCGGCGGCGGGGAGGTCATAGGTATCGTAGTAATTTTATTTGGGGTTAATATTGCATTACAAAGTATGCTTCTTCTCAAGGAAGCTCGCCGCGTTGATCGTTATAGTCAAAGAATTGTTGCAATATATATGGTAATTGCGCCGCTGTTGCTTATTTTATTGTCGACAATAATAGCGATGCTTTATCGCGGCAATGGAAGTTGCATACATGGCGATGATTCAAATATAGCGTGCGTTTTTATAAGTGAGATACATTCTATTAGTATGCTAGCGTCCAAGCCTTTATTTATTGTGTCTGTGATAGGCTCGCTATATTTGTGGTCTCTATTGAGAAGAAAAGACAAATTATTCTGGATATATGACGAGGCCTCAAAAAATAAAGTTGCCAGTGAAGAGATAATAGAGCGATCAAAAAGTTTTCGTAGAATTGGTATTGCACTCATGGTCATAACGGTAGTACTTTATATTATCAGGATTCTTGGATTTATGCCTCGCGGATTTATAAGTCCAGACCAGGGATGGCTCCAATTTGCTATATTAAGCTCAATTGATTATTTCTTTACTTCTATGATTTGGGTGCTGTTTGTTATTGCCGGTCTTATATTTTTCGTAAAAAGCAAGTAGCCGTTCGGTGATTTTTCTGCCAACTTTCCGTGCGAAAACTTCTAAAACCGTGTATAATTAAATTACGGCGGTTTGTAAGTTTTGACTCGCCGGATTAGATAGTTTGAAGTTGATTGGCTGTTGATATATTTCCTTGAGGCGAATACTCCGGGGCAGTCGGTCGGAAAGGAATGACAATGATAGAGATAATTATCGCCGCTGCCATTGGAGCTGGTGCCGGTGTTGGTGGCTTCATGGGTTATCAGCGAACTCGTCAAATTAATGGTAAAAATCAGATTGAGCGCGATTTGGCGGATGCTAAGACGAAGGCTAGTGATATCGTTTTGAAAGCCAAAGACGAGGCGCTGAAAATCGAGAACGAACGCCGACGCGAATGGCAAAAAACCGAGAATCGCTTGGCTGACCGAGAAAAGACGCTTGACAATAAACTAGAGGAATTGGATCGTCGGGCGGAGAAGCTGCGCGCTCATGAGGATGAGGTCGATAGCCTTAAAAATGAGATTCGTGATATACGTACACGTCAGCAGGAAAAACTTGAAAAAATTGCTGGGCTAAAAAAGAAAGATGCTGCTGATAAACTCATGCAGATGACTGAGCGTGATATTAAACAAGATTTAGCGGGCCTAGTGTCAAAATTACAACATGACGCAATGGATGATGCTGAAGAGCGGGCGCAAATGATTCTAGTTACTGCTATGGAGCGGATGAGTAGTGAAGTAACGGCTGAACGGACGGTGACGGCGGTTAAGCTGACTGACGACGAGATGAAGGGCCGGATTATTGGTAAAGAAGGCCGCAATATTCAGGCATTGCAGCGTGAAACTGGTGTTGATATTTTAGTGGATGACACGCCGGGTATGATTGTGTTGTCGAGCTTTGATCCGATTCGTCGGCAGGTTGCTCGCCTAAGCTTGGAAATGCTGATGAAAGACGGTCGTATCCATCCAGCACGTATCGAGGAGGTGGTCGCTAAGGCAAAAAAACAGATTGATAAAGAAGTCAAGCAGGCTGGCGAGGATGCGGCGCGCGAAGTCGGCGTGGTCGGTATTCCTAAGGAAATGCTGCGAATGCTCGGTGAGTTGAAATTCCGCACTAGCTTCGGCCAGAATGTACTAAAGCATTCAACGGAGATGGCGCAAATTGCTGGTATGATTGCTGAGGAAATTGGCGCGGATGTGCGTATTACAAAAATTGCTACGCTATTACATGACGTTGGTAAGGCAGTGACTCATAAAATTGAGGGCAAGCATCATCACATTGGCGCGGAATTGGCACGTAAATACGGCATGGACGAGAGAATTGTACATGCAATTGAGGCTCATCATGATGACATCGAGGCAACTACGCCAGAAGCAATTATTGTGCGGGTTTGTGATGCAGCTTCGGCGGCGCGTCCAGGTGCGCGTAATGTTTCAGCTGAGAACTTTGCTGAACGAATGCGCGATTTGGAGAATGTTGCGACCAGCTTTGAGGGAATTGATAAGGCATATGCAATATCGGCTGGCCGTGAAGTTCGGGTGATTGTTAAACCGCAAACAATTGATGATTTATCGGCAATTAAATTAGCGCGAGACATTGCTACGAAGATTGAGTCGACTATGCAATATCCTGGCACGATTAAGGTTAATGTTATTCGCGAAACGCGAGCAATTGAGTTTGCAAAATAATGAAATTTACTGACGAGCAGCGGCGAACTTGGTTGGCTAGTTTAGATAGGCGTTTTTCCAGTGCGGCAGTATTGATAGAAAACGAGCAGGGCGAATTATTAATCGTCAAATCTGAGTATAAAGACCACTGGTCGCTGCCTGGCGGAATTGTTGATCCCGGAGAATCTCCCTTGAAAGCGGCAGTGCGCGAAGTTGAGGAAGAAGTGGGAATTCGAATTGAGCCCAAAGACTTACGACTTGCCATGGTCGCGTCGCGCCATTCAGATGAGTTTTTAACGTATCAGTTTGTATTTTTTACGCAATTGGAGGACAGTGTCTTGTCTAAAATAAAGTTGCAAGAGTCAGAAATTGTGTCTAGTAAACTTATTTCTAAGAGTGAAGTTGACTCTGACGATGCGTCGTTATTGTGGGCGATTCGTGCTTGGGCGGCTGATAAATTCGGTTACGTAAATACGAAAATAATTGATGAAAATGGTGTGAAAAATGAGCAAATAGAATATTTTGTGCCAATGTTTGGAGGAAAATAATGGGAACATTAGTTATTAGTCGACACGGTGAGAGTGAATGGAATCTGCTTGGCAAGTGGACGGGCTGGACTGACGTGGGGCTTACGGAGAAGGGGCGAGCTGACACGGTGCGACTGGGCGCGCTACTGAAGGATATCAAGCTTGATGAGGCGTATACGTCGGCGCTGCAGCGGACGCATCAAACGCTGGAGGCGCTGCTTGAAGGGCGCGGTATGGGTAGTTTACCGACGATACAAACGGCCGAGCTAAACGAGCGTGATTATGGTGATTTGACCGGTAAAAATAAATGGGAAGTCAAGGCTGAGATTGGCGAGGAGGCGTTCAATGGCATCCGGCGCAGTTGGGATTATCCGGTGCCGGGCGGCGAAACGCTTAAAGACGTCTATGCGCGGGTCGTGCCATATTTTGAGCG
The DNA here is from genome assembly GCA_963521995.1 of uncultured Candidatus Saccharibacteria bacterium. Lineage (GTDB taxonomy): Bacteria > Patescibacteriota > Saccharimonadia > Saccharimonadales > Saccharimonadaceae > Nanosynbacter. The sequence continues at coordinate 18,237 of CAUQXD010000006.1, forward strand.
AGAAATTCTACCGAAATTACAGACGGGCGAGAATATTCTATTAGTAGCGCATGGTAATTCTATCCGCGCGTTGATGAAGCGCCTCGACCGCGTACCAGAAGCAGATATGGCACATGTGGAAATGCCGTTTGGCCAGCTACTAGTTTATAAATTTGAGTCAGGTCAGCCGATGCCAGTTCATAAGGAAGTTCGCTCAGTTGAAATTGATAAAGTGAACGCGTAGCTAGCCGCGTAGAATTTCATAGGCGCTCAGCGCTGATAAGAACTGTTGAAATCTAATAGTATTCTCGCCGTGATATGGCCAGGTAGCGTGATTTAGCCAAAAGCCGATGAGTTTTAGGCAGTGATTTAGATTAATCATATCACGATACGGTGAAACATTGTGGCCGCTTTTATGTAAATCAATCAATAGGCTCGTAATATCGCTGCCTGGTTCGCCCGGTCCAGACCAACTCCAATCGACTAACCTGCTGCCATGCTCTGGATGCCAGGCAATGTTTGACTGCCTAATGTCGTGATGACAAAAGGCTTGTAGATGAAATTGATTCGGCTGAGTCCCAGCACGCTGCAGAGAAGGTAGATCCGTCAGTAAATCCCGGGTGGCGGCTTGGCTGTGTGGTGTCATTTGATTCAGAAAATCCGGCAGTATCTGATATAGTTGAGCAATCACCTGTTCGTCAATTGTCTGCCAGCCCTCTTTGATAAAACTGATACATGATGGTTCAATGGCGAATGAGTCGGCTGGCAGCGGAATAGTTTCTAGTTTGGCAAACTTTTCTGCAGCCGCCCAGACGTAATCATCGAGAGTCTCGGCTTCAGCTCGCCATCGCCAGCCATCGTCGGGCCGCAGCGCTTCCATGATGATTGCATCACCACACAAGACAGACTGCGCGGGAATGCCATCGTAACCACTCTGTCGCAAGTGCGCCATAGTAAACGCCTCTTTATCTAAATATTGCTGTAATCGCTGTCGTTTTTGGACGCTGTCGTATTGGGTTGATAGTTGTTTGATGAAAGCGACATGATGATCCTTTGTGGCAATTGCTTTTTCGTATTGCATATGACCGCCATCAACATGGTAGAGACATTCAGGATTCTGCACCGATTCAGCCAGTGGTCGGCACGCCAGATAATCAAGCGCTCTTGCTACAATCTCGTCATGTGAGGCATATAGCTCAGGTAGGTGATCAAGCGAGTGCCAGCCGGCGTCAACCGCATCATCACGCCCAGTTATTGCCGTTAGGTCGGGGACCGTAAATAGATAAGCACTGGTTTCTATCCAGGCAGTCTGGGTATTGCGCGGGTCGTTAACCAGTCCACAGAACACAAGGGTTGGATCCCCGCCAATAGTTGCACCAGTCTCTTCCATTACCTCACGATGGGCTGCCGTGAGTGGTTCTTCTCCTGGATCAATGAAGCCGCCAGGTAGCGCCCATTCGCCAGTTTTCCGTTTAACTAAGAGAACTTGTTGTGATTCCGGATGAATAACGATACTATCAGCGGTATAATTTGGTCCATCATACCACAGTTTCTGCTCCGTGGTTGATACTATTTCATTCATGCGGCGACCAGTTGCCTTAACGCTTGACGACCAATTTTTGCTTTTACATGTGTTTTATATTCTTTAATTTTATCATCTGGGCCTGTGTGCTTACCTTCAACGTCGCTCAGTTTAACTGTCGGCACGCCATCAACTGCAGTGGCTTTCATGACGAAATTATTTGCCTCAACTCCGAGGTCGTTTGTCAGTGTTGTGCCCCAGCCAAATGTCACCTTGATACGATCCTTGAAATAATCAGCCAGTTTAATAATTGTCTCGACATCCAGCCCATCGCTAAAGACGATCGTCTTTTGGCGCGGATCAATACCGTGCTGCTCGTAAAATGCAATCACCGTATCACCAAACTGCATCGGGTCACCAGAGTCATGACGCAGAGCTTGCCATGAAGCCATTTGCTCCGGCGTGAAGTCAGCAAAAAAGAACTCAGTCGTAAACGTGTCAGTTAGGGCAGTTGATAAGCCTTCGCCATACAGCTGCTGCCAGTCTTGGAGTACCTGATAGTGACCATCTAACGGATTGTCACCAGCCTTGTCGGCCAGTGCTGCGTAAACCATTGGTAATTCATGTGCGAATGTGCCAATCGGTTGTAAGCCAAGCTCATGTGCCAAATAAATATTTGAAGTGCCAACGAAATTATCAGGAAGTTCATGTGCAACGCGCTCAATGACGTGTTTCTGCCAATCGTAGCTAAACCGTCGTCGTGTACCGAAGTCCGAGAACTTGATGTCTGGGCGATTTTTTAACATATCAATTTTCTCGCTTAAGCGCCGATCTCCTTCGGCATATAGTTCTTTTAGCGAACTACCTTCATGGGCAAGTTTATTCTGGAAATATAATTCGTTCAGCTCGCTCATGACCACTGTTTCCCAAAACGTAACCAGTGGCCATTTGCCTGTAGTACTAACCGCTAAATCGCCGCGCTCATCATAACCAATGTCAACAGGTGGTAGGGGATTGTCGCGTAAAAAGTCAAGGTACTCTGGCGTGAATTGTGCTGTGCCGTCTTGATTTTGTAGGCTGGCGAGGTAGGTGATCTCATCGGGCTGCCAACCATTTGCCACGTTACTGAGCCGGTCGCGTAATTCTTCTGCGCTCACAAATTCTGATAGCAGGGTAGGAGCGCGATTTTTCAAGGTGAAGGTGACCTCGGCATCAGGATGCTTGGCGTGCTCCAGCTGGCCCATGGTCGCCTTATAATAATCTAGTCCTTGTGATAATTTAGGTTCACGGTTCATTGAACACTCCTTTCGATCATCATTTTAGCCTCACTGGTTGAAACCGCGATAATGTGGGCCTCTTTCATGGCGGCTAAGGCCTCTTCTTCATCAGTTGGTGTGATCCCGACAGCACGAATAGCCTCTCGCAGTAGATAGATGGAAACTCGCGCATCATCTCGGAAGTGGTTGGCAATATCCAGAGCAGTCGCTTTGACGCAAAAGTCAGTTGCGAGCCCGCCAAGAAATACCTGAACCTTCTCGCGAGGTGTTCGTGGTGTGATGATGGTCTCCAGCGTCTCGCCTGTGTCACTTTGACCCTCCCAGCCAGAGTAACCGTCAGTCTGACCCACGCCTTTGTCGATAATAGTGTCACCAGGCTGCACGTTTAGTTTATCGTGAAAGCTAGCACCAGTTGTGCCAGCCACACAGTGGACTGGCCACTGGCCACCGCAATTAACAAAATGTGGTGTTTTTGCGGGGTGCCAGTCACGGGTAAAAACGACCTGCCCAGCATGGTGCCGCACGGTCTCGGCGATGGTATTGAGCGGGGCAACGACCTGCTCGCCCTCGGCAACTGCCAGGCTGCCGTCGATGAAATCATGCTGCACATCAACGGCAACAAGTACATTTCGAGTTGGTTTTACTGTTTCCATAGATTACCTCCTTACTTAATGTATAAATTACACTTACTATATAGTCTAGCAACTAGTTATTGTGTAGTCAACACTAATTGGTAAAATAATATAAAAAATCGATACCCTATCCTGCCCCCGGCTTGGTGATATTAGCTAATCAAAGCTCCGCGATAACGTCTCGAGATTTTGGGAATTAAACTCGTATAGTTTTGCTGGACGATGTGCGCCGTCACGCCATAACTCGTTGGTTTCATGAATGAGGTTGAGGCTGAGGAATTTTTTGCGAAAATTACGCTTATCAAATTCACGATCAAAGATAATTTCGTAGGCGTTCTGTAGTTGGGTCAGGGTAAAACGCCGCTCCAGAAATGCCGACACAGCATTCGTATATGTTAACTTGGCGATTAGCCGCTCTCTGGCGTATTCAATAATGCTGGCGTGATCATAAGCCAGTGGTGGTAGATTGCGCATATCAAAAAATGTCGCGTGTGACTTCGCATCATCGAGCGGGATAGTACGCCCACACCCGAGGTATGTCACCGATACAGCATGTCCTCGTGGGTCACGGTCGACCGTGTCAAAGGTGTAGAGCTGCTCAATGTAGCTCAAGTCACTCTCGACATCCACGCCTGTTTTTTGGGTAACGATACGTTTCAGTGCGGCTGTTGTCGTCTCGCCTTTGGCGTTGTATCCACCGGGTAGCGCCCATTCACCCTTGAACGGCTCATTGGGTCGCTTTAGGAGTAGGACTTCTAGTGTGCCGCTGCTAATTTGAAATATCACTGCATCAACGGTTAACGTAGGTGGAATGTATGGTTTCGTGTATTTCATGCAATATATCTTACCCTGAAGTAGCTAGTTTGCCAAGTCGGATTTACTGACTCCTTCTATATGCTACCGGCAGGTTTCGTTTGTGTTGAGTACTGTCGTAGCGTTCTTCTATCTTCTCAGCAATCTTGGGGTCAACTTCTTTACCCTCGAGATAATCATCAATATCGTCATATGTTAGGCCCAGTTCTACTTCATCAGGTTGGGCGGGGTGATCATCCAATAAGTCAGCAGTTGGTACTTTGTGAAGGAGGCGTTCGGGAACGTGTAGCGCATTCAGCATGGCCCGGCCTTGACGTTTGTTCAGGCCATATAGGGGCATAATGTCGGCAGCGCCATCGCCAAACTTGGTGGAAAATCCCATGACTGATTCGGCGGCATGATCAGTGCCAACCGCCAATAACCCATAGACACCAGCGATAGCATACTGTGTCATCATACGGCTACGAGCCTTGATGTTGCCTTTGATGAAATCACTAATTGCTTGACCATCGTTGCGTAGAGAGGTGACGGGTGCATCGACGCTAGGTTTTATATCAATGTCATGTTCTATGACGCTCGATTCGCCATAAGACTTGATAGTCTCAACAGCTAGCTCGGCATCCGCGCGGTCATGTTGATCACCGTAGGGCAGTAGCATAGTGTGGAGGCAGCAGTTTTGGCCGCTTTGGCGTCTCAGCTTGATGGCGCGCTGAGTCAAGATTCCTGCCAGTAATGAATCTTGGCCACCCGAAACTCCCAGCACAAAACCGTTCAAGCCAGCCTGCCCCAGATAGTCAGCTAGGAATTTAGTACGCTTCTCGATCTCTTCTATCGGTTGGATAGTGGGTTCGACACCGAGGGCGGCGATAATCTCTTGTTGCTTTGCTCGCATATATAACTCCTTTATAATTTTTGCAGGCAGCCTGAGGCTGTACATAGAGTGTAACATAGTTAGTGTTTATTTAACAATAAGCTACGAGAAACGTGTGTGAGTATATCAATTATTTATTAAGCTAATTCTTGTGGTTAAAATTGTTAACCGTATGATATTTGTACAACAAATTGAGGTTAATCGATAATCCCCAAAGCGATCGTCGTCACACCAAGTACCACGTGGCTTATCGTTACGCCGATGAGGTTTGATGAGCGCTGGTACGCTCGGTACCAGAAAAGGCCGACGATGCTCATGACAACAACAGTGAGCATATCGCCGTAGATGATATGTGCGTAACCGAAAAGGGCGGCTGCTACGCCAAGCTCCAACGCCCGGTGTAGCCGTAGTTCTTGCAGCATACGGCTGAGGATGCCGCGAAATAACAGTTCTTGTGCCGGGCACGAGATGAGAATATAAAATACATAGAATCCTATTCCTTCGGTTGGTGAGAATCGAGGTTTTTTGAGGAGTAGAAACAGCCCGGCTGCGATAATGAGAGTTATAGTTATAGGTAGCACGGTTTTGAGTGAATAGATGGTACGTTGCCGCGTAATGCCAATGTCATTATGCGTATTGCCGAGAATTCGCGTCACTATGTACATCGCTACTGCACCGACGACGAGTGTCGCGAACTTCATATTCCAGGGAATGACACCGGTACAAATGAGAATGGGCAACATGAGATACACGCAGACAATGGCATAGAGATATATAATTTGTCGGTGGTGAGTAGTGTGGGTAGTGTGATTAGTATTGGCCATAATTATGAGAGTATGTCTATATATTAACTCAAATCACTATTTATTGCTGTATTTAATGTGTAAAGTGTGGTAGAATAGTGAGGTAAGTGTCGAGATCATCTTTCGGGGTGTGGCGCAGTTGGCTAGCGCGCGCGGTTTGGGACCGTGAGGTCGAAGGTTCGAGTCCTTTCACCCCGACCAACTTAATGATCATTCGAAGTATTGAAAATAACTGACGAACCTGTCGGTTATTTTTTATTCTTGTATAGCCCAATAATCAAATCACCCTCATGATATTCCTGTTGTAATTGCCAATGTGACGGCACTTGCTTCTTATACTTATCATAAGTTTTTGTGCGTAGAATTAACCAAAATCGCGGGCTTTTTATTGTATTTAATGAAGCTATTTCTGGAGTATTAAGCTTTTTGATTAGACCCCATTCGCCAACCCAATCCAACTCCTCTGCCAGTTTTAGTAAAATAATTTCCTTACCAGAGAGGTTATAATATGAGGTATGAAAATAGGTGTAGATTTCACCAGAAATAATCGTATCGCTGCCTTTGATGTTTTTATTTATATAACTCATGGCGGTATTGGTGTTATTCCAGGACGCTTCTGTAATATTTTTATTGCCGATCTGCCACATATAATGTCCGATGGATAAAATAAGAATAATTGAAGTGCCAAGTTTCCACCATTCTTTATTAGAGAAGCCGCTAGAGAAAATAAGCCCCACGTAAACCGCTAGTAAACTATAAAAAGCTGGTGCTGAGTAAGTAAAATAACGGTCTAGGTAAATCGGTCGGCCCTGGCTAAGTAAATAGACGATAATCATTGGTAAAAACGCCCAAGTCGTCAGCAGCCAAATTGCTGCTTGGTGTTTATGAAATTTTCTAGCCAATATGAATGACATAAAGACCATCATCGGCAGTAATAGTAAGCCAAAATATTGAACTAGTCTCTCGTCGTATGTTAAGAACATTGATAAGGTTATTGGTATGGTAAGCTTGGTGACCTCCGGAATCCAAAACCCGCCGCTTACTCGACTGGTTTGAGAAACCATAACGGGTAGCCATGGCAAAAATAGTAAAAAGCAAAACCCTCCAGCTATCCAGATATTTTTATTCTTAGCAATTTGCATTATCGCCATCCGGGTTCCACCAAGTTTTAACCATAAATACACAAAATGCGCTGGTAGTAGCAATGCCAAAAAATACTGCGTATAAAAGCCGGCTGCTATCAATGCGCCGTAGAGAAACCACCAGTATTTTTTATTCTTTTTCTCAATCGCTACAACAAATACATACGTTGCCGCTACAGCTAATAATGCCGCCAATGCGTACATTCGGGCTTCATCGCTATAGCGAATTAGGAATGGTCCTAGCGCTGCTAAAAACGACCCGAATATTGCAATTCTTTTTGAGAAGAGTTTTTGTAGTAGAAAAAACAACAGAGAAATTGTTGCAACACCACAAACCACACTAAACCCTCTGAGTGAAACAGCAGAAGCACCAAACACTAATTGCCAGACGTGCATAATAACGTAATATAATGGCGGATGAACGTCGGTAGTGGTGATGGTAACAATGTCATAAAGTGGTTGCTGAATGATTGCGGCAGTATAGCCTTCATCGTGCCAAATATCAGCCTTCGTTAAATATAGCAGGCGAACGTGGGTAGCTAAAAGTAAAATTGGAATTAGCCAAACCCAGCTGGGTATTCTATGAAAAAATAAGTTGAGTTTAATAAGTTGTTTGTCTATGCTTTTCATTATATTATCGGGGCAATCTTAAGGATATATCTCGTGCTTGGTGTGCGAAATTATCATCAATTTTTTTCACTTGATTTATATCAATTCCGCGCCGCTTTAAAGCTTCATTGATTAGAAAATCAGCAATTTGCGGATTCTTTGGCAGAATTGGTCCGTGAAGATAGGTGGCGATAATATTATGATAGCGCACTCCCTCGTAAGGGTCGCTCATGTTATTGCCTGCACCTTTTATTACGTCACCGAGCGGCGTGGTTTCTTTATCCAAAAAGGTTTGGCCACTGTGATTCTCATATCCAACAATCTCGCCAAATTCATGACTTTTGATAACAATATTGCCAATCATTCGCTCATTACCAGCAATTGTCTCAATTGGTAAAATATTTGCGCCGATAATTTCTTCGCCTTTGAGTGTACGGAAAAACCGACCGAATAGTTGGTACATTCCGCAAATCATCAACATCGGTACGCCGCTTGTTGCTAGTTGCCTGAGCTCGTCTGCTCGCTTTAGTAGGTCGTTTTGGATAATCGTCTGCCCAGAATCTTGTCCACCTCCACCAGTAAAGATATCAATGTCAGAAAAATTAGTCTTATCGCCTGGATTATGATCAATAATCTCCACCGTAAATCCACGCCATTCTAGCCGCTTTTTGAGAGTCAGTGTGTTGCCCCAGTCGCCATATAAACTCATATCTCGTGAATAAAGTTGGGCAATTTTTATCTTGGTCATTATATTTCCTCCACATCAGTTTTTTCACTAAGTAAGCGCCGAATTGCGGTCATGGCGGTATAACTACAGAATATCTGTTTTGGTTCATTGTTGTGTTTATTAATGAAATTATTCAGTGCTTTTGGAAGATTAGTGTCGACTTCTTCAATTGAGACCTCATCATATTGTAGGCGTAACGCCATGTCATATGCCCGTGTTCCGCTAATCATTGCTACATTTTTTAGGGACGAAAAATCAACATCCCAAAACCAACTAACATCGCGACCGTCAGCATAATTATCATTAACAGCAATCATTGTAGCTGTACCACCTTTAGCGAATGACAAAAGGGCCAGTCGGAATCCGCTCGGATTTTTTACTAATATAAGTTCAATTGGCGTGTCGTCTAGGAAAATAGTTTCACCTCGACCAAAGGCTGGCTTGATATTTTCAAGTGCCGCTAAAATTGTGCTGGTAACTTCTGGGCCAGTGATTTGTCGAACTAAAGCTACGGCTGCCGCTGCGTTAAGTAGATTATAAACACCCGTTAGCTGTAGGTCGACATCAACCTCTCTGTTGTCAATTTGCAAAGTTGCTTGCTGGGTATCGATTTTTGTCAAGAGCACATCGGCGGAGGTATTTTTATTAGCGGTAGCGTTGCCATATTTTAAATTATCATCGGTTGGCATTAGTTTTAGCAATTTGCTAGTTGTACCAAAGAATGCTTTTTTTGCTTGAATATGCTTACTAATATTGAAAATCCGTGGATCGTCGCGGTTAAGAACGACCGTATCTGTAGTCGCTTCGGC
>CAUQXD010000007.1:0-27397 GCA_963521995.1 uncultured Candidatus Saccharibacteria bacterium
TACGCAGAGGTCTGCAAAACCTTTTAGACGAGTTCGACTCTCGTACGTGCCTCCAAGTGAATATGAAACGTCCGTGTATCGGGCGTTTTTATTATTTTTCAAGCAGTTCTTTCAATTCTGGAAAAGTTGGTTGGAAAAAGTGATTGCGGTCTTCAAAAATATGCGCCTTGGCGGTTGGTAAATCGCGCTGAAATTTGGCAAGTTCAGTAAAGGGTACCACCGGGTCGTCTTTGCTGTGGAATAAATGAATTTCCTCTGCTGATTTCTCTAAACCAGTAGCACTCGTTACTCGAAAGCTGCCTAAATCCTCAATTGATTCATTATCATAGCACGGCGAAACCAGCACCAGTCGTCGAACTGGCGAGCTAAGTGGTGATTCGTGTAGATATTTAGCCAAAAACATTGCGCCCAGGCTATAGCCAATCAACTGAACGTCGCTGCCGAGTAGCGGCAATAGTTTTTCGAAATATATTTTCCATTCTTCGTACTCTGCATTCTGTTTATTAGGAAAATCTGGTAGTAGCACATCGTAGCCAGTTGTGGTTTGCGCCAGCCATTCGCGCCATTTTTGCGACCAAAGCAGCCGTTCGTAATGAAGCTGGCTATTTTTTAGATTATCCAAATAATTTTCATAGCTGTTAAAGCTTGATCCGCCGTGAACTATTACAATTTGCTTCATAAATATAGTATAATACAGGCAGCACTGGGTGGTGAAGTGCCGGTGCATAAATAAAAATCAGCGCGAGTGGCGGAATTGGTAGACGCGAGGGACTTAAAATCCCTTGACCAAAAGTCGTGCGGGTTCGATTCCCGCCTTGCGCACCAAAATTGTAAAAGGAAAGTTTAATAGAAAGGGTAATAAGGTAAATGAGTGTATTAGCAATTGTACTTATAGTTATTGCAGCTTTGTTGGGCCTGACCATCATGTTCGTTGTCGGTTCATATAATGGTCTAGTGACGTTGCGTAATCGTGTTGAAGAAGCGTGGAGTGACATCACTGTGCAGCTGAAACGCCGAACTGACTTGATTCCAAATTTGGTCAATTCGGTCAAGGGTTATGCTACACACGAAAAGGAAGTGTTTGAGAAAGTCGCTGAAGCTCGTTCGGCAATTATGAATGCAAACGGCGTGGCTGAAACTGCAAAGGCAGAAAATGCCCTAGAGGGTGCGCTAAAGAGTCTGTTCGCCGTTTCTGAGGCATATCCAGAACTAAAGGCGAATCAAAACTTCTTGCAACTACAGCAAGAGCTGGTAGATACTGAAGATAAAATTCAGGCTGCTCGCCGATTTTACAATGGCGGAGTTCGCGACTTAAATACGAAAATTCAGACTTTCCCAGCAAATATTATTGCAGGTATGTTTGGTTTTCGGGCAAAAGAATTCTTCGATGTTGAAGATCGTGCAAGTATCGAGAATCCGGTAGAAGTAAAGTTCTAATTGAAGTTGGTAATGAGAGTCGCTCGCCTATTGTTGGCGGGCGATTTTTGATATAATTAACATATGTATAATGCAGTTTCTCAAAATAAACGCAACACCGTATTAATAATGGCAGTGTTCGTTGTAATTATTGGTATTATCGGGGTGTTTATTGGTATGGCGATGGATAGTTATTCGCTATCTGTAATAATTTTCATCTGTGCAATGTTATATGCTTGGCTGCAGTATTTTATCGCTGGTAAATTAGCTATGGCGATGACCGGCGCGCAGGAAATTGAAAAAAAGGATGCGCCAGAATTGTGGCGGGTAGTGGAAAATTTGGCGATTACTTCTGGTATGTCTATGCCGAAAGTATATATTATTGATGATCCAGCGCCAAACGCCTTTGCGACAGGACGCGACCCAAAGCACGCTATTGTTGGTGCGACTACTGGACTGCTAGAAATTATGGATAAGCGCGAGCTGGAGGCGGTGATGGCACATGAGATGAGTCATGTGCGTAATTACGATATTCGCGTCAGTATGATTGCTTTTGGTCTGGTGAGTGCAATTGGTTTGTTCGCAGATTTAGCGTTAAGGATGATGTTTTATAGCGACGATCGCGATAGAGATGTTAATCCAATTATCTATGCTCTTGGACTAGTGGTGTTTATTTTAGCGCCGATTTTGGCCACAATTACTCAGTTGGCAGTTAGCCGGCAGCGCGAGTATTTGGCGGATGCCTCGGGGGTATTATTAACGCGCGATACTGAAGGCTTGGCGAGCGCGCTAGAGAAGTTGCGGCAATACGGCAGACCAATGCGAAAGCAAAGCTCTTCAACTGCCAATTTGTTCATGAACAATCCGCTGAAGCCTGGTTTTTTCTCAAAGTTATTTAGCACCCACCCGCCGCTAGAGGATCGGATTACTAGGTTAAGGAATAACGCCGCAAAGATGTGATTATGACAGCAAAGAAATCTAAGAAGCAAATTAGCAAAGAGACGATTAAAGCTCAGAGTAAAAAGCCAGCGCCAAAGAAAAAAAAGTTTTGGCCTAGATTTAAAAGGGATTTTAGTAAACTAAGTCAGCGTCGGCAGAATTTTTTGGCGCGCCGCCCGCATCGCAGTTTCCGTTTGTCTAAGCGGCGTGATTATCAGCGAGACTTAAAGATTGCTGGCTATTGGTCATTAACTAGTGAGACTTGGCAGCTCATTTGGCGGCATAAAAAAACATTCTTAGCGCTTATTGCTATACTGTCATTATTAACTGTCATTCTATCAAACGTTATGTCGCAAGACACATATCAGCAACTGAGAGATACATTATATAAAGCCGAAGAGGGTGGTATAGGTGGGATGTATACGACAATCGGTCTATTTTCTGGCGTGGTAGTTAGCTATTTTTCTGGTAGTGGTACCGCGGGTGGTAATATCCAGCAGGCCGCGGGAATATTTTTAGGGTTATTAGCTTGGCTATCATCAGTATGGTTGGTGCGAGCTATTCTGGCTGGAGAAAAACCGAAGATGCGTGATAGCTTATACAATTCTGGCGCACCAATTATTCCTATGATTATCATAGTCGGAGTTCTTTTGCTGCAATTAATACCAGCAGCTGTCGCTATAATTGTTTATAGTGCTCTGGACGCCTCTGGTGTACTAAGCCAAACTCCAATTCTGATGGCGTCTGGCGGCGCCGCGATTTTAATAGTAACGATGTCTGTCTATTGGGCGACATCGACAATTTTTGCAATGATTATTGTAACGCTACCAGGAATGTATCCTTCCCGCGCCTTACGCCTGGCGGGGGATATTGTGACTGGCCGAAGGGTGCGGGTTCTGCTTCGGCTTGCCTGGGCGGTAGTGCTTGTTGCTTTATTGTGGATGATTGTTCTAATCCCGGTAATTTTACTTGACAGTACACTAAAAGGCTGGATTAATGGCATTGACTGGTTGCCAATTGTGCCAACAACTGGGCTGATTCTGGTTTATTTAACGGTTGTTCTTGTGTCGGTATACGTTTATGTTTTTTATAGAAAGGTTGTTGAAAGTGGCAATCAAAAAACCAAGAATTGATGAAATTAAAGAACTGTTAAACCAATATAGCTATGAATATTACACGCTTGATAAGCCAAGTGTCAGTGATGCGGTGTACGACAGCTTGATGGCGGAGCTTAAGAATATCGAAGTAGCACACCCAGAGTGGATTACGCCAGACAGTCCGACGCAGCGGGTTGGTAACAAGCTGCTTGAAGGTTTTCAAAAAGTGCGCCACGAGCGGCGGATGGTTAGTCTGAATGACGTGTTTGATAAGAGTGAAATCGAAGCGTGGATTGAGCGTACCGATAAATTGATGCCGGGGCATAAACATGAATTTTTTACCGATATCAAGATGGATGGCTTGGCGTGCGCGTTGATTTATATTGATGGCGTGTTGACGCAGGCGGTGACGCGCGGCGATAGCTTTATCGGCGAGGATGTGACGAACAATGTGCGGACTATAAAAAATGTACCGTTGCGGCTGCATGAGGCGCCAGGCTTTGAACAATTTTTGCGCGGGCGAACAGAAATTCGCGGCGAGATTGTGATGTTGAAGCACGACTTTGCTGCGCTCAATGATAAACAAAAATCCTCGGGGCAGCCAGAATTTGCGAATCCGCGCAATTTAGCAGCAGGAACAATCCGCCAGCTCGATCCATCCTTGGTGGCGGCGCGGCCGCTGTATTTTCGCGGCTATGATGTACTGCGTGATGACGACGCTGAAGTGCCGACCAATAGCTTTGCTTACGAGGCGCTGACTGCTCTAGGAATTACTCGTAATCAGCAGGCGAGCGTTTTTTCCACTTTAGCGGATGTGATGAACTTCGTTAACGAATGGGATGATAAGCGCCATGATTTGCCGTTCAATACTGATGGTTTGGTGATTAAGATTAATGATCGAGTATTGTATGAAAGTCTCGGGCTGGTCGGGAAAAATCCGCGTGGTGCTGTCGCTTACAAATATGCTGCTGAGCAGGCCACGACCATCGTCCGCGATATCGTTATTTCCATCGGTCGAACCGGTGCGGCTACGCCAGTAGCGGTGTTTGACCCCGTAGTGGTGGCCGGTACGACGGTGCAGCACGCTAGTCTGCATAACGCCGACGAAATTGCCCGGCTGGATGTGCGCCGCGGCGATACGGTGGTGATTTTCAAGGCGGGCGATATCATTCCGCAGGTTGAGAGTGTTTTGAAAGAATTGCGGCCAGCAGACTCCAAGCCAATTGATTACCTGGCAGAATTGGCACGCCAATATCCAGAGTTAGAATTTGTGCGGCCAGCAGGCGAGGCGGTGTATCGGGTTAAAGGTTTGAGCGGCCCGCTGATTTTGAAGCGGTCTCTGGCACACTTTGCCTCCAAAGGCGCGCTGGACATCGATACGCTGGGCGAGAAAAATGTCGAGGCGCTGGTCGAGGCTGGGCTGGTTAATGACTTGGCAGATATTTACCGGTTGACGAAAGATGATTTGCTGCAGTTAGAGCGTTTTGCTGAGATTTCCGCGCAAAAGCTCATCGATGCCATTGCTGCCAAAAAACAGCCAGCCTTGGAGCGATTCTTGTTTGGTCTTGGCATTCGGCATGTTGGTACGCAGACGGCGATTGACCTCGCAAACCACTTTGAGAGTCTTGAGGCTATGTCTCGCGCGACCATTGATAAGCTGCGCGAAGTGGATGGTGTGGGTGAAATTGTTGCCGAATCAATCGTGGCGTGGTTTGCTGATGAAGATAATGTGACGCTGCTTGAAAAATTTGCTGTCTTGGGAGTGGCGCCGCAGTTTAGTCAAAAATCCGACCGCCTGGCTGGTCAAAGTTTTGTCATTACTGGCACCCTGCAGTCGATGGGCCGCGATGCTGCTGCTGAAAAAATCCGTAATCTCGGCGGCACCTTCCAAACTGCTGTTGCAAAAGATACAACATATTTGGTAGCCGGCGGTAAAGTCGGCGCCAGCAAGCTGAAAAAAGCCGAACAATACGGCACCAAAATTATTGACGAACGAGAACTATTAAACGTTATAAGAGGATAAGGAGAAATAAGCATGATTCGCTTTTATTTACAAAAACTAGTTCGCGATAAAGTCGTGAAAAAGTGTCTGGATGACGAAGAAGTTTTACATACGGAGTACCGCATATTAGACAAACAAGAGTTTCGCCGCGAGTTGCTCCGCAAGGTTCACGAGGAGGCGGACGAAATTCCGCTGGGCGATAATCAGCGCGACGAATCGCTCAAAGAGTTGGCTGATTTGCAGGAAGTCGTTGACGCGCTGCGTCAGGATTTTGGCTTTTCTACAGAGCAAGTTCAAGAAGAAATGGCGCGTAAAAAGCAGGATAAAGGAGGCTTTGACAAACGACATTACATTAAATATCATGATTTGGCTGATGATAGTAAATGGGTGAAAATCTTCCGCGCTCAGCCAGAGAAGTATCGCGAAGAAATAGAGCACACTCAATCCACCAAGCCTAAAAATACTAATGTACTATAATAGCAACATGGCAAAGAAAATAAAATTTGTTACGGGTAATCCACGCAAACTTGAAGAAGCCAGGTCGGTTCTGGAAGGTTATGGGATTGTTGTCGAGCCGCTGCAAATTGACATTGATGAAATCCAGCATAACGATCCGTTGAGGATTGCCGAAGCGAAGGTTAAGATGGCGTACAAAAAGGCTGGACAGCCGGTTGTTGTTAACGATAGTAGTTGGGAAATTCCAGAACTGGGCGGCTTTCCGGGCGGTTACATGAAGGATGTCGCTAATTGGTTTACGGCTGAAGATTTTTTGGCTTTGATGAAAGATAAAAATGATCGGAGAATTATATTGCATGACGTCGTGGCGTATTTTGATGGCGAGCAATTAAAGTTGTTTATATATGATCAAACTGGCGTGTTTATAAACCAGTCGTGCGGCGAAGGAACGTCAATGAATCAGGTTGTATCGATGGAGGATAGCGGCGGATTAACAATTGCTGAGGAATTTGCGCTCCGTCATGACGGCGCGGAGATTAACCCTGCTCATTTTCAGCATTGGCAGAAATTCGGTGAATGGTTCGCTAATAAGTAAAGGTATAAATGCAAGTTCACGTCGCCATCCCACACTATAACGCTCCTCGGGCTTTAAGAAATATTTTGGCGCAGCTGACAGAACAGGATTTTGACAGCATCACAGTGCTTGATGATCATTCCGCTGGCCAGCAAAAACTGCAAGATCTCGCCCGTAAATTTCCGACAGTCAATTTTATCTTTGGTGAGAAAAATATTGGCGCAGGAGCTAATCGGATATGCATAAAACTGGCGTGGTGTGGTTCATTGATTGTGATATGCGTGTTGAGACAGTAAACATCGCCGATATTTTGCGTCAAAAGTTTGCCGCTGGAAATCACATTATGCTTGGTAATACCATCCTTTACGCCAATGGTCAGCCGATGGCCTGGAATTATGGCCATGAAATGCATCCGCAGCACGACCGGCAATTTACGCGGGCGACTCAGGCAGACGACCGCCAAATGTTGCAACAGCAAGGCTGGGACTATCCATGGATTTGGGGCGAGCGAGTTACGGCGGATCGCCAAGTTGATTGGGTGGCTGAGGGGAGCTTCGCGCTGCTGATTGATGATTTTGCAAAGGTTGGCGGATATGACGCAGAATTTCGCTATCATGAAGGGCAGGATTTAGCGCATCGACTGCGTGAGGCGGGTGTAAAGATTATGGTGACCGGAGATATTGTCTGTACACATTTGGATATTGATGTTCGCGGCAAAGCTCGCCACCGGGAAGTTGAGCAGTCTGCTAAGTTATTTTACCGGAAGCATCAGATTCGGCTTGACTAAGATAGTATATAATGCACATATGGATAAATTCAGAACACCGAAGCTCTACTGTTTTTCACCACCAGTGATGTTGGCAACCTTGGTAATTGAGATTATTTTGGCACTGCATACAATATGGCGCTACAAATTAACTCCTGTGACAAGGATTGTCGTGGCGCTGCTCGTTTGTTTGGCGCTGTTTCAATGGGCTGAGTATAATGTTTGTGAAGGCACTGTACTGTTTGATAGTTTAGGCTGGGCAAAGCTTGGCTACGTGGCGATTACCATGTTGCCGCCTCTGGGTATTCATCTGGTCTATCAAATCTCTGCTGATAAACGACGTTGGATTCCAGCGCTGGGATATGTCCTGGCGGTCGTATTCATCAGCTACTTTTTACTGGCAGTCAACGGAGTTAGCGCCGGCGTTTGCCTGGGAAATTATGTAATTTTTGAAAATCAGCCAGGCATCAGTGAGTGGTATGGGTTGTACTATTATGGCTTACTGGTTGTGGCGATTGCCTACGCCTACACTCGTGGCAAAAACGCCAAAAAGCATATTCGCCGCTCGTTGTGTTCATTGATCATCGGCTACGTACTGTTTATTGCGCCAACGACATTTGTTAATATCATTGATCCATCAACCATCACTGGCATTCCATCAATTATGTGCGGTTTTGCAGTGCTGATGGCTGCCACTCTCGCGGGAAAAGTATTGCCAGAATACACAGAGCAAAAATAGTGCTTGTGTTTTTTTGGAAATTGGTGCATAATCACAAGTGAGCTGGTACGCATAGGGGCATCTCCTATGCTTGCCAATTGAAAGACAAACACGTTTCAAACATGCCCCGGGTGGGCGCGTAGCAGCTCTTTTATGCCGCTTATGGTATGATATAGTTATGGTTACAATTTCAAAAAAGAGGGAAGAAAAACTAGCGGGATTAGTGCGAGAGTTTTTTGCGGCGCATCCAGAAGTTAGATTGGTGGCGGTAACGGGCAGTGCCGGAAAAGCTAGCGCAAAAATTGCTATTGGTACGGTTTTAGCTCAGCAATTCAATATCCAGCTTGGTAATGATGAGCCAAAAACAAAGGCGGATGTCCTATTGCAAATGATGGGTGTAAAAATGCCAGAAAGAGGTTTCTTCAAGTGGTGGAAAGTAATTAGAGCGGTAAAGCGAAGAATTGAAGCGGAAAAACCAGAAATTCAAATTATCGTTCAAGAGTTTAATCCTAAAGAAGCTGGCTATAATGAATGGTTTAAGAGTTATGTCATGCCAGATATCGCGGTTGTGACTTCTGTGACAAACGGGCGTATGCAAGTTGAGCATTCACTGGAGGAGGTGGCGAGTGAAATGATTTCGCTCGCAAACTTTTCACGGATGGCAATGATTAACCGCGACGATATTGACGGTAGGTTCGCTGGCTTTTTGACAAATCCCAATATTACTACCTATGGTAGTGACCCAGTGGCGGAGTATAATTTTGATGATCGTAGTTTTTCTTTGACAGATGGACATCATGGTTTTATTCTGTCGCCAGAGAACGCTGATGGATTAGAGGTTGACGTTAAGTTAATCGGTGAGCATAATATTCGTCCAGCAATTGTCGCAGCGGCAGTTGGTTACGCATTGGGCGAAACTGAGGAGAATATAAAAAAAGGCGTGGAGTATTTGCGCCCATTACCAGGTCGGATGAACTTATTGAAGGGGGCGGACAATACTTGGCTGATTGATGATAGCTATAGTTCGACTCCATTGACGGCGCTGGCAGCTCTACAATCGCTATATAGAATTGAGACACCGCAGCGGATTGCCGTATTGGGTAATATGAATGGCCTGAGGGGAGTTTTTGAACAGGCTCACGCTGAACTTGGCTCGCATTGTAGCCCTGACCTATTAGACTGGGTGGTGACAGTTGGCGAAAAGGCAAACCAATATCTGGCGCCGGCCGCTCGTCAAAAGGGGTGTCAAGTGAAGGAGTGTAAAAACGCCATTGAAGCTGGTTCGTTTGTCCGAGATAAATTGAAATCGGAAGGTATTGCATTATTTAAAGGTTCTAGTGGTGGGGTGTGGCTGGAGGAGGCTATAAAAATTAATTTACACAGCACTGAAGACAATAAAAAGTTAGTACGACAAACCCCAGAATGGATTTCCAGGAAAAATCAATTTTTCTCTCAATTCAAAGATTAAATATGATATATTAAAAATTAAGATAAGTATAGGGAGGGGAATATGGATCAGAAAAATCAACCTGCACCGCAGCCACCATACGGCAATATGACTACGCGGCCAAAGAAGAAAACAGGACTGATTGTCGGCATTACTTTAGGTGTGATAGCGGCTATTGCAATTATTGCTGCCGTGTTGGTTTACTTCTTGTGGTGGCAAAATCCACAAAAAATGGTTACCGACGCTGTGTCTAGCGCTATTACAACAAAAAGAGCTACTGCCAATGGCAAGGTGGTTGTTGATATGCAGGACTCAGCGAAATTGGAGCTTAATATAAAAGCGGCTTCTGCGTCTGATAAAGCGAAAGTTAATATTGATGCTACCTTAAGTGTTAAAGCGGTTGAGAAAAAGTTTTCTTTGAAGGGCGATGTTGCTATTGATGGTGACGGAACGATATATATAAAAATCGACAACTTAAAAGATTTGTATGGCGATATCCTTGATATGATTATAGAGAAGCAGAGTGTGGAGTCTGGTATTAATCTATCAAAAGATCAAATGAAGGCCTATCGTGACCAGGCTTTAGGGCGACTTGATTCTCAATTGGATAAGGTCAATGGCAAGTGGATGAAGATTTCTCCAACCGAGTTTACAGATGATAACAACAAGTGTTATGCTGATATCTTAAAGAAGGTTCGAAGTGATGAAAATGTCCGCAAGGAAATCTCGCAGTTTTATCAGAAGAATAGCTTTTTGGATGTAAAAGATACGAAGCTCAGTGATCGTAATGGTGGTCGTGGTTTTGAAGTTGAGGTTAATCGCGACAAGGCAGCCAAGTTTGCTAATCAATTGAAAGATTCGTCAATTGGTAAAGAGATTGGTAATTGTAAGAAGATTGATGGTGGTGAAGTTACCGATTCATCCGCTGAAAAGAGCACGTTAAAGTTGTGGGTTGATAGTTTCTCTCATGAACTGAAGGCGCTCGAACTTAAAGGTAAAAATGACAAGGCTTCCACAGAAATTTCGCTTGATGTCACGATGAATAAAGCTGATGAAGTGGATATTCCATCAAATGCCAGCAGCTTGAAAGACTTCTTGGCTGGATTCACGAGTGGTTTGTCATCTTTGTGATTGTAGGTATCTCGTATATCTAACATAATCCCGTTCGTAATGAGCGGGATTTTTGTTATAATTACAGATATGAGACGCTACAATCCGACGGAAATTGAGAAAAAATGGCAAGATAAATGGGAGGCTGACGGCACTTATGTCACTGATCTTAGTGACACAACGCGCCCAAAGTATTACAGCTTGAGCATGCTCCCTGGCATTACCGGGGCTGGCATTCACATTGGTCACGGTCGGACGTTTCAGTTTGCTGACATCAAGGCGCGCCTGAAGCGTCAGCAAGGCTATAATACTTATCATCCAATTGGTTGGGATAGCTTTGGTCTGCCAGTGGAAAATTACGCCATCAAGGTCGGTAAAACGCCGCGAGTGGCGCATGACGAAGCTAAGGCTCATTTCATCGCCCAGTTGAAACGCCTCGGCTTTAGCTATGATTGGTCGAAGGAGATTTCCACCGCTGACCCCGAGTATTATAAGTGGACCCAATGGATTTTTACGCAGCTGTACAAGCACGATTTGGCGTACCAAAAGGAGCAGCCACAGTGGTGGTGTGATACTGACAATACGGTGCTAGCTAACGAGCAAGTTGAGGGCGGCAAATGTTGGCGCTGCGGCAACCCCGTTACCAAGCGCAACCTCAAGCAGTGGTTTTTCCGCATCACAGCCTATGCTGATGAGATTTTGGAGGCGACTGATGACCTAGACTGGACGGAAATGGTCAAGACCATGCAGAAAAATTGGATTGGCCGGTCGGTTGGCGCAGAAGTTGACTTTGTAGTCAACGGACAGGATGCCATTATTACCGTATTCACCACGCGCCCTGATACCCTGTTTGGTGCCAGCTACGTGGCGCTGGCACCGGAGCACCCATTGGTTTCTCAGCTAGTCAATGCCGACACGCGCGCTAAAGTCGAAGCATACGTTCAAGTGGCTCAGCAGAAGTCTGACGTTGAACGCCAAGAAAACAAAGATAAAACCGGCGTCTTCACGGGTAGTTATGTCATCAATCCAGTCAATGGCCAAAAGCTGCCAATCTGGGTGGCCGACTACGTACTGAGTGGTTACGGCACGGGTGCGGTCATGGCGGTGCCGGCGCATGATGAACGTGACTTTGCCTTTGCTGAGAAATTCGATCTACCAATTGTTCAGGTGGTTGACAAGCCAGAGGATTCGGCAGATATTGGTTGCTACACTGGTGAAGGCGAGTTGATCAATTCTGGGCAATTCGACGGTACGCGTAGTGAAGATGCCCGCGAGCAAATCGTAGCGTGGTTGGAACAGCAGGGATCTGGTCGCGGTAAAACTACCTACAAAATGCGTGACTGGTTGATTTCTCGCCAGCGGTACTGGGGTGCGCCAATTCCGATGGTGCATGTTGACGGTTTCGGGCCAATCGCCGTGGCGGACGAATGCTTGCCGGTGATTTTGCCAGAAGTCGAGAATTTCAAGCCGACGGGTGGTAATACGTCGGTCCTAGCGCAAGTTGATGATTGGGTGCGCGTTTGGGTTGATGTTGAGACCGGTAAAACGGTGTCGATCACCGAGCCAAAGCCAGCGGGCGACAATTGGCATGAGGGGCGGCGCGAGACTGATACGCTGGACGGATACGCCTGCTCCAGTTGGTACTTCCTGCGCTATCTCGACCCGCACAATGACCAGCAGGCGTGGAATCCAGAGCTTATCAAGCACTGGGCGCCGGTTGATTATTACAACGGTGCTGATCACGCGGTAGCACACCTGCTGTACAGCCGTTTTTGGATGCGCTTTTTCTATAAACTCGGTCTCGTGCCGACGCCAGAACCATTCAAGCGGATGATGTACAACGCTTATATCATGGCGCCAGACGGTCAAAAGATGAGTAAGTCTAAGGGTAACGTCATCGATCCGATGGAGATTATGGATAGCGGCTACGGTGCCGATGCGCTGCGTGTCTACGAGATGTTCATCGCGCCGTACGATATGGATGCACCGTGGGATCCGCGCGGGGTGCCGGGGACGTATCGGTTCTTAAACCGAGTGTGGAATTTGGTGCAGGAGTTTGTTGAGGCGGCTACATTACCTCCTCTGACAGAGGCTGTGAAGTGTTCGCGAATAGCGGACGCTTCAGCCGAACGCTCGCGAGAAATCTCCAGCGGAGATTTGAGCGAAGAGTGTACTCTGGCGGAGGATGGTGATGTAGCCGCGGAGCTGTTGCGTCTCACTCACCTCACTATCAAGAAAGTCACCCGCGACATTGAGGATGAGAAGTTTAATACAGCCGTAGCGGCGATGATGGAAATGGTCAATGGCTTGTATAAAATTAAAGAAGCGCAGAGTATTCAAGCATCGGCAACGTGGCGGTTTACTTTGGAGAGTTTGCTACAAATCTTAGCACCATTCGCACCGCACATCACTGAAGAACTGTGGCAAGAGTTGAGCCACACTGATACCATTCACGTCAATCACTGGCCGAAATGGGATGAAAAATATCTAAAGAGTGATACGATGACTGTCATCGTGCAGGTCAATGGTAAGCTTCGAGCGAAACTGGAATTACCAACTGATATCGACCGACAGGGCATTGAAGAGGCTGCTCTAGCTGATGAAAACATCCAAAAATTCACAAACAATAAACCACCTAAGAAGATGGTTTATGTTCCGGGTAAACTGGTGAATATTGTGGTTTAGCTGTCTTTATTATCAGGTATATTAGCTATAGCTACCTCACCCCCGACGTCTTTAGCAACCGTCACTATCACTTCACTTCCTCTCTCTACTTTACCTATGACCGAATTCGCCGTTCCTATGCAGCCATACCAAAAATTGTTTTTATCAGATGTAGACCCTTCTGTTGGTAGTCCCAACTCTTCCTCTAGAGATTTTTGACTGTCGCAAACTTGCTTAGTCACACTGTTTGGGTCTGTATCGTAGATTGTTACTTTTTCAGAGGCTGTCTCGACCTCTAGTTTGTCGCCAAACGCACCAAAAAATAATGCAGCAGCAGTTGCCGCCATGCCTATCTTAGCGAGAACGATTGCTATTTTTTCCCTCTTCTCGTATCTTGCTTTTTCAGCATCTCTTCTTGCATTTTTAGCACCTCTTCTAGCTGCTTGATTATCTATTGCTGCTAAAACTCTTGGTGAATATGGTATTGGTCGTTCGTTACTCATGTTCCATATATTAACATAACCAATACAAAAAGTCAATACACTTGTATAATTTTTAGATAAAACCTTGAGATTACGTAATAAAAAAGGTATAATGGTACGTAAGTTTTATGACAACCTAAAAGAGGAGAATGAATTATGGCACAGCCTAAAAAACAGAGCAGTCCACGTAAAACTGGACTTCGCCGCAGTCATTTGGTATTAAAATTGGCACGTCGCGT
Organism: uncultured Candidatus Saccharibacteria bacterium; assembly: GCA_963521995.1. Lineage (GTDB taxonomy): Bacteria > Patescibacteriota > Saccharimonadia > Saccharimonadales > Saccharimonadaceae > Nanosynbacter. The sequence continues at coordinate 13,911 of CAUQXD010000007.1, forward strand.
TAATGGAACTTCGCCAGTGAAAGTGAAGACTACCAAGCGTGAAACTGGTAAAACAACAAAATAATAATTACGAACAGGACGCTTAATAATGGCATCAAACCGTCATTTAGGACGAATTGTCGCGTTGCAGACACTGTATGAATATGAGTTTCGTACAGAGGTGGGCGATAAAAACCTTGATTATGCAACAATATTGCAGCGTAATTTGGCGGAATATAGATCGTCAGTTGATGATGTTGATTTTGTCGATAAGTTGGTTGGTGGTGTACTTTCAGCGCAGGAGCAACTAGACGAGAAGCTGAAGCCCTTGGCGCCGGAGTGGCCAATTGATCAGTTGTCGCGCGTTGATAGGGCAGTGCTGAGGATTGGCCTGTATGAATTGCTATATTGTGCGGATACGGTTCCGTCAAAGGTGGTGATTAATGAGGCGGTGGAATTAGCAAAGGCGTTCGGTTCGGATAACTCGGGTAAGTTTGTGAATGGCGTGCTCGGCACGGCACTCCGTACTCTCGTGGAGGAGTCCGATAATGAAAACAAGCAACTTTGATAAGATAAAAAAATACTTTGGTGGTGGTAAAAAGCCGCTAATTCAGGAAATTGTACGTGAGCCGACCGCTGGTGGTGTGATTTTTCGACGCAACGAAAAGGGTGAGGCAGAATTCTTGCTATACCAAGATGCTCGTGATCGTTGGACAATACCTAAGGGTCATATTGAGCCGGGTGAAACAGCTCAGGTGACAGCTCGCCGGGAGATTGGTGAGGAGACCGGATTAAAGAATATTGAGCTACACGGCTGGCTGGGCAAGGTGAATTTTCGTTATCGTCGAATTGATAAACTAGTGCTAATGACGACGCAGGTTTATCTGGCCAAGGCATTGGATCCTAATGAGAAACTTCAGAAGGAAGAGTGGATGAACGGGTTGAAGTGGTTTAGTTTTCATGAGGCGTTGGATGAAGTCGAATATGAAGATATCGGCAAGCTCATTTTGTTAGCGATGAAACGAATTAGGCAGGAGAATCTGTAGATGAGCGGCATGAATACTACTCCATATCAAGAGTTTGCTCGAGAAAAATTAGGGTTTGAATTTAATAATTTGGATCTGTTAATCACGGCATTAACTCACCGCAGTTATGTTAATGAGCATCGTAAGTCTGTTCATCATCATAATGAGCGTCTGGAGTTCTTAGGTGATGCGGTATTGGAACTGGCGGTAACAGAATATTTATTCAACAATTTTTCTGAACCGGAAGGGATTTTGACAGCTTGGCGGGCGGCGCTGGTACGGACGGAAAGTATCGGCGATGCGGGTGATAAATTAGGCTATGGACCGTTGATTCGCATGTCAAAGGGCGAGAAAAATGGCTCGGATCGGGCGCACTTGCAGATTTTAGCCAATGCCTTTGAGGCGGTGATCGGTGCAATTTATCTGGAGCGCGGCTTTGACGATGCGCGCGATTTTATTCATAAGCATATTATTATCAAGCTGGACGGAATATTGGAATCGGGCAGTTGGCGCGATCCGAAGTCGTATTTGCAGGAAATTTCTCAGCGCGTTGACAATCAGACGCCAATTTATAAAGTTTTGGGTGAGGAAGGTCCAGATCATGATAAGATTTTCACGCTTGGGGTGTTCATCGGTGAAACGCTGATGGGGCGTGGCACTGGCCCTTCCAAGCAAGTGGCTCAGCAGCAAGCTGCCCGCGCTGCTATTGCTAAATATAAAGAATCTGGTGAAAAATGATAAAAGTTTGCACGGGGCAAACCGCTCGTGTATAATGAAAGTACAGTTTAATTCCAGGAGGAGGGGCAGAATGTCAACAATAGACCAGCAATTTGTGGAGTATGTCGTAAAAACACTCGTTGGACATCCCGACGATGTTGTAGTGGAGCGGGAAATTGATGAAAAGGGTGTTTTGCTGACGTTGACCGTCAACCCAGAGGATTTGGGGCGGGTAATTGGTAAACGCGGTGGTACAGCGCAAAGCTTGCGGACTTTACTTAGGGCTTTGGGGGCGAAGAATGACGCTCGTTATAATCTGAAGATTGTGAATAACGATGGCTTTTCTGGTGCTCGTGAGCAGAGTGGTTATGATAATAGCGCTGCTGTGGATAACTCAACAGATGAAGTTGTGGAAAATAAGTCATCTTACGCAGAAAATACCAGAAAAGAGCTTGCAGAACTCGACGACCTTGATATATAATTAAAACCAGTTCAAGCACAGACATTATGCGAGAACAGCTCTATGCGAGACAATGGGAAACCATTGAGAGCCTTATTTGTGCTAAAAAACCGTCCTTACTGGGGCGGTTTTTTGGTGGGGAATAATTTCTATAAAAAGACATGAAAATAGCCCGCCGAGAGGCTCAAGTCAAGACTTGATGTCTCAACGAGCTATTTTCTCAGCGGGCGTTAGCCCTCCCTGACTGGTCGGGCGACCCAACCGTCAGTACTCCTTAAAGGATCTGGCAGATAGGTCGTGTCTGTCCAAGGCAGTGCTTCGTGCAGCCAGGGACAGAGTTCTCTGTAAGTCTCCTTATTGGAGATGTGGATGATCTTGCGCCCGGGTCCTTGCCGGAGCAGCTCCGCTACCGCTCCATTCAGAGCATGTGAGAAGGTTTTGATGATCGAGACGATATTGAAATAGTCCGCCTCGATACAGGCATGATAAACCTTCTCTGCCCGGCCCTCGTCATTTCCTTGATGGATGAACGGCCGGTGCTCGTCGTTGTGGATGTCGTGCCCTTCGGGAAGGGTGACGTTGCCGCCGATTGAAGCGGTGAAGTTATTCCCGACGAAGGTTAATCGCCAGGATCCGTCAGGATCTTCATCCCATACTATCTGGTTAACATCATGACAAAAGTCCCGGATGTCACTGCCGGCTCCGTATGAGATTTCAACTCCCCCGCTGAGAGAGAGTGGAACTTGGATCCCGACGATGATAGCTTTGCCATCATCGGTCACATATGACCGCGAGCTGAGACCCGCGCAATTCAGCGCATGCTTGACGCTACTGGATGAGATCTCCTCAGAGTACATTTTTCCATCCTTCTTGTCTAGGATCTACTTCTGCTCGGTTGAGCAAAAGCTGATCTATATATCATACCTGGACAAAAAAGTCAACACTTGGTACACTGTAACAGATGAGAAAATTTCAAGTAATTACGCTTTTTCCAGAAATGACAGCGGGAGTTTTTAATAGTTCCATGATGTGGAAGGCGCAAAAAGACGAAATTGTGGAGCTTACGACGGTAAATCTACGGGACTTTGGTTTGGGCCCGCGGCGTCAGGTGGATGACACGCCTTACGGCGGTGGTGATGGTATGCTTCTGATGATTGAGCCGTTGTGGAAGGCAGTGGAATTTGCTAAGTCATGTGATGAAACGGCAAAGGTAGTGCTGATGAGTCCGCGTGGCCAACGCTGGAAGCAGGCAAAGGCCCGACAGGAAGCGGATGATGACAGGGGAATAATTTTTATTTGTGGGCGATATGAAGGTGTGGACGAACGAATCTTAGAATTGGTTGACGAACAGTGGAGTATTGGTGATTTTGTATTGACTGGCGGAGAGTTAGCGGCAATGATGATGATCGATTCTATTGTCAGGTTGATTCCTGGAGTGCTGGGCGGTGAAAAGTCGGCGGAAATTGAGAGTTTTTCTGATGGCGAGACGCTGGAATTTCCGCAGTATACTCGACCTGAGGAGTTTAAGGGTTTACGTGTGCCGGATGTTTTGCTTAGCGGACATCATGGAAATATCGCCAAGTGGCGTGCCGAACAGTCGCAAATATTAACAAAGAAAAATACCCCATAGAGACGGGGTATTTTAAGTTGTGGTGGATGTCGTAGAGCGAAAGATACGATTTTGTGGTGTTTATTTTTGTAACGTTCGCTGTCTTAACTGTATGATGTTTTTTGAAAAAGAGCAAGGATTTTGGTAAAAAATACAACAAGCTTGAGCTTTTTTGATGTGCGGTCTATACTAAAAATATGTCTGAAAAAGTACTAAAAACCGCCAAGCTAATCTTAGGAGTATTAATTATATTCTTGTTGTTATGTCAATTATTTACATTTGAGAAATTTCCAGAGATTCTCTCTGGTGCGGGGATTAATTCGTCAATGAGTTTGGTAGTGATGATGGTTTTAGTGATTACGGAATTAGTCTCGCTGCCGTTTTTAATTGGCATGGAGATATCGCGATTGGTGGTCCTGATAAGTCGAGCGGCTGGATTTATTGGCCTGGAGGCTATGACGATGATCAATGTAATGGCGGTCATAAATGGAGCTCCGGCGGTGATATTTGGTGCAACATTGAAAAACGTTAACGGCTTAGTCGGAGTGATGGTTTTAATAATTATGTGGGCGCTGCTAATGATTGCAAATATACCGACGAAAAAAACAGCCAAATAGCTGGCTGCTGAGTTTCAAATTTGGCTGGGATGGAGGGATTCGAACCCCCGAATGCCGGGACCAGAACCCGGTGCCTTACCGCTTGGCGACATCCCAACGGCAAAGATAATTGTACTATAGAAAAATGATTTCCGCAAGCGTTTACGAGTATCCGTCAACGCGATATACTGATGGTATGGACTTGCAATGGATTGTGAAATTGATAGCCGACGGGTTGGTCGTGCCAATTGCGCTGATCGGCATATATGCGTTACTAAAATCGGTGCCAAATGATAAAAAATATCAGGTTTACGCTCGGGTGTTGATGGCAGGACTAACGGCGTACGTAGCAGCAAAAATTATCGGAGTGATTTATCAGCCGGACCAAATGCGTCCGTTTGAGGTCTTGGGGGTGGCAGCAGGAGCGTCGTTTTTGAATAATCCAGGATTTCCGTCTGATCATGCATTATTTACAATGGCGATTACACTGTCAGTATGGTTTGGGGCGAAGGATTGGCGATTGGCGTCTATTTGTCTGGCAATGACAATTCTGGTATGCGTAGGGCGGGTGATTGCGCTAGTACATACTCCGCTTGACGTTGTTGGCGGATTATTTATTGCCTGTGTAGGGATTGTTTGGTATTTACCGATGAAGCGTCCAGAAAAGTCGGATATTTAAGCATATACATTTGCAATATTGACAAGTTTACGTTACAATTTTTATATGAAATTATTGTCGGCTATTTTTCGCGAGGAAATCTCTGATTACACTTATCCGTTTCCAAAACAGAGTTTTTTACGGATTTTTGCACTATTGATTGTAAGCGGTGTAGTGGTCTGGGTACTGGCCTTAGCTTTTGACAAATTAATGATTGGTCCGGTATTTTGCTCAAATGCAGACAATGTATCAATCTGTGCAAATAGTACGACTATCGCCTCATATGTGGCGCTGGTGTTGACGGGAGTTTTGTTGGTGCCACTTTTGGCAGTGTTTGGAGTGAAGAGACCTCTGCTGGTGGTGGTTGCGGCAACGATATCTTTATGGGGAACTACATTATGGGCGAACGGTTACTGGATATTGTCAATGTTGTGGGTGTTGGCGGCAACAGCGCTAGTGTATTTGGCGTTAATTTGGCTGAATCGTATTCGCGGTAATGCGGCGGCAATTTTATTTATGGCACTGTTTGTGATTTTGGCACGAGTTGTCTTGTCTCTATAATCCCTGTACACTAAGAGTATGGAAATCATTATCATTATTCTCTTGGTTATTATCGTTATGGGTTTGGGCGCGACGTTGTTCGTGCTGCAGTTGAAGCTCGGCGAGCTGAAGCAGCAATCATCGGTCGAGCTCATCAAAACCGACGTGGTGGAGCTGGGGCGAACCATTGCCAAGCTGAATGAATCAGTCAGCGATAAACTCGAGCGCAGTAACGCTCAGGTGCAAACCTCGGTGCAAAAGCAGTTGTCAGAAAGTGCCAAGCTGGTGGCGGATGTGACGCAGCGGCTGGCAAAGCTGGATGAGACAAATAAGCGGGTAGTTGACGTGGCGACTGACCTGAAAACCCTGCAGAACGTCCTGCAAAATCCTAAGCAGCGCGGCGTGTTCGGCGAGTTTTATCTGGAGAGCGTACTGGATAACGTGCTGCCAGCCAAGCAGTTTCAGATGCAATATCGGTTCAAGGACGGCGAAATTGTTGATGCGGTGATTTTCCTGGACAAGGGGCAGATGTTGCCGGTGGACAGTAAGTTTAGTCTGGAAAATTATAACCGGATGATCAACGCCGAGACTAAGGCTGAGCGCGAGCTGTGGCTGAATAAGGTGAAGGCTGACCTGAAGGGGCGCATTGACGAAACCAGCAAGTACATTCGTCCGCGCGAGAATACCATGGACTTTGCCTTTATGTTTATCCCGTCAGAGTCGCTATATTATGACCTACTTATCAACAATGTTGGTGCGGGCGGTTCGAGCCGCGACTTGATTGAATATGCGTTTCGTGACAAGCGCGTGATCATCGTCAGCCCAACTAGCTTTTTGGCGTATTTGCAGACGGTGCTGCAGGGGCTGAGGAGTCTACAAATTGAAGAGCAGGCCAAGGATATTCAGGTGCGTGTCGGCCAGCTGGGTGTGCATATCAAAAAGTTTGATGAACTGATGACTAAAATGGGCAAGAGTCTTAGTACCACCGTCGGGCATTATAATAATTCGTACAAAGAATTAGGCAAGATTGATAAAGATGTGGTGCGGATCGCTGGCGGTGATCATCAAGCGCAGCCAGAGTTAATCGACCGACCGGCGCAGGAAGAATAAATATTACTTATAAGTGTAAAATAAAAACCCTCCGCTTAAAACGGAGGGTTTGTTAGTGTATAGGCGTCTTACTCTTCGTCTTTATTACGGTAATTTACCAGTAAGAACAAGTTTCCGCCGAGCGCTGCGCCGATGAGCGTTGCCACGATTACTTCCAGGCTAAAGCGAGAATAGCTCTTTTCGCCTTCAGCTGGCAGTGGGCTATTACTGCGGATTTGTGAGTCGGTCTTCTCTGTGCTTGCCAGAGCAACTGCTGGGTTCAGGGTTGCGCCTGAAACATAAATCTCGCGTGGATAAGTTCGACCATTCTTCTCTTTTTGAGTAGTGTTTTGCTCTTTCTGAAGTTTCGCAATAGCGGTACCTTTAACGTATGATGCTAGCGAACCGGATGCAACCAGGCCGATCATTAACGCCAAACCAATACCAACAGCTTGACCAGCTGCCTTAATTTCTTTGCGCTGTAGAACTGCTGAAATGCCAAACATGAAGATGGCAGTACCGATTAATTCTACTGCGAAGATTTCCCAAGAGAACGTAGAAAACTGATCGAAGCTAAGGGCAAATCCGCCGTTCGTCAGCGAGCCAATAAGCACGATAGCTGCCATTGCACCGAGGAATTGTGCACCCCAGTAAAATGGCACCAGAACGGTCTTCAATTTACGCATTGACCATAGGCCGAAGGTAACAGCTGGGTTGACGTGTGCACCGGAAATGCCGCCGATAGCGGTGACAATGAGCATTAGTGCAAAGCCAACATACATCGATGATAGGATGTCTGAGGCAAATAATGCGGCCAGTGTCAAAATGAATGTACCAACAATTTCCGCGATGACGATGTTGATTAAGTTGTTTGGTAATTTAGAATCTAATTTGGTGCGCTCACTCTTGGCCGCAACAGATTCGGTAACGACTCGCTTGACGGTCGTTTTGGTTTCGGTTTTGGCTGTAGCAGTTTTCTTTGCCGTAGCTTTAACCGGGGCTTTCTTTGAAGTTTTCTTCGTAGCCATACTCCCTCCTTAAAATAGTATCACGACTATTATAGCATAATTTGTTATACTATAGTCATGGGATTATTTGTGAATCAAAACGATCAGCGCAGCGAACTGCAAGAGCGCATTGCGGCGGAACTGCGCGAGAAAGCCAAAGCATCGGGCTTGCAGGAAAAAGCTAGCTTGGACGGCGTGGAAGATGTAAAATATTTGGAAGATACGAAGCAGACGACGACGCTAGCCCCAGCTTGGATTTTAATTATCATTATGGCAGCGGTGGTTGTCGGTATGTTTTTAATGCAGGGGCGATGACATGGAAAAGTTGGATGAAGTTCGATCACTATTATTATCGCGCGTAGCCGAGGCAGCTGAACCGTGCAGCGTGTTGCGGAGCGCGGAGCTGCGGGAACTATACGGCGTTATTGCGACGTTGCCAGCCGAAGAGCGCGGGGCGTTTGGTAAGAAAGTTAATGAACTGAAGCAGGAGTTGGAGCGGGCGATTACGGCTCGCGAGGATGAGCTGTCAAAAGTTGACTTGCCGCCAATTGATATGACGGCACTGATGGATGTCAACGCTCCACGGCCCGAGCTGTTGCCAAGCGAGCGCGGCACAATTCATCCATTGATGCGCGAAATCGACCGCATTTCTGACATTTTCAATCGCATGGGTTTTGTGACGGAAGAGTCGCGTGAAATTGATGATCAATTTCATATGTTTGAGAGTCTGAACTTTCCAAAGGGTCACCCGGCGCGCGATGATTATGACACCTTCATGACTGAGGAAACTGATACTAATGGCGACCGCTTGATTGCCCCGGCACACACCTCGACCATGCAAAACCGCGTACTGAAAAAATATCATGGTAATTTAGAAAACGGCGAGGCGATCGCCGCCATCGTGCCCGACAGGGTGTTTCGTAACGAAGACTTGGACGCGCGGCACGAGCACACGTTCTATCAAGTCGAGGGCGTGTATGTCGCCAGGGGGGTTAATGTCGGCAATCTCATCGCTACGCTGCAAGAATTTTTGCAGGAATATTACGGAAAGAAATTGGATGTGCGCGTCAACCCATTTTATTTCCCGTTCACCGAACCGAGTTTTGAATTTGCGCTAAGCTGTCCGTTCTGTGAAGGCAAAAATCCGGATTGTAAAGTTTGCTCAGGCGAAGGCTGGATCGAACTCTTGGGCTGCGGTATGATTCATCCGAATGTACTGAAGGCTGCTGACATCGATCCGAATGAATACACCGGCTTTGCCTTTGGCTGCGGCATCGACCGGCTGGTGATGATGAAATACGGCATCGAGGATGTGCGGCATTTTGAGAGCGGCAAACTGGACTTTTTGGGACAGTTTTAAATGCAATATCGCCAAATTGAAAAAAATTTTTACAAAAATCGCCTACAGGTGCTATGTATTTTTTATGCGATTATTATATCTGTGGGGGTGACTTTGGCAATCCTTTTATCTGACGACCCTCGGTGGATGAATTGGAGCTTGAGTCGCCTGGGCGAAACTAGTACCAATCGTCTGTCGGCGCTATCATTTAACGTAGGAGTGTTTCTGTCTAGTCTGGTGATGGCAGTAATTGGCATTTTTATGACTCGCAGTTATTTTCAACTTGGACAACGGCGTTCTGCCCAAGCGTCTGGCTGGCTGGTGGCATCGTTGACGATTTGTATGCTGGGTGTGGCGCTTTGTCCAAACGACACTATGCACGCGGCACATTTCTTTTTTTCACGCGGCGTGGTGATATTGATGGTGGTGTTGATGTTTGTTTTGCCGTCAAGCTTAAGTTATTTAAATCACCGTGAACGACTATTGTCATTTAGTTTTCCGGTTTTTGCGGCACTTTTGGCCATGCAAGGGTATCTGATGGGGCGGTTTTGGTTTGTTATTATTGAAGTCTTCTTGGGGATTTTTGCGATGGTCTGGCTGTTTTTAGTTTGTCGCCAGATTGATATTAAGTTAGCGGACGTGAAACTTCATAAAATGCTATAATTGTCTCAAAAGGAGCAATTATGAATCACACAATTTTTGACGATATCGTGTCAGGTAAAATGAAATCTTGGAAAGTCTGGGAGGACGAGAAATTTTTAGCGTTTTTGACGCCGTTTCCGAACACGCCGGGCTTTACCGTGGTGATACCGAAACATAATCCAGGTGATTACGTATTTTCTTTGGATGATGAATTGTATTCTGAGATGATGCTGGCAGTGAAAAAGGTTGCTAATATTTTAGAAAAAGCCTTCGATACGCCGCGAGTGGCATTGATTTTTGAGGGCACGGGCGTGGCGCACGTGCATGCCAAGCTGGTACCGCTGCATGGTAACTTAGCGAAGGGTATTGGCTCAGCGGTGTCGCATGAGCAGGCATTTCACGAAGAATATCCAGGTTGGCTGACTACTGCTGACGGTCCAAAGATGGACGACGCTCAACTGGATGAGGTTCAGGCGCGGATTTTGGCAGCGCAGGATAAAAAGTAAATTGCTAATTTGATTCTAATTTTACGTCTTTTCCTTCGTATATATCCAGGTAAAATGGGTATAGCTTGTCGGAATGTTTCTTGACTGAATCTTGACTCAAAGCTACTGTGTCATGACCAATGTCAAACGAGGCTGGTATAGTAGAATGTTGGAATTTTGCATTGGAGGCGGAGGCTATTTGCTGCGGTATATTGGTTGCAAGGTCCATGTCGATTGAAGTGTCGTTGTCGCTTGTTACGACGCCAATATGTTTTAATCCTGGCGCCTTAAAATCAGACTTGTAATTTTTGGCGATTATCATGTATTTACCGAGTGCACGGTATGACAAGTTGCTGCCTGTGCTGAATGAGTCAGGAAGGATGTTGCGCCCGTAAAGATTTCTAAGAAGTGGAGCTTGCCAAGTGGGCATTTCCGAGGCTGAAGGCTGATAGAAAGGTGATAATAATAGGGCGCGTGATATGGTAGCGCTATTATACTGAGTTATCCAAGTTGCCATATTGGCGCCGCCAGATAGGCCAATAACTCCTGTTTCTTCGCCTAAACCGCTAATAATGCTGGTGCTGGTATTCATGAATTGAGCCATTGCCGGAATGGTAATTTCTCCGTGTCGTTTATTGTCGGTGAGGCCGTGGCTAGGAACGCGAGGAATGTAGACATTATATCCGGCTTTGAAGAAGGTGTCGCCTAGGTCTGCGAACTGCTGTGGACAAGAACTTATGCCATGTATCATCAGGACGGCTTTAGTAGTTTTTTGGCCGTGAGTTTTAATAATTGATTGGCAACCTGATCTAACTTCAGTATTGGCAGCATCTTCATTGACGATGCGATTGGCGGCGGTGATGGCCTCGCCATAACTTAACCTCTCGGCATTGGATGATTGGAGTTGCTTGGTTGTTGCTGGCCAAAAGAAGGCTGCGGCTGCTAGTAATGCTGCGATGAGGATAATTGCACTAACTATCCATACGATAATTTTGATAATGCGATTCTTGCGTGGAGTGTTCATATTGATATTATATTGGTTATGTGTAGAGATGTGAAGTTGGTATAATTAATTATATGCAACAAAATCCAACTATTCTCCTCGTTGAAGACGAACCCGCCCTGCGCAACGGCACCGAGCAATTCCTCCGCCAGCGCGGTTTTACGGTGGTGACGGCGACCAGTGGCGAGGAAGCGCTGGAAAAATTTACCCAGGCGGATGTGATTATCCTCGACATTATGCTACCGGGGATGAGTGGTATTGAAGTATTGCATCAAATTCGCCAGACCAGCGATGTTCCGGTGTTGATGCTGACGGCGCTGCATGATGAGCCGACGCAAGTTGCGAGTTTTGACGAGCTGGCGGATGATTATATGAGTAAGCCGTTTTCACTGGTGATTTTAGAAAAGCGGATTAGGGCACTGCTTCGTCGCCAACAGCAACCCGCCAAAACCTTGTGGCGCCATGGTCTGGCCTCGGTGGATTTCGCGGCTTATCAGGGATTTTATGATGACAATGACGCACACCTCAAGCCCAAGGAAGTGCAACTGCTCAAACTGCTCGTCGATAATCCAAACATGGTCTGGAGTCGGCAGGCTATCATCGATAAGTTGTGGCGTGATGACGAGGTGCCGTTCGACCGAGTGATTGATGTTTACATCAAAAACTTACGCAAGAAATTGCACCTCGACTGCATCATCACGGTGAAGGGAGTGGGTTATCGCTATGAAGCGGCTTAAATTATTTCCCAAAACGTTCTTGGTGTCAATTGGCCTATTCGCAGCGCTAATCATCCTGGTGCATGCGCTGATTTATACCTTGATGCCGCAATTTTATCTGCAGCAAAAAGAGCGCGAGGCGGCGGATAATCTCACAGCATTGACAACCGAACTACGTGGTAAATCTACCGAGGACATACGTCGAACTAGTCAAGAATTTGCTCAAGTGAAAAATGTTAATATCACACTGACGATTGACGGGCGTGACCAGTATTTTCAAGGTTTTCAGTCGATCAATATTGTGACCGATAGTGGCAAATCGGTCGATACTAGCGTGGTAAAAATTGCTGATGGACAAACGGTCGATCCGCGCTCGGTGATTTTACAGCAGGGTAGTGTGATGGATAAACAGGGGCGAGCGATTACGGTCAAGCTGCTGGCCGACGTAGCGCCCGTTACTCAGGCCAAACTCGCTACCCTGCACGTATTGCCCTATACCATGCTCGGCTCACTGCTGGTAGCACTGCTGTTTTCGTACATCTACAGCCGTTTCGTGACGCGGCCGATTCGCCAGATGGCGGCGGTGACCACGACCATGCAGCGACTGGAAAAGGATGCGCATTATCCAGTGAATAGCAGTGATGAAATCGGCGTGCTGGGGAGAAATATTAATGAACTCTATCAAAATCTGTGGCAAACGATTCGTTCGCTGGAGCATGAAAATAAGCGGATTACTCAGCTGGAGAAAGAGAAAATCGCCTTCCTCCGCGCGGCCTCGCACGAGCTGAAAACACCGCTGGCAGCCCTCAGGATTATGCTTGAAAACATGCAGCTGAATATCGGCGAGTATAAAAATCGCGACCAGTACCTGGCGGAATCGGTAGCGCAGGTTGACCGCTTGGCGGTGATGGTGAATGATGTTTTGCGCTCTGGCAGCGTCGCCGAGCAGGCTTTGCGTCAGGAAAAGCGGTTGAGAATTGACAAGCTAATCGCTGAAGTGGTTGACGACTATACACTACTGGCAAAAACGCGCGGCATGACTTTCATGGTTAATACAGAGCCGACGACCATTCGTATTAACCGCGACATGATGCGCCACGTCATCTCGAACCTGGTATCAAACGCGGTGCGCCACGGCGATGCGGGGAGTGTGATAAAACTTACTTGCAACCAGCATGAGCTGGCCATCGAAAACGCCTGCAAACCACTCACCAAACAGCAACTCCAGCGCGTTTTCGACCCGTTTTATCGCAGTTCTGGCGGCGCGAAGCAGCACGCTGATAGCAGCGGCATTGGCCTCTACACCGTGAAAATGCTGCTCGACACTAAGGGGCTGGATTATGAGTTTGTGCCACACGGGCAGGGTATGCGGTTTGTGGTGAGATTTGAGTAGGAGGATGTAGTGGACAGAGAGCTAGAGAAAATGAGTTTGAAAGAGTTGTGGCAATTATTCCCCATATTTCTTGTAGAACACAATCGAGAGTGGGCATGCTGGTATGATGAGGAAGTAAAAGCTATTTTCTCATTGGTGCCAGAAAAATATATAACACGAATATCCCACATTGGTAGCACGGCCATTCCAAATATACAGGCAAAGAATATAGTAGATATATTGCTTGAAG
>CAUQXD010000008.1:0-26609 GCA_963521995.1 uncultured Candidatus Saccharibacteria bacterium
GATGACCTATTGACCCTAACCGATGAGCTGAAGCACAAGGACGAGCTGGAACTCATCGGCGGCTCGGCGTATTTGACAGAACTCACCAACTACGTGCCGACAGCAGCGCATGCAGCGGCATATGCAGAAATGGTAGCACAAGCGGCTGTACGACGACGCTTAATTAAAGCTAGTAGCGACATTTCTGAGCTTGGCTACGATGAATCAACGACGACACAGGAGCTGCTGGAAAAAGCCGAGGCCGAATTATTCAGCGTCTCAGACCAGTCGACCAAGCAAGATTTAGTAAGCCTGGAAAGCATTTTGACGGACAGTTTTGACCGAATTGAAGAACTTAGTAAAAACAAAGGTTCTTTACGTGGAATTCGTACTGGCTACCGCGACCTTGATAATATGACAGCTGGCCTACAGAAGTCCGACTTGATTATCCTGGCAGCGCGACCAGCCATGGGTAAGACTACGCTGGTGACTAACTTGGCGTACAACGTGGCAACAATCGAGAAAAAGCCGGTGCTGTTTTTCAGCCTGGAGATGAGCAAAGAGCAATTGGTTGATCGTATGCTGGCGGACGCATCAGGTGTTGACAGCTGGAATATTCGTACCGGAAACTTGAGTGATAATGATTTTGCTAAACTGTCAGAAGCCATGGGCGAGATGGCAGAAGCGCCGATTTACATTGATGACACCCCAGGACTATCAGTATTAGAAATGCGCACAAAAGCTCGCCGGCTGGCACATGAAAATCAATTGGGTCTGATTATCGTTGACTATTTACAGCTGATGCAGGCCAATGGCAATCACAATGGTAATCGCGTTCAGGAAGTGTCAGAAATTTCCCGTGGCCTGAAGCTAATTGCCCGTGAGCTCGACGTGCCGCTGATCGCCCTCAGCCAGCTGAGCCGTTCAGTTGAGTCGCGCACGCCGCCAATTCCGCAGCTAGCCGACCTGCGCGAATCTGGCTCCATCGAGCAGGACGCCGACATCGTCAGCTTTATTTACCGCCCAGGCTACTACGAACCAGACAACCCAGAAGTCCAGAATGTTACCGACTTAATCATCGCTAAGCATCGTAACGGTCCTGTCGGTAAAGTCCAGCTATACTTCCACCCAGAACGCCTCCGCTTCATGAGTTTAGATCGCAAGCATGAATAGAATTGTGCTATAATCATACCAATGAAAAAGCAAAAAGTTACTGATATTTTTCTTTACCGATGGCGTTATATTTTTGGCTACACGCTACTGGCGTTGTCGTATATTGGAGCGGTTATTGTTTCTGCCCTGTATGCGCCTGGCGGCCTGTCTCAATCAGAAATTGACATGGTCAATATTACCAATCACTTGAACTTAAGCATCGACGGTCTCGCTGTTACAAATCTACCATTTCATGTTCTTCAACTATTAATCTTCAAGATTTTTGGTGTCAGTCTGCTTACCATTAAAGCCCCAGCCATTCTGCTTTCAATCATCAGTTCCATCGCTATATTCTTCCTCCTCAAACGCTGGTTTAAGCCATCCACAACCATTCTGTCACTACTCATCATGATCACCACCGGGCAATTCTTATTTATCGGACAGAGTGCGACTGCTGGAATTTTATATATTTTCTACACCGCACTGACACTATTATTTGCGACACTCATCCTCCAAAAAGCCCCCAGAGCGCCCCTTTGGCGAATCGGTCTGGCGCTCACGACAGCCTTCAGTCTATTCACGCCGTATTTTTGGTATATAAATTTAGGGCTGCTTATCATGGCCTTTCTTCATCCACATCCACGCTATTTTCTTATCTCCAGAAAGCACCGTAAATCCTGGGTTTTGCCATTTATTGTCTTGTGTGTAGTAAGCTGCGGTCTCGGTTTTCTCTGTTATAAATCTCACACATTATTCCACAGCCTTGCCGTCATTAAAAGCCTGAGTTTTGATATATTTACCAATCTTAAAACTCTCTATTACACCTATGTTCGCATTTTCCCATCCGTTGTTGGCAACCAAATCACCCCAATTATGGATGTTAGTGCCATGATTCTTGTTGGACTAGGGTTAATTCGCAGTTTCCAAAAAATCGCCAGCGCTCGCTCATTCATGATTTGGTCGTGGCTAATTCTAGCTCTTGCATTACTTATTTTCCAGCCACAACTCACGCCAATTGTCATTATTCCGCTGTTCATCCTGCTAGCGGTCGGCCTCGAATCGTTGATGGGTATGTGGTATGGACTTTTTCCGCGCAATCCATATGCTCGCGGTACAGGACTGATTTTTATCTCAATCCTCATCATTGTCATGACAATGGGCGGTGGTTTTCGTTACAGTGACAGCTATCGCTATTTTCCAGAAGCCGCCACACGCTTTCATAAGGATTTGACCGCGCTACGCAAAAACACCGCACCAACCGATTCCTTCTCGCTGCTAATCAGCAGGGAAGAATCGCCAATTTACGAAGCACTCCAAAAACACAATTATCATCAAATCTCTCTAATTTACGTCGCCCCAAAGCACGTTGGCCAAACACTTTACGTCAGCCACGCAGCAAAAAGCACCATACCAAAATCATACTCAAAGCACTTATCTTCTATAATTGTCAATGACCGTAATAAAGACGCCGACCGTTTTTACATCTACACATCCGAACAAAAATAAGGTATAATCATGAGAGTAAATAAGGAGGAATATGGCGTTTGATCAGGTAAAAATGCTGCAAAAATTACGTAAAGCACAGAAGCAATTGGGTAAGGAAATCATTGAAGTTGAAGCTGGCGATGGCGCAGTGGTTGTACAAATCACTGGCGAGTTGAAGATAAAGTCAGTGAAAATTGACCCAGAGATGGTCGATTTAGAAAATATCGAAGAGCTAGAGCACTGGATCGAAATTGCGGTTCGTGATGGCATGACAAAAGCTCAAGAAGTAGCCGCAGAAACCATGAAACCTTTGATGGGCGGTTTGGGAAACTTGCCATTCTAATACCATGTCAATCGACATTTTACCAAAGGCCTTAACGGCTTTAATTGATGATTTTGGTAATTTACCAGGAGTCGGCCCGCGGACAGCTGAGCGATATGCTTATGCGGTGTTGCGACGCAACCCCAAATCCGCCAAGCAACTGGCATATTCTCTTGATCGCTTGCACGACCAAGTAAAAACTTGCCCAAAGACATTTGCATTAATCGATGCCGATGATGACATTTCGCCGTTATACACAGATCAGAACCGGAACCGAAAGCTTGTTTGCGTGGTCGAAGAGCCGTTGGATATCGTGGCCCTGGAAAGAACAGGGCAGTTTACCGGCACTTATCACGTGCTGGGTGGTGTCATCTCACCGATTGACAACATTGGACCGGAACAGCTACACATCCCAGAATTAATTGAACGCATAAAAAATGACGACGTCCAAGAAATTATCATCGCTACTAATGCCTCGGTTGAGGGTGAGTCGACCGCTTTATTCCTACAGCGATACATTCAGGAGGCTGGGCTAAACATTACTATTTCCCGTTTGGCTCGAGGTATACCAGTTGGCGTTGACCTTGAATACGCCGATCAAATCACGCTGACACACGCCCTGGAAGGCCGAAAACAATTATAACTTTCCAAACCACTAAAACCCATTTAAAAATACCCGCCTTATCATGACGGGTATTTTCTTATGCTCAGCTCAACCTTTTACAGTTGGCGGCGGCTTACTACATAAGCGATAATCGCTGTAGTCAATCCACCCAGACCCAGTGCCGACATAATCATGTCACCTGCACCAGTCTTTGGCAATTCAGGAGTCGCTGGTGGAGGAGTTTGCTGACACTTGCTCATATCAGTAGTATGTTCTTTTTCGTTAAACTCTTCCTTATTAATCTCGCGAATTTCTTTCTTCTCGATCACGCAGACCTTAATCTTAGTAGGAGCTTCTTTACAGTCGTTTGGATTCTTTGAGTATTTTTTCTCATCGAATTCTGACTCTTTGATAGTTACCGGATACTTATTAGTTTTCAAATCACAAACTTGGATTTCTGGCTCAGGTTTAACTGTGACAGTCTTTTCGCAACTTGGACTCTCCCTCTTGACATCACCATTTTCTTTACCATTTACTGTAACCTTGACTTTATAGTTACCAGGTTTTGCGTAAGTATGTTGGATTTCAGATGAGGTAGTTGTCTGAGTCATGCCATCACCGAAGTTGTAAGTGTAGCTGGTGATTGTCGCGCCGCCCTTAACAGTTGCTTTAGTGCTGAACTTAAAGGTGTCGCGAGAAACCTCAGTTGTTTGCAAGACATCACATGTCAATGCTGGTTTTGCTGGAGGTGTCGTTGGTGGACCCCAAACTGGGTTACCACAATCTTTAATGACACCAGTGATGAACTTACCATCATCGTCAAACCAAGCATACACCCGATAGCTAGTAACGCCATCAACGAAGCTCTGACCAGTCGTATATTGGTAATACGTATAACCAGCTGCGCTGTATGTACGCTGTGGAGATGGCTGACGAGTACCAGCCTTAGCCTGCACAGTCACTGCATTTGTAGCAACTACTCGGCCATCAACCGTAATATTACCGCTTGAGTCAACCACGCCTTCGCGCATATTTGAGCCACCCTGAACCATGGTGTCATTGATATACCATTGGTTATACAGAGACCTAATTTCTGCACGACTATATGCCGACTGCAATTCCGACAGAGAATTTGTACCGCAGTAAACGACGTTAAACCTGTTACAGCCAGCAGCCTGTGAAGGCGATGCTAGCCAAATTCCACCGATCAAAGCAATCCCCAGAGAGATAGCAATACCGATTTTCTTAAATTTATCCATAAAACTCCTCTTTCCAGCCCTATATTTCAGGCTTTATGTCACCATACTAGCACAATCTTTATATTTTGTCAATAATAATTTATAAAAATGTTTATGGTTGTTAGCTATCCTGTCGAGGATGAGGTCTTCGCCGCCAAGCTTCGTAGCTCCTATCAATCTCTTCAGGATTTTTGCGCAGATTCTCAACCATACCAACAACCAGCGAAAAGAGAATATCATCCTGAACCTTTTTACGAAGACTTTCAATTATTTCCTCAGCCCTACGAACGTCTTCTTCTGGTGTTTCAGGCGATAGATTATGTCTTATTAATAATAACTCATCTTTCTTTTCAGACGCCTCTTCAATATACCTGGCTGTTTCAAATAAAGCAGTGCGATAGGCAGATCTTAAGAAAAAGTCTCCTCCTACTATAGATGGACGCAGCTGCGGATACTCAGCATACATATAATTAAGTACTTTTTCGCCTAAGCATCTTGTTGCCTCTCCTCTGAACCTAGGAATATTCGGCTTTTCTGGCGACCGCCTCCGATAAGTATCGCATGTCTTGTTCCAGGTTCTGTAGTCAAGTGCACCCGAAGAGGTATATATTGGTAATTTAAGACCTTCACCTCTTGCACGTTCAAATAACGATTTAATATCCCAGTACATAAGGCCGTTCCCCATACGCCACACAGCTAAATCTTCCGCCGCAACTAGAGGCCCAATCACCCAATCCGCCGTAAGATCTCTTATCGCTACTTTTCCCATTGTATTCAAGCGGTGGCCAAAAAACTTTTGCCCTTCGCCACAGATAGGAACTACCGGCGCAAGATCAACCGGTAACGTTACCCAAGGCCCACGAATCGGAGGCACATATTGAGGATCCCGTCTATCGCTATCTTCCGGCAAAAGACAATTATAAGGAACACTAAGCATACATAAATATTGTCGCAAATTTTATATTTTGTCAATTAAGAAATAACTCAGATTCAGAATATATATCCTCTATCATGCGTTTGGCGACTCCATAAAGTTTCCTTTTTATCTGATCAAAGGTAGCGGCGGCGTTACTCCCGTGTTTTATATCCGCATACGAAAACCCGGACATCTACAACTCTCTCTTAGAGAGCCTAGTCTCTCAACGTCTGATTTTACTGCAGATAGAGCATTAAATATCGCACTCCCTAAAAGTGCTCGAGGAAATCAGTAATGACTTCCTGTAGCGTCCTGTTTCCCAATTGCTTCGAAGGTAACTGGTTGGGCAAATAGAGTCCTTTGCTAACTGCGCGCCAGAACAAAACCTCAGGCCGAGGATGATGAGCGACTGAAGCAGCCTACCTAGCCACATATATTGCAGCGGACCGACAACGCCCGGTACAAATAAGAAGTCTCCGTGGCTGATGAAGGTTTTACATCCCTTTTACCTATATCTGCAGCAGACATGGGCGGATAAATATGTACCGGCTCGCAACCAATCTTTCCATTATGCAAATCATACATATAAGGTAGCGTAATTAGAGGTTCAAACATACGCAGATAGCAACATTAAACCGCTCCCCAGGCAAACGCAAGCGAAAATCCTTCGATAAGCCAAGCCCTCATCTGTTATAATAACAATATGTTTGATACCGCCGAGCAACTCATCCAATCTGCCAACAATATCGTTATCATCCAGGCCGAAAACCCCGACGGCGATAGCCTGGGTTCTAGCTTGGCACTGGAGGAGGTGCTGAGTGACTTGGGTAAGACCGTGACACTGTATTGCCCGGTCGACATCCCCAAATATCTGCGGTATATTCGCGGCTGGGACAGGGTAGTTGGTGACTTTCCAGCCCGCGCCGACCTAGCCATCATCGTTGATACCAGCGCTGATATATTGCTGAGTAAAGTTCTGGAAACACCCGGCGTGCGACATTTTCTAGAAACGCGCCCCGTTTTGGTCATCGACCATCACACCGCCGAATCAACGCTGAGTTTTGAGCACACCATGCTCTCTGACACCGTGGTGGCAACCGGGGAATTGCTATATCAATTGTTCACCCATGCCGGCTGGGCTATCAACCAGCAAGCGGCGGAGAATTTGCTGATCGCCATCATGTCTGACAGTCTGGGCCTCACCACGCCAAACACCACTGCGTCGACCTTTCACGTGGCTGGCGAATTGACCGAGCTGGGCGCCTCCAATGCCGAAATCGAAGAACGGCGGCGCGAATTTATGAAAAAATCGCCAGAGATTTTGGCGTACAAAGGCAAGCTAATTGAGCGAATTGAATATTTACTGGACGGGAAATTGGCGCTCGTGCACGTGCCATTTGAGGAAATTCAAGCCTACAGCGACGCCTACAACCCCGGCGCGCTGATCGGCGACGAATTGCGGCTGGTCGAGGGCGTGGCGCTCAGCTGCGTTATCAAAACCTATCCCGACGGCAAACTAACCGCCCGCCTGCGCGGTAACCTACCAATCGCCGACACCGTGGCTGGCTACTTCGGCGGTGGTGGCCATCCGTACGCGGCTGGTTTCCGGGTGTATGAGGATTATGACGAAGTCGTGCGAGAATTGGTGACGGCGACGGATAAAGCACTCAAAAACGATACAAGCGCTTCATAGTTAGCACTGAACACGCCTAGCCTCCTATAAAAGGTTGACTTTCTACTTTAGCTACGCTATATAATACTATATGCATTCCAAGGAGCTTATAGGTAGCAAATCACACGAAGATCACGGATTAGATAGCAAATCCTCCCTGACCTTTGCAGAAATGATAGATCTCGACAGTGCGTAATTTTTGGTAAACCAACTTAACACAAGGAGTGCGGCTACAATGAAAACCGAGTATGAAGCCAAATTTGTCAATATAAACACCTCTGAGATTAGACAGAAGTTGCGGTCTCTTGGTGGATCATTCGAAAAGCCTGAGCGGCTAATGCGACGAGTAACAATTGATAGCCCCGAAATGAAGCAGAACAAAGGCTATTTGCGCGTCCGCGACGAGGGCGACCGCGTGACGATGACTTACAAGCAATTTGATAAACCATCCGTTGACGGCGCCAAAGAGCACGAGGTGAGCGTTGATAATTTCGAAGAAACCATCGCTATCCTAGAAGCCGCTGGTCTACCATATACCTCTTTCCAGGAGTCCAAACGCGAAACGTGGCGGCTGGGTGATGCCGAAATCGTCATTGATGAGTGGCCGTGGCTAGCGCCGTATATCGAAATCGAAGCGAACAATGAACACATAGTCAGGGAAACCGCCGAGGCTCTTGGTTTTTCGTGGGACGATGCGATTTTTGGCGATGTTATGGCGGCTTACCGAGCGCAATATCCCCACCTGGCTCCATTTGACACTGTAGCCTCGATACGAAACGTCACCTTTGATTCGCCGCTGCCAGACATGCTTAAAGATTAGCCTTGAGGAATATGACGAAGTTGTGCGAGAATTGGTGACGGCGACGAGCAAGGCCTTGCGAGAAGCAGAGCAGGGTTAGAGCTTATACAATTACTATATAATATACCACGGTCACAACAGAGGTGATAAAAATATTAAACCACATTTTTGACAAAAGATATTGACATTTTATTCTATTAGTGATATATATATATCAGCTTTTGTTGACGAGTTGAGTACATCCTTGTCCGAAAGTGTATCTTGACAAGCAGATGTAAGATTATAAGATAAAAGCTTAAAAGCACGAGGCAAGGTTTTGGTTGTTAAATAGTAAGAAAGTTTGACGATCATAACCTTGTTTCGTGCTTATCAGAATAGCACGAGGTCTTTATTGAGAGATAAAGATGGCAATCGCCGCAAGGAAGTGAGAGGAGCCAGAAATGAACACTGGCAAGTTTGTCGGTCCTTTTTTGTTCGAAACAATCCTCAGCAAGAAGAATTTTGAACTGGACATAAATCAGCGCATTCGCGTCCAGTTCAAGAACGGATTAGAAATCAACGTCAGCCTAGACGAATTCTCTGTTGTAGTAGACAGAGAATTCGACGGAAATATCTCCAAGTACAGTAACAGTTCAGACTGTCCTGTGGGAATTTCCGTTAATACTGAGGCTGTAGATACAATACAAGCCTACGGAGACACACTGACAGAGCAAATGCTCGACGACGGTAGGCGAGTATATACTGTCCGCAGATTCTGGGAAATCCGGATCGAGGGATATACAGAGCTTGCCTACGAAATATCCCTCACATCGTTTGGACTTGGTCTGTTTGATCTCACAATCAACCTATACAAGTGCGGTGGCTGGCGCATCTCTGGAGAAAAGAGCGGAGGTCTGTTTATTCTCACCCTTGAGCAAGGATAGGAGAGCTGGGGGCGACAAGCCGGTAACGATATCTGGCTGGCGTCGCCTATGCTGCCTTATCTTATATCTTCATCTGCTTGTCGCTACTCCCTGAATTTGACATACCAACAGAAGTCCCGCCTGGGGCTGTTTTTATATCAATTTTGAAAAAGCAGCCCGTCTGCCGTACAATAGAGTTGATGATACAGCTCCACAACACCCTCACTCGCCGTAAAGATGAACTCCAGCCGCTTGACGGGCAGACGGTTCGCATGTACACCTGCGGGCTGACGGTGTATTCACAGCCGCACATTGGCAATTGGGTTGGCTATATTTATTGGGATGTGCTAGTGCGGCTGTTGCGCTGGCAGGACATTTCGGTTATTCGCACGCAGAATATCACCGATGTTGGACATTTGACCAGCGATGATGATAATGGCGAGGACAAGATGGAGAAGGGGGCGCGCCGCGAAGGTAAAACTGCTTGGAATGTGGCCGAGCAGTACATCGCCATTGCTGAGCACGAAGCCTACGAGGTACTGAAGCTGGTGCGGCCCGACCATTTGGTGCGGGCAACGGACTACATCCAGCAGCAAATCGACTTTGCCCGCGGGATAGACGATAAGGGATTTTTATACAAGATTGACGGCGACGGTATGTATTTTGATACGTCGCGGCTACCAGATTACGGCAAATTAGCGCGGCTGAATGTGGCGGGCTTGGAGGCTGGCGCACGGGTCAGCGTGGCAGGTAAGCGCAACATCACCGACTTCGCCGTCTGGAAATTTTCACCAACAAGCGCCAAGCGCGACATGGAGTGGGACAGCCCGTGGGGCGTCGGTTTTCCGGGCTGGCACCTCGAGTGTTCGACGATTGCCCGAGAGACGCTGGGGGATAGTATTGATATTCACACCGGTGGCATTGACCATATTCCGGTGCATCATACCAACGAAATTGCTCAGAGTGAGAGCCTGACCGGACAGCAATTTTCTCAAATTTGGCTGCACAATAACCACATCAAAGTCGACGGCCGCAAGATGAGTAAGTCGCTCGGCAACATCATCACTCTCAGTGACATCACCGCCCGTGGCTTCAGTCCGATGGCCTTTAAGCTGGCGATTCTCAGCAAGCATTACCAGACCGAAGGCAATTTCACCTGGGAGATTTTGGAGGCAGCCCAGGCGCGGCTGGACCATTGGCGCGGCTATGCAGCGCTGCGACATCAGACGCACGACACGCTGGATGATGACGATGAGAAGGATGAGCAGGAGGGCACGGTGTCGCTGCTGGCGGCGCGGCAGGCGCTAATCGAAAAGCTGAATGATGATTTGGATACACCAGGGGCCTTGGCGCTGATTGACGAGGCGTTTTCACGGCTGGATCATGCGCCGTTAGAAAAAATCCATCGCGGAGGTTTGCTGCAATTGATCGAAATTATTGATGAGGTTTTAGGCTTGGATTTGGCGGAATCGACCCCTGACATCAATGACGATTTGAAGAGACTAATTATCCAGCGACGCAGCGCCCGCGCCGAGAAAGATTGGCAAGAATCCGACCGCATTCGCGACGAACTGTTGGCGGCAGGCGTCACCATTCGCGACACGCCAAGCGGCAGCGTTTGGGCATGGAAATAGCCCGCCGAAATAACCGAGCGGGCTAATTTTCACGAAGCACACCAATTAACTCTCGTTTTTCAATTTCTTCACTAATTTGTTGATTGGCTTTTCGCTTTCAAGGCGGTTTTTCTTAGCCTGCTCTAAATAATTCTCCAACAAAATCCTTGCTACACCAGCCGCCGGGATAGCGATTAAGCTTCCTAAAAGTCCACCGACATAGAGACCAATGGTCACTGACGACAAAACCATCAACGCCGAGAGTTCCAATTTTTTTGACTGAATTGACGGTGCAATGAAATTATTTTCGATCTGCTGATAGACGATGAAATATATGGCATAGATTACGCCAGCAGTGACATTATTGAAGAACAACAACAACGAGATCAGAATGCCAGCCAGCGTAGCGCCAAACATCGGAATGAGCGTTAAAATAAACGTCGCCATGACCGTTAACATCGCCAAATTTGAATCGATGGCAGGAAAAGCCATGCTCAATACAAACACCACAAACCCCGACAATACCGCATCAATCCCTGATACGGTCAATTGCCCAGAAACGTAACTAGTGACAACATTATACATCTGCCCAGCTAGCTTTTTATGATTTTCCATCTTGCTTTGGTCATTGTATAATCCCCACAAACGCCTCATCCATGTCGGGCCTTCTAGTAACATCAAGAATGACAAAACTATCACCAAAAATAGTGAACCGACAAACGAAGCCAGCGAGCCGACACTGCTTAAAATATTTGTACCAACACTGGCCGCCCATGACGAAGATTGCTGCTTGAGATTCTCCAGCATGGCATCAACCTGCGGACGCAGATTATTCTTATCAATAAAACTATTGACGCCATGCCATTGCGAACCAGCTTGATCAACTAGGCTCGGCACGCTTTCGACGAATTTGGCAGATTGCTGGACAATTGGCGGCACTACGAACCACACCACGCAGCCCAGCAGCAGAATCAGCGTAACATACGCCAGCGCCGTGCCGCCGAGCCGGCTTTTACCAGGCAATTTTCTAGCAATTGCCGCCACCGGACGGTTCAGCGCCAGCGCTAAGAACAGGGAAACTCCCAGCAAAATCAGCGCATCCTTCGCCGAATAAATCGCCAGTCCCGCCAGCCCAAAGCCGATAACCACCAGCCAAAACCGCACAAATGTTTTAGTGTCTATTTCAATGCGTACTTTCATACTTAAACTTTATCAGCTTTTCGCTTCATCCGCAACGCTGACAGAGACAACTTGCTGTCATACGACATCGCGCCGTAGCGGAAAACCCGCACTGCCAGCCATAAGACAAACACTGCCGCCACGATCAAAAGCGCCACCCCCAGCAAACCTTCCCAAGCCGGCAAATTACCAACTGCATTCCTGAGCAGCAGCGGAATCGGCGCCGTGAACGGAAACAGTGATAAGAACTTGACAAATGGCGAATCAGGGAAGGAAACGAACGCCGTAATACCATAAAACGGCCCAAATATCAGCATAATCACCAAGCCAAACCACTGGTTGGCTTCCTTGGCAGTCGGCATCATCGCGCCCAAAGTCACCAGCATGCCGGTAAACATCATAAAGCTTGCCAGGAAAATCACTAGCGCCAAGCCAATCCGCACCGGATCAAATACCAATAAACTTAAATCCATATTCGGCAGCTGCAGCTTTGAACCGAACGCCAAGTAGCCCGCCGCCACCGGCAGAATAATCACCAACATCTGAATCAGCGCCAGCACCATCAGCGATAAAATCTTGCCGGTGATCAATGTGTCGGTTTTTACCATCGTCAGCAGCATTTCCACCGTGCGGTTTTCCTTTTCCTCGGTGGAGCTGGTTAGCATTTGGTTGCCGAAGAAAGTAATCAGCATAAAGAAAATCACTAAAAACAGCCCCGGCGCAATCATCTCGTTAATACCGCCGTGTTCCTTGCCGTCCAGATAAGTAGTTGACTATAATTGGTCTTTGTTTTGCAGAATGGCGACTTGCGCTTGACCGACAGTACTAGCTACTGATTGGCTTAACAAGCTTTGCGCCACTGCGCCGTATTTGCCGTTCTGAAACAGCCCGACGTCCTTACCGTAAACTTCAACTTTTTGCTTGCTAATATCCTTCGGGAAGTAAATATAAGCGTCAATCTTGCCGTTTTTTACGTCGTTAATTCCAGCTTCTTTCGACTCGACAGTCTTCGTCTTAGCCGCCATTAATAGCTCTGGTCTGACGAGTTTTGAATCGTCAGTAACCGCTAATGAAAATTCCTGTTTTTCTAACTCTTTCGCTGCTTGCATCGTCGTACTTTGCGACCAAAACATGATGCCGTACAGCGCCGCAAACATCAATGGAAAACCCAGCGCCATCAGCCAAAACGTCGGCTTTTTCAGTACCCGGATAGTCTCAAACTTGAAAACTGTCCCCAAATTATGCATTTTACTCATCGCCTAACTCCTTTGCTTCGCCGCCGTACACTTTAACAAAAATATCATCCATTGATGCGCCGCCGAACTGTTTTTTCACCTCTGCCAGCGTGCCGTACGCCGCCGCTTGGCCGTCTTTTAATAGAATCAGCCGATCGCACAGCTGTTCGACTTCTTCCATCTGGTGCGTCACGTAAATAATCGTCGCGCCAGCCTTGCGCCGCTCATCAATGATATTCATCAGCAGCCGCCGATTGACCGGATCAAATCCCTTGGTCGGCTCGTCCATAATTAGCAGTTCCGGATCGCCCATAATGGTCACACCCAGCTGAATTTTTTGCTGCTGGCCGCCGGAAAGCTTGTCCAGCCGCATACCAGCCTTATCAGTCAAGTCAACGCGCTTCAGAAAATTCAGAGAAAATTCCTTTGCTTCGTCGCGGCTCAAACCTTTCAGCTGGCCGAAATAAATCATCACATCCAGCACTTTTTCCTTTTTATACAGCCCGCGCTCTTCCGGCAAATAACCGAGGTTAATCTGACTATCCACCGCATACGGCTTACCGTCAATCAGCAGCTCGCCCGCCGTCGGCACGTATAGCCCCAGCAGCGCCCTGAGCGTCGTGGTTTTCCCCGAACCGTTGCTACCCAGAAAGCCAAACACTTCGCCCTGAAAAACGTCAAAACTCAAATCTTTAATAACTGTTTTATTGCCAAATTTCATCTTAAAATGACGAATTTCAACAATTTTTTTCCTATCCGGCATGTACTCTCCTTTTCTTTGAAGAAAATTATAGCACTATCCCGCCCGAGCTGCCAAATGGCGTATAATAGTTAATATATGCGGCTGCTAATTATCGAAGACGAACGAAAAATCGCCCGAGTCATCGCCGAGGCGCTCAAGCGCGAGACGTACGCCGTTGACGCCGTGCACGACGGGGAAGAGGGCTTTAATTTGGCAGACAGCCAGCCGTACGATTTACTGATTGTTGATCGAATGCTGCCAGGCATGGAGGGCGCGGAAATTGTTAAAAATTTGCGTAAAAACGGTAAAAACATGCCGATTTTATTCCTCACAGCCCTGGGCACCACCGAAGATAAAACCTTCGGGCTGGACGCCGGCGCTGATGATTATTTGGTTAAGCCGTTTGCCATCGACGAGCTGCTGGCGCGAGTCCGAGCCTTACTGCGCCGGCCGCCAATTCAGCAGCCGGATGTTCTAAAAATTGCCGATTTGACAATTGATAAGCAGCAGCAAGCCGTGATGCGCGCTGGAAAGACTATTGACTTAACTAGCAAAGAATACGCGCTGCTGGAATATTTGATGCAGCACCCGAACCAAATTCTTAGCAAGGAAACGCTAATTGACCATGTTTGGGATTTTGATGCCGATATTTTACCGAACAATGTCGAGGCGTACATAAAAAACTTGCGCCAAAAAATCGATAAGCCGTTCAAAAAACAATTGATAAAAACCGTCCGCGGCTTCGGTTACCGGATTGAATCATGAAAATTTTTACCTCGGCAACTATTAAATTGGCGGGCTGGTATTTACTGATTTTAATGGTCGTCAGCCTGTTGTTTAGCAGTATTATTTTTCAAGTGGCGCGCTCGGAAGTTGACGCGCAAATCCATAAAATTATCATTCAGCGCGGCAACGATTTTCCTAGCATTGACTTGTCGGAACGAATGGATATTTCGACGCGCAATCTGCTGATTAGCTTGGGCTATATCAATCTCATCGTGCTGCTGGCGGGCGGCGCTTGTTCGTATTTATTGGCGAGGATTACGCTGCGTCCGATTGAGGCGGCGCATAAAGCCCAATCGCGGTTCGTTTCCAACGCCAGTCATCAGCTGCGCACGCCGCTGGCAATTATGAAAGCAGAGACCGAACTGGCGCTGAAAAACCCGAAGACGCCGCGGGCGGAACTAACGGAAACGCTGGAAAGCAATTTGGAGGAAATTAATAAATTGACCGAGTTGACCGCCATGCTTTTAGAATTGTCGCGAACAGAAAACAGGCTGGCGCTGGAAGATAAAAGCTTCGACTTGGCAGAATTGATATCCAATCTCATCCGCGAACGAAAAGCCGAAGCTCGCACGGAAATGAATTGCCCGGAACACACAAACATCTCTCTTCACCAAGCCGCAACGCGGGAGCTGTGCGCGATTTTACTTGACAATGCATTAAAACACAGCCCGAAGAATTCGCCGGTAAAAATCCAGGTGCTGCCATCGAAACAGAATATCACCGTACACTTCCGTAACGACGGCGCAATTTCCCAGCAGAATCTGCCGCACGTGTTTGAGCAGTTTTTCCGCGGCAACCAGCGGACGAAAGGCTATGGATTGGGATTGCCGCTGGCGGAACAATTGACCAGGGCTTTAGGCGGACAAATCTCTGTTACCACCATAAAAGGCTCGACAGTTTTTACCATTTCTTTGCCAATTGTTTAGATTTTCAGCTAATTTTCAGAATCGGATGTTGTAATGGGATTATTGATTGGTTGGATTGCCAGTCTGAAAGGGGAAGTATGAGTACAACATTTTTAAGCAAAAAAGGATTTAAGGAATTGCATAAGGAGATCTCGCGTTTGGAGATGGAAGAAAAGTCGCTGATCGCCGAACTGAAAGAAATCGGACGCGCCAAGTCCCGCGACGACAAGCTCCATCGCAGCGACGTCATCATCAGCCTGGAGAACGTCCAATCCCGGCTGAGCCTGAAAAGGGAAACCGCCAAAACCGCCAAACCGCTGCCGCGCAAACGCGACCGGCTGAAGATTGCCATTGGCTCAGTTGTAGACCTAGTGGACCAACAGGGAAAATTATTCCGCTACACGCTGGTCCATAGCCTCGAAGCGAACCCATTGGATGGACGAATTTCTGTGGATAGCCCACTAGGAAAAAGCTTGTTGAACCATAAAAAATCCGAGACTGTCTCCTGGAAAAATGGACCAGTCACCAGGCAATTACAGGTGGTAAAAATTAGCTAATGTAGATTGTCCACCATAACAATTTAGCCCTCACTGGAAAGCGGGGGCTTTTTCTCATATAATAACCATATGCTTTTTTATAACTTATCAACCGACGAAGTGTTGAAAAAATTAGGCTCACGACGAAAAGGATTGACAGCGAATGAGGTAAAAAAACGCCAGAAAAAATTTGGAGAAAACATTATTAAACTTCGCAGCGAACCGCTTTGGCGAAAAATTCTAGAACCCTTTATGGACATCTTCTCATTGGTGCTAATTGTGGCGACGGTGGTTAGTCTTATCCATAATGAAGTCATCGACGCTGTTATCATTACTGTAATTTTGGTAATTTCTGCCATTATTTTTTACGTCCAGCGGTTTTCAACCGACCGGGTGCTGCGCAGCCTGTCGCGCCGCGACGCCCAAAAAATCGACGTGCTGCGCGCCGGAAAAGTTACTGCCGTGGACAGCTCGCAGCTGGTGCCAGGCGATATCGTCAATTTGTCCGAGGGCGAGAAAGTCCCCGCCGATATCCGCCTAATCAAAACCGCCAATTTGCGGGTTGACGAGGCGCAGCTGACTGGCGAATCTGTGCCAATTTCTAAAAATATCGAGGTGCTGGACGGGAAAAAAGAAATTTACGAGCAGACCAACATGCTATTCCAAGGTTCTTTCGTGGTATCCGGCACAGGCGCTGGCGCGGTAATCGCCACCGGCAACGATACTGAGTTCGGCAATCTGGCAATGCTGTCCAAAAAAGAAGCCGCTAAAAGCCCGGTTCAGCAGAAAATCGACAAGCTAATTACCAAAATTATCGCGGCGGTGGGCAGTATCTCGCTGGTGGCGTTCGGACTGAGCTTGCTGCGCGGCATGGATTTTTTGGATAGCCTGAGATTTGTCATGGCGCTGGCAGTCAGCGCCGTGCCGGAAAGCTTGCCGATTGCTATTTCCGTGGTGCTGGTCTTGGGAATGCGGCGGATGGCTGCTAAAAAAGCGCTGGTTCATCAAATGCGGGCGATTGAGACGATCGGCGTCATTACCACCATTGCCACCGATAAAACCGGCACGCTGACGAAAAATCTGTTGACAGTACAGGATACTTGGACGCTGGAAAAGCATAACAATTTGGCGAAGTTGATGGCGTATTTCGTCAATCGCGGCGACAGTAAAAGCCACGATCCGCTGGATATAGCACTGGATAATTTTGCCCGAAAAAACAATGCTGGTGTTCGCGGCCTGCCAGCGGCGGAATTGCCGTTCAACCAGGAATTCTCGATGTCGGCGACAGTTTGGCATCATGGCGCGGATTATAAAGTGTATTACAAAGGGGCGCCGGAAGAAGTTATCAAGCGCTGCAAATTGCCGGCAGCGGAAGCCAGGCGCGCCAAGCGGGCGATTGGCGATTTGACGTCGCAGGGCTACCGCGTCGTGGGTTTAGCGACCAGCGACACCTCGGAAATCTTGGCAGATTTCCAGCAAATTTCGCGCCAAAAATTGCGGTTCGCCGGGCTGGCGGCAGTGGCGGATGTACTGCGTCCAGAGGCAGCACGAGCCATCAAATCAGCTCTGGCGGCGGGGGTTTCCGTGCGCATGATCACCGGCGACCACTTCGAGACGGCATACCAAATTGGCAAGAAACTTGGCATGGTAGAGAATAGGGAAGAAGTTTTCGATTGCCGGGAAATGTCGAAGATGACCGACGACGAACTAGACGAAATCATTGAGCGGACAAAGGTTTTCTCGCGCGTTATCCCGGAGCAGAAATACCGGATTTTAACCATTCTTAAGCGCCACAATATCACCGCCATGACTGGCGATGGCGTTAACGATGTACCGGCACTATCCGGCGCGGACGTCGGGATTGCCATGGGTTCAGGCTCGCACATCGCCAAAGATGCTGGCGCGATAATCCTGCTGGACGACAATTTTAAGACGATTATCGACGCCATGAAAGAGGGTCGCACGATTATCGCCAACGTCCGGCGAATGCTGTTTTACTTATTATCAACCTACACTGGCGAGCTAATCACCAGGATCGGCGCACTGCTAATCGGCATTAAAACCCCACTGGAGCCGGTGCAGATTTTATGGGTCAATTTGGTAACCGACACGTCGATGGTCATTCCGCTAGGATTGGAGCCGGCAGAAAAGAACACCATGAAACAGCCGCCAAAGCAACCCGACGCGCCAATTCTGGAGCAAAAAATGATCTGGCGGATGTGTATTGTCGCCTTGACGATGTCGTCGCTGGCTCTCGGCATTTATGTCATATTTGAAAAAAGCCGCGGCCACGACTATGCGCAGACGCTGGCTTTCGTTTCGCTGGTGGTCAGCCAATGGGCTAATGCCTTCAACGCCCGCAGCGACCAAGATTCGGTATTTGTACGCCTGAAAGTAATGAACCGTAGCTTTTATGTTGGAATGACGATATCATTGACACTGCAGACTCTGGTGTTATTCGGACCACTTGGTGAAATCTTACACATTCATGAGGTTGACATTGCTCATATCGTTGTTGTTAGCCTGTTGGCGCTAACCATTCCAATTGTCACCAGCGAAATCCATAAATGGTGGACCAGACGGAAAATTAGCCGGTAGAGTGTTATAATATTTTCCCGGAGGAGACATAATTATGGAAATCAGATCAATGACAATCACAGACTATCCCGATGTCTATGAGCTTTGGATATCAAGTGCAGGGATGGGTCTAAATGATCTGGATGATTCAAAAGAGGGAATTGATAAATTCCTGAAGCGTAACCCGACAACATGTTTTGTAGCAGTAGAAGAAAGCGAGATCGCCGGAGCGATTATAGCCGGACACGATGGTCGCCGTGGTCATATTTATCACACAGCAACAGATGAGCAATGTAGGGGAGAAGGGGTTGGCCGGAAGTTGGCTGAATCAGCCCTAAAAGCCTTAGGCGACGAAGGAATTACTAAAGTTGGGCTGTTTGTATTTAACCGCAACGAAGGAGCTAAAAGGTTCTGGAGGAAGATGGGATTTGCAGCACGAACACCGGAAGAAGGTGACGACATAGTTTATTACGATAAGGCACTGACAAAAACGACGCGAATTGATACGTAACAAATAAAAAAACACCTCTAGGGTGTAAAAAATTCTTGGCTGGGACGGCAGGATTCGAACCTGCGAATGCTGGGACCAAAACCCAGTGCCTTACCACTTGGCGACGTCCCAATATAGCCAGGACCATGACAATTATAACACGCCAACCAGAAAAAATCCATGAGAAGCCAAGCAATCCAAAACCCTGATATAATATACTCTGATGAAACAACAAATTTCCGAGACACTACGACTAGAAAAAATCGTTGGCGGTGGTCAAGCGCTTGGTGGATTGAGTGATGGTCGCAAGGCGTTCGTTTGGGGAGGGCTACCTGACGAGTTGGTGAAGATTCGTATAACTAAGAAAAAATCACATTTTGTCGAAGGCGTAGTGACAGAAATTCTTGAAAAAAATCCAGAGAGAATTGTGCCGCGAGATGAGAATAGCTATCTCAGTACTAGCCCTTGGCAAATCATGCCGCTCTCCAGCGAACAGATGCATAAAGCGAATTTAATAGAAGAGGCTTTCCGACTTCATAATGTTACGCTACCAGGGAAAATTGATGTTTTTACTGACGGCGTAGAATTTAATTATCGCAATAAGGTCGAGTTTAGCTGGTTTGGCGATAAGACAGATGACGGCACGAGAGAAACTTTAGATTTGGCATTTTTCAAGCGAGGCGGCAAGGGAAAAGTTATTGTTGAAGACACCAGCCTGGCTCATCCAAACATCAACAAATTGGCAATTGAAATCCGCAACCTCCTGCGAACCAAACCAGTTACCGCCCGCCAATTAAAAACTCTCTTAATCCGCACAGATCAACAGGGAAACGCCGTCTGGCAATTATACATAAAAGACCAGCTAGCAGACCCCATTTACAAAGAAGAGGTAGCCCAACTGTCAGCCAAAGGTGGTGAGATAATATATTCCGACCCAAAAAGCCCAGCCAGTCGAGTCACTGAGCGTCTGAATAAATTTGACGACACGACACTAACCGACACAATTTTGGGCGTTACCTTTAATTATGCCTGCGAAGGATTTTTCCAGGTTAATATTCCAGTTTACGAGAAGTCCCTAAGTGATATGCGTACTTGGGTAGACCATGAGAATGATTTACCAACCCTCGACCTTTATTCTGGAGTTGGCACAATAGGGCTGACAATTGGCGGCGATGATATTACGCTGGTTGAAATCAACGAACATGCCGTCACAGAAATGCAAAGAAATATCGCCAAATTAAACCGAGCGAAAGCCAAGGCTATTTTAGCGCCAAGTGAAAAATCTCTGGAATATATAACAGGCAGACAAATTGTAATTGTCGACCCACCGCGCGCCGGACTACACGCAGATGTTGTTCGGAGACTACTGGAAACTACGCCGCCACGAATTATTTATCTAAGCTGTAACCCTGTCACACAAGCACGAGACGTCAGTCTACTTCAGGAAAAATATGAAGTCATGCACCATCAGGGCTACAACTTTTTCCCGAGAACGCCACATATTGAGCATTTGGTAGTCCTGGAGAAGAAGTAGGATTTTAGAAATATCATTGACAATATGTAAATTATTTGATATAATATAAAGCATGTACTACCATGAGCCCTCTACTGGGAAGAATAGAGAATTTGATAGATTCCCAGATACTTCATCTGGAGATGATGAATTTAGCATTATCCCAAACAGACAAGGTAAATTAGGAGAAGCCGCTATTCAAGCTACACTAAATGACATATTAAACTCTCTACCCGACGGGAGTGAAGATTCTCCGTCCGACCCGTCGAGCGAGGAATAATTGCGCCAACGCCGCAAGAATAATCACGCCAATCGCTGGCCACATGATAAATAAATTAGGCACCGTAAAGTCGAAGAAATCTCTCAGAAAGCCAAATCCAAAACTACCAGCTGCCACAATAACCACTGACAATAAGTATAATAGTCGGGCGCGTTTGGCGGCTTTATCTATGGTAACATCCAGCATAATTCCCACCAAAAATACTAAATAGACGCCAAAGAACGTTGCCGTCAAAACCGTCATTGTTGCGACTTCAGTGGCGTGGCCAGGGAAGACTACCGACATAATCCAGTAGGTAAATGCTACTGTTAACCCAGTAATTAGCGCAATCGGCAATACCGCCAGCAATGTATCACGCCAAAAACGCTTAGGATTTATGCGGTGTTTCGGCACGGGCGGGAAAAGCGTCCACATAAGCGTCGGCATAGTCACCAGAAAGATGTTCATAAACGTAATATGTCGCGGTGAATATGGATAGTTCATGTCAATTAAAATAGTTGCCATTAAAAGTGTCACGCCATAAATAATTTTATGGAAAAAGAGGATAGCAATTACTTCAATCGCCTGCATAATTTGATTACCCAATTTCATGCCCATGGGTAGAGAAGTGAAGGAATTATTAAGCAAAATGATATCAGAAACCCGTCGCGAGGCTGGAGCTCCCGCATACATTGCCACACCCAAGTCTGCCTTTTTTAGAGCCAACGCGTCATTGACCCCATCGCCGACCATGCCAGTAAATTTGCCCGATTTCTGGAACCTGGCAATTAAACGCTCTTTCTGATTAGGAAGAACACGGGCAAAAATCGTATAAGTATCGGCGGCTTCATTAAATTCATCTTCGCCCAGCTTCGCTAAGTCAGCTCCTAAAATCACTTTTTCTGGATGATGAACCCCAGCCTCACGCGCAATATGCTGAACAGTACGCGGATTGTCGCCAGAAATTACCCGAATTGTTACACCTTGGCGCTGTAAAAAATCCACTGTCTCAACCACGCCATGACGTAGAGAATTACGTAAAATTACCGCGCCAATCGGCCGTCCAGAATCATTAAGCAAATCATTCAGTTTGGTTTCCTCATCCGTAAACTCCGCCAACATCAACACCCGTAAACCTTTGTCGGCCCATTCGTCTAATGCTTTCTGGGTCGCTTTATTAACTGGCGCTAATTTAGCCACAAACTCCGGCGCACCCATAAGCAATGTCCGTACCTTGCCATCGATTTTTACCCGAACTCCCGCCATTTTACGCGCCGAAGAAAACGCCATCACCTCAATGATCTCCGTATTTTTTGGTGGTGAGGCTTCTGCTAAGATGGCTTTTCCAGTGATATTGCCGCCACTAGTCTCATGTGCGATAAGCGCCGCAAGCTCAGCTACGACCGACTCAGAAAGCCCTGGAGTCTCATCAAACACCGATACTTGCTCCAACGCGACTTCGTCGCTGGTCAGCGTGCCAGTCTTATCTACCGCCAACAAATTGAGTAGCGCCATTGCTTCAATCGCTGATAATTTCTGCGGTAAAACTTTCGCTTGAGCTAATCGCAAGGATCCAAATGCCAGCAGCAACGAGCTCGCCAGCAGCAGCCCTTCTGGCACAACTGTTACCGCCGCTGACGTAATGGTTTTTAGAATGACTACCACATTATCACCAGAAAAATAATAGACCGCAGTAATCAGTATTGATAAAATAATCGCGCCATATGTCAAGAAGTAAATCGCCCGCCAAATCGCCATCTGTAGTGGCGTCAATTCTGGTTTATAGCGCTTCAGGGCCTGACTAATCGTGCCGGCTTTCGTGTCATCGCCAATAGCAATTACTCGCGCCATACCTTCACCAGCCAATACCGTGGTCGCCGCCAATACTGTGTCGCCGACCTTCTTCTCAACCGACGCCGACTCGCCAGTTAGCATGCTCTCGTTCAATTCCAAACCCTTCGATTCCGTTACTTTAGCATCAGCCGGCAGCTCATCGCCAGCTTGAATAACAATCTCGTCATCAATTTGCAACTCATCATAGTCTACATCTGTAATCTCACCATTTTTTAACAACCGAGCTTTCGGTGCACTCATCAGCTCCAGCTGGCGCAAAACCCGCTTGGCGCGGAGTTCCTGAATAATACCAATCGCTGAGTTCACGACAATCACCACTGATATAAACCATGCATCACGATATTCTCGCACACAAATTAACGCTCCAGCTAACAGAAAAATCACCACAACTATTGGCGAGAGTAAGTTTCGCTTAATAATGTCCAAATAGTCGCCCATTAGCTTGTCGGTATCCTCCTATAATAAAATCGTGCACCCACCCGCCAGCCATCGCGCGCGTCCGGGTCGAATTGATAGATTTCGCCATTTTTCACCTCAGAAATAACAACTAGGGCAGGATTATACGGCGCCAGAGTTTTATAAAACAACAAATCTTCATCAGTGATATGCTTACGACCAGGAAAAACTTCACGAAACTTATATTGTGCAATTTCCTCAAAGTAGTGTGGCTGTCCTTTAGGTGGTAAAAACAGCTCGGCGCGTAGTCCCATTTTTGAAATTATCTTTTTTACATCTGATAAAATCAGCGGAGAAGTGGCTTCTAAGTACAACATCAATTGTTTTTTGTTCGTTAAAAAAACCGACGCTTTGGCAGTTCGACTAACATCAGCGTGAAATAAAATTATCGATTGGATATCAATTGACAAACCAAATTTTTCCTTCGCAATTCGTTCCAGTGCCAGCTCATCGTACGTTGCCTGATTCATAGCTATATTTTAGCATTTTTTTATGAGGTGCGCGAGATAAGGAAGCATAAATAAATTGACATGGTAAAATGAATCTATGGATTTTCAAACTCGCTACGCCAAGCTGAACGCCAATCAGCGCCAGGCGGTCGATTATATTCATGGTTCGCTCCTGGTGATCGCCGGGCCGGGCACGGGCAAGACCGAGCTGCTGAGCATGCGTACCGCCCAGATTTTACGCCAGACCGACACGCTGCCGGATAGTATTTTGTGCCTGACGTTTACCGAGAGCGGCGCTGCCAACATGCGCCAGCGCCTGCGCCAGATTATCGGCGAGGATGCTTATAAAATCGCCATTCACACCTTTCACAGCTTCGGCACGGAGATTATCAATCAGCACCGCCAGTATTTTTTCCGCGGCGCTGATGTCCAACCAGCAGATGAACTGATGCAGCACCAAATTGTGACGGGGATTCTCGAGGGGCTTGATTGGCGTAATCCGCTGAGCGTTAAAAACAACGGTGAATTCGTCTACACCAGCGAGCTGATCCGAGTCATTTCTGAGTTCAAGCAGAGCGGCCTCACGCCGGCGGAACTGCAGGCGATTACGGCGGATAATCAGCGGGTGATCGCCGACATTACCGCTGATATCCAGCAGGTGTTTGCTGCCAAAATTTCTAAAAAAACTATTGAGTTATTTGCGCCGCTGGCGGAGAAGATTGCCGAGAGAATTGGCGAGGGAGACGTCACAGAACTCTCTAGGGATACCGCCAGCTCAGCGCCAGATAGCACTGCAGCCACCGCCAAAATCCCTACCAATCTGCCGTCCTCCATCACCCCGTACGCCCAAGTTCTGGCGCTCAGCATCGCTCACGCGGCCCAGGAGGCCATCGACGCTAACTCCACCAAGTCGCTGACCGCCTGGAAAAATAAGTGGTGCGAAAAGAACGCCGCCGGCGAGTTCGTCCTGAAGGATTTTACCGCCGCCGAGAAATTATCCGCCGCCATTGACGTCTACGAAACATACGGCAACGTGCTGGCCGAGCGCTCGCTATTTGACTACGAAGACATGATTTTGTCGGTCATTCAAGCCTGCAAGTCCCACCCGGAACTGCGCGCCAACCTCCAGGAGCAATATCAATTCATCATGGTCGACGAATTTCAGGACACCAACCTGGCGCAGCTGCGTCTGTTATTTGACCTGACTGGCGATGAGGACAATCCCAACATCATGGCTGTCGGCGACGATGATCAGGCGATTTTCAGTTTTCAGGGCGCCGATGTTGGCAATATCCAGCGCTTCCGGCAGTACTATCACGACCCGAAAATTATCGTGCTGACGGACAATTACCGCTCGGCGGCTGACATCCTGACGGCAGCGCGCGGAGTGATCACTCAAGGGGCGGACCGCTTAGAAAACACTATTGACGGCTTGTCAAAGCAATTGACGGCGCATGCGTCTGGTAGCGGCGCGCGGGTTGAAATCCAGGAATTCACCTCGGTGAGCGAGGAGCGGGCAGGGGTGGCTAGGCAAATTGCCGAGCTAATCAAACGCGGCGAGAGACCAGAATACATCACCGTCATCGCCCGCCATCACAAGGAGCTGATCGAGCTGCTGCCATACCTGTACCGCCAGAACCTGATGGTCAATTATGAGCGCCACGACGATATTTTAGAGCAAGACATCATTCAGGCGCTGGACAAGCTAGCGCGAGTCGTCATGGCGATTCATCAGAATAATCTCGATACCGCCAACAGCCTACTACCAGAGGTCATCGCCCATCCGGCGTTCGGCTTTTCGGCGCTGGATATCTGGCAACTCAGCCTCCACGCCTATAAAAATCGGCAACTGTGGCTGGAGAGCATGTTGGCGAACAGCACCTTTCAGCTGTTCGGTGAGTGGCTACTCAAGCGAGCCAAGGACGTGCCAAATTTGCCGCTGGAGGAGCAGCTGGATAAGTTGTTGGGGCTGGAAGCCGGAACTATCTCTATCGACTCCGTACAGCGATTGCAGCCCGAGCGTCCTCAGACGCCCGGCGCGAAAAGAGGAGTCGATAGAGATAGTTCCGGCACTCATTCTAGCAAGGAATTCTTGCAATCAGCCGGCGAAGAGCCTTTGCTGGGACTCCGTACAGCGATTGCAGCCCGAGCGTCCTCAGACGCCCGGCGCGAAAAGAGGAGTCCTAGTAAAGGCTCTTCGCTTAATTCTCTCGCCGCCCACTACTTCTCGCCCGAATCCCTCGCTCAACACCCCGACGCCTACCTAACCACGCTCGAGAGCCTGCGCACGCTGCGCCAAAAATTACGCGACCGCGCTACCGACGAAACCCCGACGCTGGCGGACTTCCTGGAATTCATCAACCTGCACCGCTCGACCAAAACCCGCCTGACGCACATCCGCCCCCAGGCTAGCGCCCTCGGCGGCGCCATCAACCTGATGACCGCCCACAAATCCAAAGGCCTGGAATTCCCACACGTCTTCGTCATCGGGGCAATCGACAGCGCTTGGGGCGAGAAAGTCCGCTCGCGCTCGCGGCTGATTCGCTATCCCGCCAACCTCCAACTCCAGCCCGCTGGCACCAGCTACGACGAGCGGCTACGGCTATTCTTCGTAGCGATGACCCGCGCCAAAACCACCTTGACTATGACGTACTCTCAGACCAACGACGCCGGCAGCGACACCATGATCGCCAGTTTTCTGACCGACCACGCGCCGACGATTATCCCCGCTGCCGACACGCCCGCGACGCAAATTACCGTGGCGCAAACCGACTGGAGCACGCGGCTGAGCGCACCGATTACCGCGGAGCTCAAGGATGTACTGGCGCCGACCTTAGAAACCTACAAACTTTCCATCACTCATCTCAATAATTTCCTCGACGTCTCGCGCGGCGGCCCGCAGAACTTTTTGTTGAATAATCTGCTGCGTTTTCCGTCCGCCAAAAG
>CAUQXD010000009.1:0-24414 GCA_963521995.1 uncultured Candidatus Saccharibacteria bacterium
ACTGCGGCGATATGAACGTGGCGCATCAAGAAATTGACCTGGCAAATCCAAAGCCCAATATCGGCAAGCACGGTTTCACTGACGAGGAGCGCGAGGGCTTCCAGAACTACCTAGACGCTGGATTTGTCGACACCTTCCGGGCGGCTTTTCCTGAAAAGACCGAGGCTTACACCTGGTGGACACACTGGGCCAACGCCCGGGCGCGCAACGTCGGCTGGCGGATCGACTATTGGCTGGCGTCGCGTGAAATCGCTGAGCGCATCAAAAATCCGCAAATCCACCCCGAACAAATGGGCAGCGACCACTGCCCAGTGAGTATTGAGGTTGAGGTATGAAAATCGCCAAACGCTCAGGAAAACGTAATCTGCTCATCGGCCTGGGCGCTGCGCTGATTGTCGCCGGTAGCGCTGTAGTGACTTATTTCACCCTCCGTCATTTCAACCCACCGCACGCCACCACCCAGCAGCCAATTAGCAAGGAGCAACCCGCGCCAGCACCCAAAGAAAAAACTCCCGACAGCCAGAAACCTCCAGCGCCAGCTGCGCCGGGCCTTGCTCTGCCAAACGCTACGCCGATCCCCGCCCGCATTGTCAACAATGCCGATGACGCTGATCTCTGGAAAATTGCTAACAAATCTCGAGCCTTCGCCAATCCTCGCTATCAGCCAAGCGACCTCCGCATCGTCAGCGTACCGACATTACCCGGCCGCGGCCAGGACGAGCGCTCGCTCCGCGCCGTCCTCATGCCTGATCTCGAGAAATTAGTCGCCGCTGCCCGCGCCGCCGGCGTCACCCTCCGCGTCGGCTCAGGCTACCGCAGTTACGCCACCCAAGCCTCGCTCTTCGCTAGCTACGTCCGCCAGCACGGTGAGGCCGCAGCCAGCCGCTTTAGCTCCCGCCCCGGACACAGCGAGCACCAATCAGGCCTAGCCGTTGACTTCGCTGGCGCCGACCAAACCTGTTGGGTAGATGATTGTTTCGAGCGAACCGCCGCCGGCAAATGGCTAGCCGCACACGCTCACGAGTACGGCTTTATTCTGCGCTATCCGAAGGGCAAGGAAAAAATCACCGGCTATCAGTACGAGCCATGGCATTTTCGCTACGTTGGGCGGGAACTCGCGGGCGCCTTACAGCAGTCGGACTTGACGATGGAAGAGGCTTGGCCATACATTGAAAAGGCAGCAAGCAAAATCAAACAAAAATAATTTTTATCATCGTCATAATTCCGACGCTCATCCACCAAACGTATCAAATTAATCTAGCAAAAACCACCTAATAGCGTATAATACATATCATGCATAAGGGCGGGAAAAATATATTTACTTATTTGTTAGCAATGGTTTTATCGGCGTGGGTGACTTTTACATTTTTGGTGATTAGTGGCACCTACGAAACCAACTATACATACGACCGAATTCAAGCGCAGATAGCAGCCCAACCAACCGTTTCGCCAGTGAAAACTGTTACTTTTGCTGGCACTAATAATACGCAATTGAAGTTAAAAATTCCATCACAAAAATTGTTAAAAACCAGCGGTATCTGGGCTTACGTATCAAAAACCCAGGGAATTAGCGAAGATTACCAGCCGAAATTAGCGAACCTAACAGTCGAGCACGGCGACTGGCTGGAAGACAAGCGAGCCAGTACAGAAATCCAGCCGGAGCTAAAAGACATGTTTGCCGCTGCCAAAGCTGCTAAAAATGACCTGATCGTGACTAGCGCCTACCGCTCGGCTGCCGACCAGAAAAAACTCGTTGCCGAATCGAAAGCCAAAAGCGGCGCCGCCTACACCGAAAAATACGTTAATCAAGCAGGGCACAGCGAGCATCAGCTTGGCCTAGCGGTGGACTTATCCAGCTTTGATAAAGACTGCAAAGCTAATTTTGCCCGCTGCAGCCTGAAAAAGGAGACCGCCGCCTGGCTGGCGAACAAT
This sequence comes from uncultured Candidatus Saccharibacteria bacterium, assembly GCA_963521995.1. Taxonomy (GTDB): domain Bacteria; phylum Patescibacteriota; class Saccharimonadia; order Saccharimonadales; family Saccharimonadaceae; genus Nanosynbacter. The sequence goes on from CAUQXD010000009.1 coordinate 1,933, forward strand.
TCTTACAAATACGGCTTTATTCTGCGCTACCCGGAAGGTAAAGAAGATTTGACCGGCATAGAAGCCGAAAGTTGGCATTTCCGTTACGTCGGTAAAGACATGGCGAAATTAGTCCGCGACTCAGGACTAACATTTGATGAAATATATAAAAAGATTTCCAGAAACGATAAAAATTACAATCAAAAATCGGAAAAACCAAAACTGTAAAACATCCAGAATATTCAGCCGTGCGCTACTTAGTAATAAATTCCTCTTCTATAAGAATCGTCAATTCGTATAATTTTTGGATACCGTTTTCCAATTGGTAATAATAGCGAATATAAAACAATTCCAAAATAACCAGCGCTAGCATCATAATTCCCGCCAACTCCGCCAGTATCCCATCAAGAGCCAACGACGATAGCCAGAAGAACATTCCTAGCGCACAAAGACACAACAGAGCAAAGAAGAATGTCATCAACAAATGCACCAGCCGCTCATGTTGAAACTCGGTAATTCGAGCATGATGAAACCGCGCCAAATCACGCAATTCTTCTTTATTTTTAGCTTTTTTTAAGCGAATTTTGACGGCTTGTTTGTGGGTCAGCATTTGCTTATACATAAGCAGAGTATAGCTCGAAATGCGCAAATCGACAAATAGATACGCTACAATAAACATATGGACATGAAATTTTGGCAAAAACAGGAACTGGGCAAACCACTTTTTACCGACGTTGAATGGAACAAGCCAGAACGGCGAGACCAAGCAGGGAGGCTGGGGATTATCGGCGGCAATAAATTAGGATTTTTAGCGGTCGCGGAAAGTTACCAAGAAGCCCTTAAAACTGGGGTCGGTGAGGCTCGTGTATTGCTACCAGACGCTTTGAAAAAAAATGTTCCATCGGCCATGACCGACGTACTATTCGCACCAACAAACCAATCCGGTAGCCTGGCCAACGAAGCCCTTAGTGAGGCGCTGGCATTAGAAAATTGGGCTGACGTGTTGTTATTATGTGGCGATGCTGGGCGCAATAGTCAAACCTCAATCGTCTACGAAGAATTGATAAAAAAAGCCAACATTCCCGTCGTCTTGACGCGAGATGCCATCGACCTAGTTCAGAATAGCTTCGCCGAAATCCTCGAAAATCCTCACGTAGTTTTCATAGCGAGCCTAGCACAAACCCAGAAAATTTTTCGCGCTGTCTATTATCCAAAAATCATCACCTTCAGTATTCAATTGGCGCAACTTGTCGACATTCTCCACAAATTCACCATCACCTATCCCGTTACCATCTGTGTCTTTCATGCTGACAATCTGATAATTGCTCATGGCGGCGAAGTCGTCACTCAAAACTGGAATGTGCCGATGGCAATCTGGCGAGGAACCGTTGGGGCGCGCGCGGCGAGCTACCTGGTCTGGTCCCCAGAATCACCGTTGGCCGCGATTAGTACTGCTATTTCTTCATAAATAAAATCGCCCAAACTGGACGATCAAGCCTGAAGCAATCTCTGGTACCGCGGGCCGGACTTGAACCGGCACGAGCTATTGCTCACCAGATTTTGAGTCTAGCGCGTCTACCAATTCCGCCACCGCGGCACAAGAGAACGCTTCAAACTACCGTTCGATTGTACCATAACCGCCTCTCAGCCACAAGCATGACTTTTATTTACCGCCAATTTCCCGTATAATGAAAGGAGCTATGTATCCGACGGATGATCAATCAAACGGTCGAGTGGGTATGCCGCCATCAGATCAGCGCCGACCTCTCACGCCACCACCTCGCGACCCAGCAGACTCAAAAAACGCCGCCGCGGATATTATTCGTGGACAGCTTAATGCTATTTACGCCAAATCAGAGGAGCGTCCTATCTCACCGCAAACTGCCCAGCCGCAGCCAATACCGGCTCCGGCCCAGATTAAACCACCTCAGCCCAAACCGCAGGCTGAGCCGCAGCCAAATCCCACACCCACACAAAGCACCCCTCACGCCATGCGAACTGCGCCAATTGCCGAAGAACCAAAAAAATCAGAAACCAAATCGCAAGCCGCCCAATCACAATCGCCCGTCCACACGCAAGTCTCAGCCGACCAATGGAAGCAGTACCACAGTGCTTGGCAAAAATACTACCAAATGTACTATGAGCGTTATTATGCTGGTAATATTGCTGCCAAAAACCGTGAAATCTCTCGCCTAACCAAAGAAACGCAAAAAAACACACCAAACACTAGCACTGATAAACCAACAGACCCGCAAGCGATTGCCATCAAGGAACTTCGTAGTCAAATCCAACAAAAAGTCCGTGAATCTGCCCAAAAAGTTAAGAAATCTCGTCATTTTATCCCAGCCATTGCCGGCATATCAGTCCTCTTGATTTTCATGTTTTTACAATACAATCGTATTATCTTTGGCGCAGTCGCCGCTTATACTACTCCTGGCGCGATTAACCCACAGAATATCATTGTCGATGCTTCCACTGACGCTTCTGTCAGCTCTGAGCCTCGCATGATTATCCCTAAAATAAATGTTGACGCGCCTGTTGTTTATGGCGCCGCCAGCGACACAAAATCACAATCAGAAGCCATGAAGCGGGGAATTGCTCACTTTTCAATTCCGGGCGCCAGCGCCGTGCCAGGACAGGTCGGTAATGCGGTCTTTGCTGCCCACTCCAGCAATGACGCTTTTGCCGCTGGTGATTATAAGTTTGTGTTTGCGCAGAATGAAAAATTGGTTAAGGGCGACATAATTTACATGAACTATAATAGCAAGCGCTATACGTATAAAATTACTTCCACAGAGGTTGTTATGCCAAACGAAGTCTCAAAGGTCCAACTCAACACCAATAAACCAATGTTAACATTGGTGAGCTGCGTACCTCTAGGAACGGCAGAAAAACGTCTCCTGGTTTTTGCTGAACAAATCAACCCCGACCCCAACAAGGCTACCTCAACAAGCGAATCAGGCTCATCTCAGCAGCAGGGAAATAACTCCGCCATTCCCGGAAAACCCGAGCCGACCATCTTAGAGCGGCTCTTCGGTGGGTAAAATATAAATAGCGACTTAATTAAAGAAACCTGTTGATCCGGTGTCCATATTCATCTTGCTCAGAACAATTTTTCCCGCCGCGTTCACCGTTAGCCCATAGACATAGCGCTGATTTGACGACAGAACCGCGCCCAAATCCTTATGCGCGTCCAGTAGCGTATGTGCATTCGTGCCGTCAAATTCGCGAATTTCCATTTTTCCTGAGGCCGAGACGCTGCGAACATAGAAATTATCAAGCCATTTCACTTCCTGCGCAACACCAATATTGAACACCTTCGATAACTCTTGACGCTCCAAATCGTACGATTGCAACATCGCGCCGTTTTGCGCTACCAGAAATCGCCCAGCGTTATCCAACGTTATATTCGTTGTCACATTTTCCGTCTTAATGATCTTCGCTGTTTTTAAGAATTCCTTTTGTTGATCTTTTGAGTCTGAAATATCGCCGCGATAGATTGTCATTTTCTGACCAACTGCCAAAACCACGGTATCTTTATTAAAATATCGAGATGTCCGAATTACTGGCTTCTCTTCAGTTGTAAAACTACCAATTACAAACGGATGCTTCCAATCTCTCTTCCAGACTCCCGCAATCCTCTTACCGTCGCCAATCGCTATATATGACAAGCGGTCATCGCCATACAGCTTAAACGACTCTACGCCGGTTAAAATAGGACTGGAAATTGTTGAACTATCCAGGTCAACTCGTCTAAGTTCACCGCTGTCCTGCAAAATATACACCGCATGCGCGCCAGTTCCAGAAAAACCAATTTGCTTAATTCCCAAACCCGTCATTGCTGTTATATCGATAATTTTTTCTGAATTTTCTCTATCAAAAACCAACCACTGTACGCCTGTCGTGTTATTTTCTGCCGGATACACATGCTTCACTAAAACATACCGCGAATCACGATCCCATTCTACCACTGAAAATACATGATTATCAGCAGACAGGGAATAGCCAGCTAAAACGTTCGTGCTGAGTGCATGTTCCGTAAATTTTTCTTTGCCCTTACCGGTGTCACGTATGTCGCCAATAGTCATTATTGGTGCTTTATCCTTCACCCCAAACCCTATCAAAAAATTACCGCCTGGCGATAGAGAGACAAATTGTACTGTATCAAGCGTTTTTACCTCTGTTGTCTCGCGATTGACAGGAACAAGTCGAGCATAATTTAAGTTTGTTACTGTATTAGACTTAATATCGACCGTCTTTTGCCACGGCTCATATTTATCCAATTTCATCGCAAACGTATGTTTTCCTGGTAAAACCGTGCTCTTCGTCGAGGTTCGACGCAACTCCATATCATCGACATAAACTAGCGCACCACTGGGATGAGATTCATACTGAACAAGACCCGTTTGCTGCAACTCTTTTGTGTTAGGGTTAAACGTATAGCCAAGCATTCTAAACGTCAAAAACACCAATAGTCCAACCATAGCCAGCGTCATCAACGCGTACACAAAAGTCCGCCGCGCGAGCTCTTTGGTGCGATTTCTTTTCTGGTACATAATCAGGGAGATTATAACATATTTTTACACTTGAAAAAACCGTAGGCGGTTTGTACTATATATAGTAGGAATAAACATTAGGGGGATTAATGGCAAGTAAAAATTATGTAGTCATCAACGGACGCGCCTATAATACCATAACTGGCATGGTAATGAATGATGTTGATGTAAAAAAAATTGAAGTAAAAAGAGACCAATTGGGCAATAACCGCGGCACGGCAGTATCGCGTATTCATGCCGCTCACATCCAAAAATCAAGCACCTTAAATCGCCGGCACGTTAAAAAACCGCAAGGAGTGCCTCTTGCCGCCAAAACTCAGAAACTCCACATCACCGCGCAACAACACGTTGCCATAAAAAAATTTGCCCCAGCAACACCTAAGCCAGCCCCTCAGCAAACTGCCATCAACCGGCCAGCCGAAACACACCCTATCATTAGGCGCGCACAACAGAGACCACTCAGCACTAATAACCAATTACGAAGAGATCGTCGCCCAATGCCTATCGTCAAAACTCCAGCCATCATCCCGCAAAAAATCGAAAAACCGGCCGTAAAAACCGCTAAAGAACTGAAAAACGAAGCCATTGAAAAAGCCTTATCGAATGAGATTGCCAGCAACAAAAAAACCCGTCGACGCCAGAAAAAAGGCGGCGCACTGCGCCTACTAAACACCTTTTCTGTCGGGTTTGCAGTGATGTTGCTTGGTGGCTATTTAACATATTTAAGTATGCCAAACATATCTATAAAAATGGCAGCAGTCCAATCGGGAATTGACGCCAAATATCCAGGCTATAAGCCCGACGGCTATGCATTAAACGGCCCAATTAAATTCAAATCCGGCGAAGTTACTATGCGCTATGCCTATGCCGACGGCAGCTCAGCTTACACTATAACTCAGCAGAAAAGCAATTGGAATTCATCAGCCGTCAAGGAGTTTTTCTCTGAAAAACATAAATCGCCGAACACCACGATGATTGATGGACTAACAATTTACAGCGGCGGCAAGGAAGCTGCTTGGGTAAATGGTGGTATTTTATACCAAATTAGCGGTGACGCCAATCTCTCTAGCGACCAAATCCAGAAAATTGCCGCCAGCCTGTAGCGCATCAGATAACGTGATATAATTTATTCATGACTATTAGAACTCGTTTCGCGCCAAGTCCGACTGGCTATATTCACGTCGGTAACGTTCGCACTGCATTATATACTTATCTTATCGCCCGAAAACACCAAGGTAATTTTATTTTACGCATTGAAGATACCGACCAAGCCAGATTTGTTGAAGGAGCGGAAGAGTTGATTTTGAAAACTCTAAATTGGTTAGGACTAGATTGGGATGAAGGGCCAAATCTCAATAATGATAAAGAGATTGGCAATTTCGGACCATACCACCAAACAAATCGTCGAGAAATTTATCTCAGGTGGGCTAAGAAGATGATTGACGAGGAGTTAGCTTACGCCGATCCATACACACCAGAGCAAGTTCAAGCCTTCCGCGACCAAGCCAAGTCCGAAAAACGAGCCTTTCTATACCGCGACCATCGTCCAGAAAATCCACCAGAATGGCAGCTGGGCATGCCGCTGAGATTTAAGGTTCCGGAAATTAAGAGATATTCTTGGCAGGACGCGGTCATGGGTGAATTATCAGCCGGACCAGAAGCACTTGACGATTTTATTCTAATCAAGGCAGACGGGCTGCCAACATATAACTTCGCTCATATCATTGATGACTTTGAAATGAAGATCACCCATGTTATTCGTGGCTCGGAATATATTGCTAGCACACCCAAATATTTATCACTATATGAAGCCTTAAAAATCGAGCCGCCAATTCTGGCACACGTCCCGCATATCATGGCGCCAACTGGCAATAAAAAGCTAGGCAAGCGCGATGGCGCAAAAAGCGTCACTGAGTACCAAAAAGAGGGAATATTACCAGAAGCTATGCTGAATTTCTTAGCGCAACTTGGCTGGAATGATGGCACTGAGCAGGAAATTTTTAGTAAGGACGAACTTATTGAAAAATTCTCACTTGATCGCGTCCAGAAATCAGGCGCACGCTTTGACGAGCAGCGGCTCATTTGGCTAAATGGTCAATGGATTCGCTCACTCAACTTAGATAACCTTTATATGCGGTGTAGGCCTTTCTGGGGTGAAGAATCAAAAAATGCCGAAGAGTCGTATAAAAAACAAGTGTTAAGCCTGGCACAGGACCGCTTGAAAACATTGCAAGATTTGCCAAAATTAACCAATTATTTCTTCACTGAGCCCGAGATCGACGAAGAATTAATTAACAGCAATAAGCAACTCCGAAAATTAACCAAAGAAGAACAACAGGATATTTTAAGCGTAGCGCGCCAAGAAATCGCCAAAATTGCCGATTGGACGCCAGAATCAATCCAAAATTGCCTGAATGGGTTATTAGAAACGACAGGTCAAAAACCTGGCATCCTCTTTAGTTTGGTTCGAATTGTGACCACTTGGGCGCAGTTTAGTCCACAGCTGAATGACACATTAGCGCTAATTGGCCAAGAGAAGACCCTGCAAAGAATTGATAATTATCTACAAAAATAGTTTATTCACGCGCCGAAAATGCTATACTAAGCATAAGCATGAATATAGAAAAAATCGATAAATCTCGACGGAAAAAAGAACCCCGCTGGAAACGATTTAAAGAGTGGGTAAAAAAACATATTTTAGCAATTGCGCTAATTTCCAGCGCGGTAGTTATTGCTGGAGTCTTCTTGATTGCTATTTATTCTATAAAGTATGACCAAACTGCCAGTACAGATTTACAAATACCAAAGAAAAAAGCTACACCAAAGAAGTTTTACTTACCGCTAACCGGTATAGAAGTTGCTGATGAAAACGCCACGAAGCAACCCGTTACTGGCGTGATGATTGAAAACAGCCCAGCCGCTCGACCACAGTCTGGCCTAAAAAAAGCCGGCGTTGTTTACGAAGCAGTCGCCGAAGGAGGAATCACCAGATTCTTAGCCTTATACCAAGGAGAAAAGCCAACGGCAATTGGCCCAGTGCGCAGCCTCAGACTATATTACCTTAGCTGGGCAGCGCCATACCAAGCATCAGTCGCCCACGTTGGCGGCAGCCCCAACGCTTTAGCGCAAGTCAGAAACGGCAACTACCGCGATATTGACCAATTCTTTAACGCCGGCTCATACTGGCGAGTCCGCGATCGCTACGCGCCGCACAATGTCTACACTTCCGGAGAACGAATTGACCAATTAAACAGCTCTAAGGGCTACACCAAATCCGAGTTCACCAGTTTCAACCGCACGGATGGAAAACCAGCCGAAGCGCCAAACGCAACTTCCATTACGATTAACCTTAGCGGCGCGCTATACAATACATCCTACACCTACGATAAATCATCAAATTCCTATGTAAGAAATTTGGCTGGCACACCACACGCTGACCGCGAAGATGGACAAATTGCCCCAAAGGTCGTAGTCGCCATAGAAGTCGGTGTCGAAGCTCGCGCTCAAAATTCCGACGGCTACGAGGACGCCAAAACCACTGGTAGCGGCAAAGCCTATATTTTCCAAAACGGCATGGTCACTACTGCAACTTGGTCAAAGGCAGACATCAATTCACCCCTGAAATTGACTGACGAATCCGGGAAGAATATTGCCTTGAATCGCGGTCAAACTTGGATCGCAGCCTTCACTCCAGGCAGGGGAGGCGTTTCATGGCAATAGGCCCAAAAGCCAAAACCCTACGACAATATAAACAATATTACTACCGGCACGTTACACTAATCTTACTTGCGGCCAACACCTGCGTGATTATCGGGCTGGCGACTACTCTTTACCTGACTGATATCAGCTCTATTTTTCAGTTCAATTTCTGGATTACTATTTTAGTGGCCTTTATTTTAGGAATTGTGTCTTCAATTGTCATCGTCAAAATTATTACTGCGCCGCTTAGTAAAATTCTGGCAGCATTATCGCATAAAATTGGTGAACCGACTGCCGAAAAACCACCCAAGCCCAACGATAAACATTATGAAAAAACTGGCTTTAAAACTGCTCTTCAAGCAATTTATGATGATTGCCAGCCAGCAGAAAAGCCTACAGATAAAGCTAAAAACACTCCGCTCACCCAAGCATTAAACCAGACCAGTACCGGTGTTGTAGTGCTTAATAGTAAACAAAAAATAATTTTCGCCAATTCTGCCGCACCGATTTCCCAGAAGCCAAATGGAGAAAACTTTTTAGCGCTAGATTTTATTAACGAGCCAACTATTACCGACTGGCTGCATGAAATCTCCAACGATAAAATTAAGGATGAACGCCGTTGGCGACGCATCGGTACTAATCCGGGGATTATTCAAAAATCACGAATATTTGACGTGGTGGCTTCGTACGAAAAGGGCGCTGCTGCGGAAACCATTATTTTTCTTATCGACAAGTCCGATAGTTATCTCCCAGAGGAAGAGGATCTCAATTTTATATCATTTGCCGCACATGAGCTTCGTGGTCCAATTACAGTGATCCGTGGCTACTTGGATATTATCACTGAAGAGTTTTCTGGACGACTGCAAGGCGACGAGAAACAGCTGCTCGATCGGTTAACAGTTTCTGCAAATCGATTGTCTAGCTACGTCGATAACATCCTCAACGTGGCAAGATTTGACCGGCACCATCTGAAAGTTCACCTATTAGAAGATACCGTCGCTCACATTTATGCTTCAATTGCCGATGATATGCAGCTGCGAGCCTCGACCCAACAACGTTTGCTGAATATCAATATCCCAAATGATTTACCGACCGTGGCAGCCGACCGTGGCAGTATTAGTGAAGTAATCGGCAACCTCATCGATAATGCCATAAAATACAGCTTTGAAGGCGGGTCGGTAACGGTTTCCGCCGAGAAAAAGGGTGACTTTATAGAGGTTTCTGTCGCCGACAACGGCATCGGTATGCCCGCCAACGTCGTTAATAATTTATTCCACAAATTTTACCGCTCGCATCGATCACGCGAAGCAGTCGCTGGTACCGGAATCGGACTATATATCTGTAAAGCCTTCGTCGAATCGCACGGCGGCTCCATTACCGCTCGTTCCCGCGAAAACGAAGGCTCGGTTTTCTCGTTCACCTTGCCAATTTACGCCACTGTCAAAGATAAATTATTAGAAGACGGCCAATTAAATAATCAATTGATCAGAAAAGGCGGCGGTTGGATTAAAAATCATGCCATGTACAGGGATTAGGAGGGAATATGATAAAGACAATTTTATGCGTAGAAGACGATCGGTTTATCGGCGAGATGTATGTGCGGAGTTTGCAAAAAGCCGGCTATGACGTGACGTGGGTGGTTGACGGCAATGACGGGTTGGTGGCGGCGCGCAATCAACAGTTTGACCTGATTATCCTGGATTTGATGCTGCCAGAACAGCGCGGCGACCAGATTCTTGACGCACTGCGTAATAATGACGTCGATTTGATTCCTAATAGCAAAGTACTGATTATGACCAATTTTGAGCAAGACGAGGCTTCGCGCAACTCTGTGATGAGTCGTGTTGATGGATATTTAATCAAGGCCGACATCACGCCGCGTAACCTTATCGAGGTTGTCAAGCAGATGGATAATGATACAGATAAGCCAGAGAAGTAGCCCTGTCTTCACCATTCTTATCACACAGAAGGGCATAATATTTTCTAATAAATAAAAATGACGGAAACTCCGCCAAATTATGAATAACCGATCTGGTGACCCCACCGGGAATCGAACCCGGGTTACCAGGATGAGAACCTGGCGTCCTAACCGCTAGACGATAGGGCCATAACTTCATGGATTATATCATGAAAAGGGGCCAACTGTCTACTTTTTGCTAGCTCAGGATTTCTTAAGGCGATACAGCACCGCTACCCAAGAAATATAGAACCCTGCACAATACCCCATAAAAGTAGCTCTTGAGATTTTACAAAAAATTCGCCATAATAAACTCATGAAAAAGGGCGGTATTTGTTGTAAGCCTCAGGCGATTTCTAGATTTTGGCTACGACGATTATGCGAAGTAGCTTTACTAAGCTGTTGGACCATTGTCCTTTTGTACGCATGGGCACGCTTCATTCCTACTGGTTATCAACTACCCATCGGCCTATCTGTTTCTGACTTGGCGGCGGGCCTGGCCGCGAGCAGTAGTTTACTCATCCTAATTTTATGCTTTTGGCTACCCAGAAAACACGAAACTGCCATTGGGATATTCGTCTATTTACTAGCCGTCGCCGTTTCTTCTACGACCATTATCACTAGCGGCGGAGTTCTCTCTCCATTCTTAGTTATGTGGATTATCGTCGCGATTTTTGCGGGATTTTTCGGCATGGTAATTTTGGGAATAATGAGTCTGCTGATTGTCGTTCAAGTTATTTTCGCTATTATCCAACAGGGAATGAACACGCAAATTATTATTGGCTATATGTTCTTTGGGTTTTTGCCACTCGTGTTTAGTCTTATACTGTGGAGTCGCCGCCAGCAAGTTGACGACAATTTGTCTAGCCTGGAAACCAAACTCTCCGCCGTTGAAGGTAAGTCTGATGTAGTGATTAATACTATTGATGATGGTGTTTTGGCGATTTCTAGAGAGGGCAACATTGAACTAATCAATCCTTCTGCCCAACAGATGATTGGCTGGAATCAAGGAGATGCACTCGGGCTAAGCTGGAAAAGTGTCTTAAAACTGGTAGCGTCAGATGGCAAGGAAGTGAATGAACTTGAAAACCCAATCTCCCAAGCTTTAGCAAAAAACCAGCCGACCCACAGCGATAAATTGTTCTTGCTAACCAGTTCTGGAAAACGAATTTTAGTCTCAATTGTCAGCTCGCCTGTTGGTACGGACGGAGAGGGGATTATTGTAGTCTTTCGCGACATCACCAAAGAAAAGGCTGAAGAACGTGAGCAGGCTGAGTTTATTTCCACCGCTAGCCATGAAATGCGTACGCCAGTTGCGTCAATTGAAGGTTACTTGGGGCTTGCCTTAAATCCCGCCACTGCCCACATTGACGAAAAAGCTCGCGATTTTATCACCAAAGCTCATGAGTCTGCCCGTCATCTGGGAAGATTGTTCCAAGATTTGTTGGATATCAGCAAGGCAGAAGACGGCCGGCTGAAAAACGAGCCAGAGATTGTCAACGTCAACGAGTTCGTCAAGGAAATTTTCGACGGCTTAACAATGAAAGCTAACGAAAAGCAACTTAATTACGTTTTTATGCCAGATGTAGTTAATGAGAGCGGAGAGAAATCATTGCAGCCGATTTTTTACGCCAATATCGACCCTGATCATTTCCGAGAAGTCGTTGGCAACTTGATTGAAAATGCCATCAAATATACTTCAGCTGGTGAAGTTTTAGTCAATGTTTCTGGTGACGACAAACAGGTTTCTGTCAGTGTCAAAGACAGCGGAATCGGTATTCCTGCCGAAGATCTACCACACTTATTCCAAAAATTCTATCGTGTTGATAATTCTGACACACGCGAAATCGGCGGCACAGGACTGGGGCTGTATTTGAGTCGTCGCTTGGCTGAGGCAATGTCTGGCAATCTACGCGTCGAAAGCGAATATAAGCACGGCAGCACGTTTTATCTAGAGATTCCGCGCGTTAGCAACACAGAGGCCAAGCATCGCCTAAATTCTACAGATGATCAACCAGCACCTAAAACAGAGGTCAACCCAATAGCCACTAAAACACCTAAGTCTACCCCTAAAGAAAACGTAGAGTCTGAACCTGGAAGCAAAACTCCTCCAGCGCCAACACCAACCTCAACTACAATTTCAATCCCCGTGCAAGTAGTAGATTCTTCCAAACCAATAGCCCAACCACAAGAGCCAAAATCACAAAAAAGCACTGCTGAACCAACACTAGCAGAGATTGAAGAAAACCTCAAAAAGAAACGTCAGCGAGAATCAACCTCCAAGCGCAAACAAACATAAGGACTATGGCTTTTTTACCGAAACTTCAGTATAGTATAAATATATGACAAAAATTTTATTGGTCGAGGATGACAAAAGTTTACGCGAAATTTACGGCGTACGACTTTTGGCGGAGGGCTACGATATCGTTTCGGCGGGCGATGGCGAAGAAGCTCTGGCCATGGCAATTAAAGAACGTCCGCGGCTAATCTTAAGCGATGTAATGATGCCAAAAATCTCTGGCTTCGATATGTTAGATATCTTGCGCTCTACAACCGAGACAAAAGACGTCAAAGTAATCATCATGACAGCATTATCATCAGAAGACCAGCGAAAACGCGGAGAGCAATTAGGTGCTGATCGTTATTTAGTAAAGTCGCAAGTAGGCATCGAAGACGTTGTTAGGGCAGTCCACGAGACATTGGGCGATTTACCTGGCGTCGGTACGGACCCGGTTCTAGTATCCCAGCCAACATCCCAGTCGGAACCGCAATTACCACCATCAGATCCAGAACCACAACCAGTAACCAGGCCTGATATATCGTCATTATCTCCACAGCCAGCTGCCCCTTCAGTCGACATGCCGACAACACCGCCAGCAGAATCACTTCCGCAGCAACAACCGCAGCAGCCAGCGACACCACAACCAACGCCAAATGCCGCGCAACAGCCACAGCCGCAACAGGCAACCTTACCGCAGCCAACTGCACCATTCTCGTCATCTGTACCACGCCCAGCAGGGCTTGGAGATCGTGTTATCCAACCATTACCGGCCGATAACTCACAGAACTCAGTCGATGTTTCTCAATTAATGGCTCAGGAGTTAAGCACGCCAACACCGACAACACCAATACTAAATACTCCACAGACACAGACAACGACAATTCCAGTCGTGTCACAGCCTGCCCAGCCTTCTGCCGAGGAAATTAATATACCTATCGCACAGCCACAAGGTCTTCCGCCTCAACCACCAGAAGCTCCACAGCCACAATCTCCACCACTAAACCCACAGCAATGACAGATCTTAACACCGCTCGAAACACTCAGCGCCTCAATAAATTTGTGGCGCTGAGTTTGGGTGTTTCTCGCAGAAAAGCCGATGAACTGATTGAAAAAGGGAAGATTATTGTTGATGGCCAGCCCGCCAGGCTAGGGCGGCAAATCTCTGAAGTCAACCACGTCTCTTATAACGGCAACTCCCTGAAGATTCAAGATAAAAAAATCATCGCCTTAAATAAACCCGTCGGCTATCTTTGCTCGCGCGCCTCTCAGGGCGGCGTACCAACTATTTACGAATTATTACCAAAAAGCCTTCATCATCTGAAGCCCGTCGGTCGCCTGGACAAAGACAGCTCTGGGCTAATTCTCCTCACTAACGACGGCGACTTTGCTCATCATATGACACACCCGTCGTTTTATAAGATTAAGCGCTATCTGGTGACGCTTGACCAACCGCTCCAGCCATTACACCGGCAAATGATTAACGACTTTGGCGTGCAGCTGCCTGACGGGCCGAGCCGCTTGACGCTTGAGCGCCAGCACGACGGCGACGACCGCCGCTGGATTGTCCAGATGAGCGAAGGCCGCAACCGCCAAATCCGCCGCACGTTTGCCGCCCTCGGCTACACCGTCGCCAAACTTCACCGGACAGATTTTGGCAATTACTCGCTTGGCAACATGAAGCGAGGGGAATTTCAGGAAAGCAATTTGACACCAAATTAACGATAGCGTACTATACCTTACATCATAAATATTAGGAGGATATTATTATGGGAAAAGGCGAAGGGTTTTCAATTGGCAACATAAACGAGTCGTTACGAAAAAGAGCAGGGAAAGCTCTTGGCGTCATAGCTGCCGCTGCACTGGCTGCTTCGGGCTGTGCCGCGCCAACATCAGAAACAAAACCAGCCGACACAGAACAAGGGCAAGAAAATACACAGACAGATTCAAAAGGCAACCCCGATCTTGACTGGCAGGTTATTGACTGGGGCTGTAGAGACAGCTCTGACTGCGAACCAGGAGAGCGGACAAACGCAACCGTCGCAAAGGCTTGTGACGGCACTACGCTACTGTACCGATATTCTGATTACTTTAGTCAAGGCGGTTTTACCGCCATCCCCAACAGCCCTGAATGCGGCTACATTCCGCTAACAGCTGAAAACAGTCCCGCGCCAACCGCCGAGACAACACCCACTCCAGCCAACGGCAATTAAACTTGACATCACAGTTTATCCTCGCCAAATCGCCGCGCCTCTGTTATAATAAGCATAATTATGCCCAGTAAATTACCCACCGTCGCCATCATCGGCCAAGCCAACGTTGGCAAAAGTTCGCTGTTCAACCGCTTGACGCGCGCCCGCACCGCCATCGTCGCCCGCGAAGCTGGCACCACCCGTGACAACGTCGTTGGCAAAGTTTCATATCGCCGGCAAAATAGTGACACACACGCTGAATTCTGGCTCATCGACACCGCCGGCCTCAAACCCGCCGAAGACGAATTCGAAGCCACCATCCAAGACCAAATCGCCGACGCCTCTGCCGCGGCCGACGTCATTCTCGTCATGGTCGATTCCACCGTCTATCCATCAGACGCCGACCGCCAACTGGCCAAAAAAGCCCTCAAAAGCGGCAAACCCGTCCTCCTGATCGCCAATAAAGCCGACCTCAAAGGCTCGCTCCATACCGACGAATTCAAACGCCTCGGCATCAAAACCATCATCAAAACCTCCGCCGAACACAACATCGGTATCTCTGAGCTACTCGACAACATCGCCGAACTCATCCCGCCAGCCACCGCCACCGCACCTGACGACATCATCCGTGTCGCCTTGATTGGCCGGCCAAACGTCGGTAAAAGTAACTTGTTCAACACCTTGGCAGGTAAGCAGCAAGCCATCGTCGCCAACGTTGCCGGCACCACCCGCGACGTCAACCGCGTCCAAGTCCGCTACCACGGCCAGACCATCGAACTACTCGACACCGCCGGCATCCGCCGCCAGGGCAAGCAAGAAACCGGCATCGAAAAGTTCTCCGTCCTACGCACCATGCAGGCCATCAACGAAGCCGACATCTGTTTTCTCTTGATGGATGTTAACGAATTGAACGTTCAATTAGATCAACGGCTGGCTGGCATCATCGACGAAGCAGGCAAGGGGCTAGTCCTGGTCGTCAGCAAATGGGACTTCGTCGAAGGCAAAGATGCCTACACCCGCGACGAATTAGCGCCACAAATTAGCTATCATTTCAAATTCACGCCCTACGCACCGCTGATTTTCACTTCATCAGTCACCGGCCAAAACGTCGCCAAATTGTTCGACCTAGCCCTCGATATTTACAAGCGCCGCCACCAAGAGTGCAAAACCCGCGTCTTAAACGACCTCTTACAAAAAGCCGTCGCCGCTCATCCGCCAGCTGGCCTGAAAAACTCACACCCAAAACTCCGCTACATCGTCCAGACCGACATCGCCCCACCATGGTTCGTCATCTACGGCAGCAACCTCAAATTCGTCCATTGGAGCTACAAACGCTACCTGGAGCGAACTTTACGTGAAGCTTTCAATTTTGCAGGAACGCCAATTAAAATGTCTTTCCGTGACGAAAAGCAATTAAAAGCCAACCGCGAACGCGTCGCCCGCGGCCTGGCGCCAGTTACCAAAGCCTACAAACAGGCCAAAAATGCCGAAAAAGGCATATAATACCACAATTTTGACAAAATCTATTGACATTTTATTCTATTAGTGATATATATATCAGCTTTTGTTGACGAGTTGAGTACATCCTTGTCCGAAAGTGTATCTTGACAAGTTGAGAGAGTTTATAAGCCGAAGGTGAGATTTTGCGATATTTTAAGAAATATCCCGAAACCTCATCTTCGGTCGTTCGCCATCCGGGCGCCGATCAGTGTTTTTACACGAGCGTCCGCTCGGATGAGGAGAAGGCATTACAATGTCTACATTCATTACCCCTGATGTTAAGGCCTCAAGAGAGGAATTCGTCAGGCAAGAAAAAAGAAGGAAGGGCGAAATAAGAAAGGCTCGAATCGAGGCTTTTCTTGAAGCAATCAAAGACATCTGCGAAGATGTCAAAGAAAGGGTTACGAGAGAATACAAAAACAGAGGAACGCTTCCTTCTTCCGTTAGGGGTATCTGCGAAGAGGTGACCACCACCGTAGCAAACAGCAAGCGGTGCTCTAAGGCACTGCTGAGCGCGCTCAAGAAATTGGAAGAGCACACGTCTTCCGTCAAGCTTGAGGCATTCGAGCCAACCATCTACAATCAGTATGGGCACTCATACGTCGTAGTCAGCTTCTCCTGGGAGTAGGCTACGATCAAGCGAACATGGCGAGTCTGTAGAGACTCCCAACTCTCTCACTTGTCATGTTCGCTCCATAGATGTGTGTCTATGCTGATGAGTCGGAAACGACGAAAGCGAACTTTTTATCCAAACATCACTAGTTGTGCCGCCAAGGCTTCGCGCGTGATTTCGTCTGCCCGTTCACCGATGAATACGATTTTTGCCGCCTCTTCAGGTCTGACATTAGCTAACTGAATTTGCTGCTCGGTCGCCTCCACATGCTGGCGCGCACCGTTGTCACTAATAAAGCAGCCTTTCATTCGCCGTAGGCCATACGCCCTGAACAGTTCCGGCCACATGTTTTCCAGTGCCGACTGGGCGATATTCATACCCGAGACGTCCAGCACGGCGTACGTCGGATTATCCGGCACCGCCAGCTCGCCATCATATGTGTCAAAAAATGCCAATAGTCCCGACGGCGTAGTTACTTTACTGAGGTCAAACCGACCGTGCGGTGCGCTGAGCACCTTAGCGTAGGGCAGGGCGCGCCGTTTTGCTTCGTATTCAGCTCGCTCGCTATCGTTCAATAAATCTTCCTTAGTCACTAAAATCACGTCTGCCGTTTGTAGTTCAACCTCGTGTGCCGGCTCGACACCATTAAGAATCTCGTGCGCATCGATCACGTAAAAACTCTGCATCAGCTCGTACTTATTGAATATTTGTGCATTTATCAATTTCTCGACCAAATTCATCGTCCGCGCCACACCCGTCGCTTCAATAAACACCGGAGCAGGGGAATTGCGGCAAAAATCCAGTAGCATCCTGGTTAGCGCGTGCTTCGACGAGCAGCAGACGCAGTCGCCAGCCAACGTCGTCACCATCTCCGCCAATCCTTCCAGCCGGTAGCCGTCAACATTTTCGTTAGCATACTCATTTTCAATCACTCGCGCGCCCTTATAGCAACTTTGTTGCAATAAGAACTCCAGCACGCTGGTTTTGCCAGCGCCGAGCGAACCGTTCACCAAATACAGCGGCACTTTATCAACAACCGCCCGCGCCTCGTCAAACGCCGCATTAACACTAAATTCCAAATCATCATCGCGTTTCGCCATACGTCTATTATACGTCATCCTGGCCGAGGTGATATACTAAGACTATGAAAGTCATTCTAGCCCTCGGCAATCCTGGCGAAAAGTATGCTTACACGCGGCATAATGCTGGCTTTTTAGTAATTGACCACCTGGCAGCAGAGCAGAGTGCACATTTTAGCAATAAGCTTAAATTTTCTGCGGATATTGCCGAGCTAAATAATGTCAAGCTAGCCTCAACCGCTAACACAAAGTCGCGCACCACTAGTCCGCAGGAAAAAGTTCTCTTGGTCAAACCAACGACGTATTACAACGAAGTTGGCGTTACTGCGCGGGCACTACTGGATTTTTACAAGTTGACACTTGATGATGTACTGATTATTCACGATGACACTGACCTTGATTTTGGTAAAATCCGCGTCCGTAAAGGCGGCCGCGACGCTGGCAGCAACGGTTTGAAATCGCTTCATGCTCACATTGGATCCGACTTTTGGCATATTCGTATCGGCACCGACAACTTACTGCGGTGGCAAATCGGCGATGTTGATTTCGTCCTCAGCAAATTTAACGCCGACGAGCAAAAAATCCTCCGCGATTGGACAATTCCCGAATCCATCAAGCTAATCGGCACATTTCTTGATAGTACTATCGAACCGCTCAGTATCAAGCTCTAATCCCCGGCATATCACTACATCATTACGCCTGCGAAATTAAAAACGCTTATTGCAGCAATATCGCAATAAGTAAGCGCCCTCTTGAAACAAAAAGCCACAAATATCAATTACCGTCGCCTCCGCGGCACCATTCTCGCCGCGCCATGTTTCAATCGCCGCTCAGCGCTATGTAATTTCGCCGCGGCTGCTTCTTGCAAATTAATCGCTCGCGCCTCCAGCATACTACTACCAACCGCCAAGCTCACAAACAATAGCCCCAAACCGCCCGTCGCCCATTCCGGCAGCTCCAGATGAAACAACTTGGCGATCATCATCATACCCAGTGCCATAATCGCCCAGTGCGCGCCATTTTCCAGATATTTATATTTGCTGAGCATGCCCGTCCGCAGCAAATACACCGTCAGCGACCGCACCCAAATCGCGCCGGCACCCAAACCTGCCACGATCAGCAGCACGCTACTAGTGATAGCAAACGCGCCGATGACGCCGTCGAAGCTGAAACTGGCATCCAGCACCTCCAGATAGATCAGGCTAGCGAAGGCCGCCCAGCCGGTCTTGACCTTGACCGACTTAGCGTCGTCCTCGTGAAAGAATGAGCCGAACAATTCCAGCCCGATGTGCAGTATAATTCCCAGTACCGACGAGATCAGCACCAGCGCCCGATGCGGCGGCTCAACTGTAAAATACAGCACCGCCGCCACGCTAAGCATCAAACACACCTTGAAATTCTCAAACCGCCCGGCCTTAGCCATCCACGGCTCGACATGCCGCATCCAGTGCACGCGCTTGTTATAATCAATGAAATAACTGAGGCCGATCATAATCAGAAACGCGCCGCCAAAGGCATCAATCATCGGCGAGGCCTCGTGCAAAATATGGCCATATTCCGCCGGCCTGTGCAGCGCCAAATCAACCACTTCCATAAAGCCATGGCCGCTCGCCACCATCACGATAACAATCGGCAGCACAAACCGCACCACGAACACCGCCACGAAAATCCCAACCGTTAAGAACACCTTTTGCCAAACCTGGCTCATGCCAGCCAGCACCTTGCTGTTGATCACCGCGTTATCAAAGCTAAAGGTAACTTCCAGCACCACCAGAATCGCGAACAACCACAAGCCGCTCGCACCCAAATGACCAAAAATCAGCCCGCCCAAAGCCAGCGTCAACAGCGCCGAAAACCAAAAAATCCGAAATGGGTGATGCGAATGCCAGAGATGTTTCATAATGATTTAGTATAGCACAAAGCGCGTGCGGTATAATTTATATATGGCAAAAAGCAAAAAGCCTAATAATCGACTCACTAGCTTCATATCCAACAACGGGGAGCTTCTCGGCTGGATTGCGGCTGGTTCGCTAGTTGTCATTTTTCACAATTTTAGCCTCCATTTTGGCGTATGGTTAGCTAGCGGCGAGGCTGGCAAATGGCTATCCCAAGCAGCATTATCTTTACAAGATTTCCTCACGCTCACGCTAAGCGTCATCGTTGAAGCAGTCCCATTTCTTATTTTAGGAACTATCATTTCCGCTCTGATCCGCCGCTTTTTACCGCCGGAAAAGCTGGTCAAAATTTTACCAAAAAACGCATTATTCCGCCGGCTTGTCTTATCAATAGCGGGACTGGCGCTGCCAGTTTGCGAATGCGGCAACGTGCCGGTCGCCCGCAGCTTGCTAGCCCGCGGCCTAAAACCCGCCGATGTCGTTAGTTTTCTGTTCGCCGCGCCAATCCTCAATCCAATCACCATCATCGCCACCATCACCGCCTTCAGTTTCGAGCCGCGCATGGTTTGGTGGCGGGTTATTTTCGCGCTTGTTATCGTTCAAATAACCGCTTTCATCGTCAGCTTTTTCAAGGAAGATTCCATCATAAATCCAGAGTTTAAAAACTACTGCCGCTCGCACAAACACAGCTCAAATCTGCCAGAATTATTCAGTTCCTCGCGCAACGAATTTTGGCAATTATTCACCATGCTGACCATCGGCGCCAGCATCGCCGCCGCCACTCAAGTTTTCGTTCCGCGCTTTATTATAAACGCCGTCGGCAGCGACATTATCTTATCGGTTGCCGCTATGATTGGCCTCAGTTTTATCGTTTCAATCTGTTCCAGCATCGACGCCTTTTTCGCGCTGGCGTACGCGCGCAGCTTCACGACCGGCTCAATTTTATCTTTCTTACTAGCCGGCCCGATGGTCGATATCAAGCTGATTATGCTCATGAAAACAACTTTTCGCTGGCGTTTCATCGTGGCAATTGTGCTGATAATTTTCGCGTTATCGTTTGCGGCGGGGATAGGAGTGAATCTATATGCGCGTTAATTTATTAAAATCAATCGGCGGAATTATCGTGTGCGGCTATATATTACTATTAGCTTGCCGCGATCAGCTCGGTTTTTACATTCACCCGCGATATCACATATTTGCTAGCATTATCAGCATCGTCGGAATCGTACTTTTGCTTATTGACACAATGTTGCAATTGAAGCTTAAAGTCTCTGTTAAACCTACTAAACTCAGCTTAAAAAGCGTCAAGCCAGCGTCCTATTTGGCGATAATTATACTACTGGCTGGTTACTTACTACCGCCAAAACCGCTATCGCCCAGCAGCCTCGCTCAGAGAGAAAGCCCAGCCATTATTGAGCCGGAAAGCCGCTGCGAAACTCCTAAACCCAGGGAAGGCAGTTCCACTGTTTCGGTCAACCGCTGGAAAACCGCCATAAATTCCTGCAAGCAAACCGGCTATTTTAATAACACAGACATCGCTATTACCGGCTTTGTCGCAAACGGCTTGCTAAAAAACTACGGCTACAATTATTTCTATATCGCGCGCTACGTCATCAGCTGCTGCGCCGTCGACAGCGTCCCGATGAAAATTCTTGTTGAAAAAAACTTTTTTATCGATTATCCGGACGGGACTTGGTTAACCGTCAAAGGGAAGTTATCGCAAAAAGTCGTCAACGGCCAAGCTGAATACGTCATCACTGATGCGCATGCCGCTAAAATCGACCAGCCAAAATATCCTTACGAACTGCTTGGCGTGTAATTTTGCCACTTTTTAATCGCGCCATCTTCCTGGTAATATTCATGCGAGCGCCAACTGGATAAGAAAGCTTCATCTTGTTCAATTTCGCCAAGTAGCGGAAAAATCTCACTGAGCAGCATTTCGTCGGGGTATTGTTCGCTGTCCGTCAGGGGACGTTGCCCATTACTGCACAAATGTGCATTAAGAAATATAAAGCGCTTGGTGCAAATATAGCCTGGTTTCGAACAATGCAAGCGAAAATCGTGCATCGTTCGAATCGGCTGCGCCTCGTCCTGATAAGCCTCAAATTTATACATCACCCAAATCAATGGCGTATCAAACGTCATGGTTTCAGATAGTTGCTGCTGGTCTCGCCGCAAACCGTCAAGTTTAGTTTGTACTTGTTCAACATCGCTATTCTTAAATTTCGCCAATGCCAAACGGCGCTCCGCAGCAGCAATCTTTGCTGTCAAAGTCTTATACTTATCATACATATCAAGCAGCTTATCAACCGCCGCTCTTGCACTATTCGTACCTTCCATCATCTCAACTCCTTCATAATTACTGCGCGCGTAATCTCACGCGCCCGCTCGCCAATGACAACTAATTTTAAAGACTCGTCAGTGGCACCGCGCGTGACCCGTATTTGCTGCGGCGTTGCTTCGACGTGAAGTATCTCGCCACCATCAGCAACCGCGCCTTTCATGCGCCGCAAAGCGTATTTGCTCTGTAAATCCATCCAAACTTTCTCAATTTTTTCAGCATTGATATCCAATTCAGTCATATCAACCACACTATAATTTAAGGTATTCTCAGCCGCGTTTTCCGCAGGCTCGTGCAGTAGCAAATAATCCAAAATACGCGACTTGTCATCAAGTCGGGCCAAATCAAACTTACCGTGATCCATCATCACAACCTTCGTCAGCCCTTGCTGCA
>CAUQXD010000010.1:0-23510 GCA_963521995.1 uncultured Candidatus Saccharibacteria bacterium
TCTATTGTATCTTCCCACTCAGTGCCTGTTCGCACAATGGCTGCACGACATTCCTTCACATAATCCGACTCGCTGATTTTTGTACCATTTTCTTTTTTATTAGAAATTCCCAGCGTTTTCTCAACGTACACCTCAGCTGGCAGCCCATGACAATCCCAGCCCCAGCGGCGCTCAACTCGCTGACCCTTCATGGTATGGAAGCGACCCATCGTGTCCTTAACGGTACTCACCAACAAATGCCCATGATGCGGCGTACCAGTCAAAAACGGCGGCCCATCATAAAACACCCAGGAATTATTAGCTGGCCGATTTTCAACCGATTTATTGAATGTATCGTCGTCCTTCCAGCGCTGCACCCAATCTTTTTCATATTCTGCTGCGCGGCGGCGCGTGCCGTGTTTGAATTTCATTATACATTCTCCTTATTTTTAAACATTGACTTTTGTCCAGTAAAAATAGCTGCGACATCCACTATAATCATAAAGAATAGTATAGTTCCACTAAGTATCTTTAGTGTCCAATCGATAATATTATTAAGGTTAATAGAAACAAACCATAGAATGGTAAGGTATGTTACAAAACCTAAAACTATCGACATAAACATCATTGCAAACAAACCGCCAGGATCTAGTTTTCTGTTGGCCTGCTCCCTTAATATTCTAGTCTCTTCTGTAAGTATATTTTCAATATTTTTCCTAGATTCTTGATTATCTTTTTTTAGAGCCACAGAAATTGAACACAATTTCTCTATTCTTTCTATTCTCTTAGTTCTCATCTCAAAGAGACCAACAGATTTTAGCGCTGAAAGGATTGACACCAAAGCACCTACGATTATAGGTAATTTATCTATCAATTCATGCATAAAGATACTCCTTTTTGATAAAATAAAAATCACCTCTCTTGACTTCGAGAATCCGCTGGGTTTTAACGCGGACGGTACCATCTCGGTTCCAAAAGAAGTGATTCTTTTAGCTCTTTCTTATACTATTTACGCAAGCTCACGGCGGGGTCTAATCTCAGCTTATGAAACCGATTTCTTCCCGCAGACTTCACGGTTGATAGCCGCTCACTTCACGCTAGCCCTGCCAGAGAATACCTCATCAAGCACACGCGAAAACGCCCTACTCACATTCTACTACATAAAATTAAAATACGCTATATCTAGCGTAAGCACACTAGATATAGCGTTATCTCGAGCCAAATCAAACTAAACTATTTTATCTCCAAACCGCCCAAAACGCACTCGCCGCGCAGATAGATTGTCTTTTTAACGGAAGATTTGGATACGGTTTTATCCTCGCTGCCGCCCAAAATGCCGCGAACTTCGTTTTTGACAATCACATCGTCTGGCAAGCTTATGCTAACGCCACCGCAAAACGTAAAGATATCAATGACCGCACCGTCCTTAATTTTCGCCTGGCGCAAATCCAAATCTACGCCGCCGAATACCGCCGTTGCTGAACCGCCAGCATAATCGCCCTTCACGCGCGACTCTTCGCCATAAAAAATCGCAACTTTTTCATTATCACCACTGTCACCGGTTGATTTTTCATACCTCTTGCGTCTTCCAGACCCAATACTAAACACCATCATCAGACCAACAGCAATCAGCACCACCGGCCAAAACAGCTTCCAAATACTAACGTCAATTATGCCATACGCGTTCAGGCCAATTGACACACCAGCAGCCATCAATAGCAACCCCCACGCCCGCGTCAGCAGCTTCCGAGAGCTGATTATCGTCGTTAGTCCCGCCAAAACCAGACCGGCCGCCCAAACCGTTCCCCAGAACACGTTCCAGCTATCAAACTTAATAATCTCGAGATTCCTTAGCAGCAGAACCCCGCCGAGCGCCGC
This sequence comes from uncultured Candidatus Saccharibacteria bacterium, assembly GCA_963521995.1. GTDB lineage: Bacteria > Patescibacteriota > Saccharimonadia > Saccharimonadales > Saccharimonadaceae > Nanosynbacter. Next base: position 1,858 of record CAUQXD010000010.1, read on the forward strand.
AATGACAATGCCAAAAAACGCTCTGATGAGAAAGTTTTTCTTCATACAGTTAAGTATAATATATCGCTAACGATTACCAAAATTAACTGCTTTTTTGCGGCGCCTAATTGCGAAGATAATACCAATCAATAGCAGAATAGCCAATAACAAGACACCGCCAATTATCGCCAGAGCCATGGTCGACGGCCAGAAAAACAATTCTTTGGGTTCAATAGTCTTCGTTATTAACTCACCTTGATTCTGACCAACCCCCCATTCACCAGCTTTTTTCTTGTAAGAAATCGAGAGTTCTGCTGTATATTTTCCGCCCCAGAACGGCGCCAACTTACTTTCATAACGGAATTGACGTGTCTCATTGGCGATTGTTGCATTTACGCCGCCGTTCCTGTAAACAACATTTCCTGCTGCATCCTTGACCACCAACTTAATGTCAACATCAGCAGATACGTTACCAGAATTCTTTAGCGCAATTTCGTATAACTGACCACCATTTTCATGCTTAATATCAAATTTATCAATTGTCACATCACGATGAATATTTCCAGGAACAACTATCGCCATGCGAATCGCCTGACGGGTTTGTATCTGAACACCACCCGTTGCTACAGGTTGAATATTTTTACGCTGTACGACAATACAGGCGTTATGCTCGCCAACATCCACTTTACTAGGAACATTAACGGTAAAATCGACTAGTTTATTTTCCTTTGCCTCAAGCGCTATCTCCTGCCTAGGAATATTAACCCATTTACCAGCGTCAACCTTATCCTCCACTTTTTGCTTGCAGGTCATATCACCAGTCGCTGTTACTGTGCCATCAACTGCATAAACCTCAACCGTTGCTTTTTCATCTAGCCCATTTTGAAGGTATAGTTGGTCGGATTTTGAGGCGCCACCAGATAGATTGTAAATAAAAATTGATTGGGTCCTCGGGTTATTCGGATCAGGATTAGCTGGTCGACTACCAATTCCCGCAGCAGATACTGGCATAGGTAAAATTAGGCCCACAACGACAGCCGCTCCAACTATTTTACGCCACAATAAACTATTCATAACCCTCCTTGTCAAAACTATACTACCTATTATACCAAGAGAATATGCTTATGACTACTACTTAAGCAAATTAAAAACGGACATCCATAAAGGTGCCCGTTTTTTATTAGTGACTTAGCTACTTAGATAGCGGCAACAGTCTGTGTCATTGGCAGGGTGTATGTACCTGCTTGCTGACCAGCTGGAATGTCCTGCTTCAAGCTAACACCTGTGATGTAGCCATTCCAGACAGCATCAGCACCCGCCGAAGCACTCATTAACGTAACTGGGTTGCTACCAGAAAACGCCATTGAACTACCTTTAGTAATACCAGTAGCTGTACCAATCACTGGAGTAACTGTGCCAGTTGACGGATCAACAGTCAGACGACCGTCAGTGGTAGTGCCATTATATTTGTAGTTTTTACCACCGTCTGCCCACGTGCCAGTACCTGGGGTGGTTGCGTTTAGAGTCAGCGTCCAACCATTATTAGCACCGCCAGGATTATCAACAGAAATACGCTTGTCGTTTTCACCAAACGTACCTGTTGAGGTCTGAGCTGACGTAGACAAAGTTACGGCACCCATCGCAAATGTCGGATTACTGACAACCGCATTGCTTGAATCACGGATATCAGTACTCAATGCACCGGCATTAATTGTTTGAGTCAGCGTAGAGTTAGCAGTGGTTGCCGCATAAACAGCAGAACCAGCCAATCCGGCAAAGCTAACTGCTCCAAATCCGACAGCTGCCAATAATTTTAATTTCTTCATTTTCCCTCCTTGTTGTGTGGATTTAATTTGTTTATCGTAAATTATTACGCTTATTTCTTCATCCATCCCGCTCCTCTTCTTTTTTACGAATCAACAACAGAATGGATGCTACAAAAATTGAGGCGGTACTAACGACAATCATCAGCCACATACTAACGCCCGTACTTGCTAAAACTCGGCCAGCTCTCTTAAGCATGTGTGGAACGGCAAGAATCTCTTTAATGGCTTGCTTTGGAATAGTGACTGAAAAATCAGCAAACTGGGTTACTTCTGGAGATGAGGGACTGGCCTTCATTTTTGCTGTAACTCGCCCATTATAGGTGTGGCCTGGAGTTAGCGGCATAAAATTGTCCCCCGGATGGTCAATTTGCCAATTTGAGAAATCTAATGTCCACACATTACCATTCACCCGAAGCTCACTGTCCCGACCCAATACAAACGTCCGCCCATTAAACTCCACCGTTAGATCATGTTGGCCTGTTATAGGGTTAGTGACTGCATGAACTGCATCATATACGCCATATAAAACTGGATGTTTCTTATCTACCAAATCAAGTTTCATAAATTTTGGCGCAAAAATTTGACAATCTGGATGGTTTAATTGATTACCGTTCTCAAGCGTAGTATGCGTGCAATCAATATCCCTAATCACCTGCGACAGCGTCGAATCTGCAGTCGCAAAAACCGGCGAAGAAATACTCGTTACAACAAGTAGTGTAATAGCGATAGATAATAGTTTTTTTGTTCTACCCATCATATCTCCCTACTGCGCCGTCACCGTTAATGTCATTGGTAAATTATATACACCAGGACTTTGATATGCCGGAATGGTCTGATTTAGTCTGACGTCCCGCAACAAAAAGGCACAACCCAGCTGACCACTTGAACTGCTACTGCTCATCAGCGTAATACTATTTGCAGTTGCCCCTCCTGCCTGGAACTGCAAATCAGAACCTTTTTGTACGCCACTGGTATTACACGCCGATCCGCTTAATGAATTTCCCGACGTAGCAATGGAAGCGGCCGCAAACTTAACTGATAAGAAACCGTGGCTATCACTATTGCCATTAAACATATAGGACTTAGTGCCGCCTGACTGCCGCCAGCGAGCAGTCGATCCATTAGAGGCTGATAATACCACACTCCATCCAGCATCGGTCTGCGTATTAACTACTTCAATTTGCTTTGAACTAGCATCAGATAAAGAAGCACTTGTAGTTACACTATTTCTGCTTGTGGTTGCATCAGCAAACCTCGCGGTCGGGTTAACAACTGTCGATCCCGCACTATTCGCGAAACGAAGATCCAATGATCCAGGAGCGGTTTTAAACTCTGGGTACACCGCGTACATGTCGACACTGGTGCCTGGCGTAGCGGTAGTATCCGTCACTAAACGCACGCAATAATTTTCATTCCTATCAAGCCCCTTATCAACCAGAGCCAAATCCCAAAGACCCACTTCGCCAGCAGCTATGTCTTGGGCGTTTGCGAAAGTTGTTGAAGAGCCGCCATTCTTTCTGACAATCGTCTGCGGCCGCGTACCAATAGCGTCTTCCGGCAATGACGGATCATCTGAGATCTTAGTTATAGCCGTGCCGTCTGCTGGACCGCTCGTGGCGTAGCCAAGTTTTGTCGTTCCATTAATTGCCTGCCAGGCCGCACCATTAACCGCTGAGCATGTCACTGCGTTACCTTTCTTTGCATATTCAGCGCGTAATTTAATTGCTGAACCTCCGATGATTCGTCCTGGGGTCGACAAGGATGTAGGTGTTAAGGCGTTAGACGACGAACCGTTGCCCAACTGATAATGCCAATTCTCGCCCCAACAATAAGCATATCCTCTAGTCGTTAAGGCACACGCGAAATTATTGCCACTATATATCTCGCGTATAGTATTATCAGCGGTTATAGATGGCATATTGACCTTGACTGGCGACATAGAATCTGAAGTCGAACCATTACCCAACTGACCCTTGTCACCAGCTCCCCAGCAATAAACATCCCCGTTACTAATGAGAACACATGTATGATCGTAGCTGGCCTTTACTTGCTTGATAGTCTTCCCACCACCAAGAATTCCACTTACTGAGGCAGGCGAAGGAGAATAGCTATCCGAGGTTGATCCGTTGCCAATCTGTCCCCTATTATTTTTTCCCCAACAATACAGCTCTTGGGATCCCGAAATTACAGCACAAGCGTGAGTAGCATGTCCAGAAATTGACTCAACCGTCTTGCCACCAAAGCTTATCTGGGCTGGTCGCGTAGAATAGCCACTAGTTTGACCCGTACCAATCCGACCATTTGCAGTAGTACCCCAACAAAACACCGAGCCATCAGTTGTTAATGCACAGGTATAATAAAACCCGGCAACAATTTGCTTAACCCTCTTTCCACCAAATTCAGCCATAGAGGTGGCTACCGGAACGTTAGAGCTCGTAGTCGAATTATCACCAAGCTCACCATAAGAATTCTCGCCCCAACAGTATACTTTTCCATCAGAATCAAGAGCACAGTTATGATTAAATCCAGCGGCAATTTGCGTCATTTTTTTACCTGCCACAACTCCAGAATCAGTAATAGGTGTTGGCTCATTAACTTGAACGTTGAAGCTATTTCCAAGCTCACCTTTTACACCATACCCCCAGCAATATATTTTATCGTCAGAAGCAATCGCACAGGTATGGTAGTCTCCTGTAGCAATTTGCTTGATTGTTTTTCCGCTCAGCCTGTACCCTGTGTATACGGGAGTCGGTACATTCGAATCAGAAGTTGAGTTAGTGCCAAGTGCACCCCAAGCACCCTCTCCCCAACAATACGCATTATTATCCGACAAAATAGCGCAGCTATGGTTATGTCCCTCACTACCTATCGGTAGACTTTTCGTATATAGACCCTTATTTTGCACACCAACCCGCAAGCGAAAATCAGCACCAGGTTTTGATAATGTAGTCTCAGTATTAGTATTGGCTAGTGGCGTCCCTGGATTGGCTGAATTCGACGGCTGATAAAAGCGATACGAGACTTGCCCAATCTCATTCTGTTTACCGCCAGCTGGAATTGTCGCATGGCTCTGCTGCGATGTCATGAAAATAAAGCTCATAACTGTGCCAACAGCAATAATGCCACCAAAGGCAAAACAATATCCCATTCGGTGTTTCTTCGTAATTGCTAATGACTTTCTATTTCTTATCATGCTCTATTGTTCTTAATTGAGCCCCGGCCCATGATTACTCATTATCAAGTATACCATGAGCTTTTTACTTAAAACAATAGCTTTTTAGAACAATTGCCCACCGAATTTGGCAATTATCGCCACAATCACCACAACAACGAGCGACGCCGTAACAAACATATCATATCCACCGTCAACAAATCGCCTCGCGCCTCGCCAAGATATATTTTTTAGTAAAATGTTATAGCGCGTTAACCCAAATATTATCAGCAACATACCCATATCCAACGTCAAACACCACGGGCATAACGCACCAATCTCAACATAACTCATATAGAACATCCATCCAGCAAACAACAAACCAGCCACCGCACCCAGCTGCGCCGCCTGCATAAACCATTTCGGAAACTTCGCGCCAGCTAGCAGCGCCACTGCAATTGTTACCATTACTGGCAAAGTTATCATGCCGATGAAACTGTTAGGAAACCCAAAAATAGCCGCTGACCAGTGATGAGCCACTGCCGAACAACTTAAAGCTGAGTTTAAGTCACAACTTAGAACAGCTTGTGAATTTTTCGCTAGCACAAGTGATTCGATCGATAAAACAAACGATGTCAAAAGCCCGAGCGTGCTACCAATAAGTAACGACAATCCTGCCGAATACTGCTTCCTTAAGTCCTTATGAAAAAGTCGTGCTTTAATTTTACTGAACATAAAAACTCACTTCGCTAATAGTTGGTAGAGGCAGTCCACGCCACATACTTTGCATTTGTCCGCCATCGCTTAAAGCAATAATCGTCGGATATTCTACAATGTCATAAACTTCACAAAAACTATTTCCCGCCGCAGAGTCAGGGTTCATCTCCTCCAGAACCCGACCAGTTTGTCGGCTGAAATCACGCAAAAAATCCGTCACTGCACGTGCATGGTCGCTTTCTGGACGATAGACAACAACTACTCGCATTACATCACCTCGTCTTTATTACGGCGTTTTGCTAAAATTCTCACAAAATCATCCAACGTCTTAAAATCGTAAAAAACACTTGCAAATCGGATATAGGCGACTTCATTGCGCTTTGCAAGCTCGTCTAATACTTGGTCACCAATTTGCTTCGAGGTTACCTCAGACTCACCCAGGGCATACAGTGCGTCTTCAACCGCCGTAATGATATTATCGACTTCCTCGTCAGACTTGAAAAACTTACCGACTGAACGACGCGTTGAGTTTGACAATTTTACCCGATCGAACAATTCACGATCGCCATTCTTCTTAATGACCGCAAGATTAGGTTTCTCGACTCGCTCATACGTCGTGAATCGCTTGCCATCTGGCGTTTCGCGGCGACGACGAATTGCCGCACCATCAGAAACTTCACGCGACTCAATAACGCGACTATTACCAATATTAAATACCATTTTTCTACTCCTTATTCTTCTTTCGCCGTCGTAGAAAGGCTGGCGTATCATCCTCTTCATCGTCAGCTTCAACGGTTGGATTATCCCACATATTGGTTTCTGGCTCAGCTGCAAATTTCTCAGCTGCCTCTTCCTTGTCCAGCTCCAAATCGATGTTCTTCACCATCTCATCATCAACTTCTGCCTCAACTGAAGATTGCGGCGCGCCTACGGTCAAGCTAACGTCCTGTTGATGAAAAGTATCACTATCAAATCCAGTTGCAATCACTGTAATCACTAGCTCATCTTCCATCTCTGGCTTCAATGTCGCACCAAAGATAATGTTGGCGTTCGGGCTGACAGCACTAGTGATAATTTCTGCCGCTTCCTGAATTTCTGCCATGCTCATATCGTAGCCGCCAGTGACATTAAACAGCACGCCCTTCGCACCATCAATTGATACTTCAATCAGCGGGCTTTCAATTGCCTGTTGCGCCGCCTGAACTGCCCTATCATCACCGCTTGCTCGTCCGATACCCATTAAAGCCGAGCCGGCGTTACTCATAATTGCTTTCACGTCAGCAAAATCTAGATTAATTAAGCCGTGTTCAGTAATCAGCTCAGAAATACCTTGCACGCCCTGGCGCAGTACATCGTCGGCAATCTTAAATGTCTCCAGTAGTGGCGTCCGGCGATCAATCGTCTGCAATAACCTATCGTTTGGAATAGTAATCAAAGTATCGACTTCACGACCCAAATGAGAAATTGCCCAATCAGCATTGATTCGTCGCTTCTCACCCTCAAAACTAAACGGCCGCGTTGCTACGCCAACCACCAAAACTCCCATCTCACGGGCCACTTCCGCCACGACATAACCAGCTCCAGAACCAGTACCGCCACCAGCACCAATCGTCACGAATACCATATCAGCACCTTCTAGAGACTTCTTAATCTCTTCACGCGATTCATTAGCCGCTGCCTCACCAACTGTCGGATCTGCACCAGCCCCTAGACCATTGGTTGTATCGTGACCAAGGTGAATCTTGATGTCAGCCTTCGAGTTATGTAACGCCTGGGCATCGGTATTCATCGCAATAAATTGCACACCAGTTAGGCCCGCATCTTTCATTCGATTGATAGCTGAACCACCAGCACCACCAACACCAACAACTTTTATACTGGCAAATGTTTGAACTTCACTTGGTTGTATTTGCGGCATATATTCCCTCTCTTAATCCTTACACTCAGTATAACATTTATTTGAATCTAGCAAAAATATTCTTCAAAAAACCACTCGCTTTTTTGGTGACATCACGCGCTGCCGCGGACGACTTAATGTGCTGAGGTGCACCCATAGCATCAATCAACATTAGGCCAACTGCCGCTGAAAATTCCGTTCCTTTTACCTCGTCGCTGATACCACTATACCCTGTTGGTTGGCCCAGACGAGCCGCCACGTTTAGTTGGTCTTTAGTAAATTCCACTAACCCCTTAACCTTTGCAGCACCACCAACCAACACAACACCGCTTGGCAACTTACCTAATCTCCCCACCTTTTTAAGCTCCTTGATAATGGCTTCAAAAATCTCTTCATAACGCGCCTGTACAATTTCATCAATATCATCTTGCTTAAATTTGTACGTTTGCTTCTCGACCTTCGTTTCAACTTCGCCTAGATCTTTTCCGCCGAATCGCGCATGCGCCAGCTTCACAATCTCCGCTACCTCTGGATCGGTTCTTAGTCCGATAGCCAAATCATTCGTTACGTTTTGCCCGCCAACTGGAATCACCGCTAAATGCTGTAAATCCCCCTCTTCATACACCGCAATACCCGTTGTTGATGCCCCAAAGTCGATAACCGCCACGCCATTTTCGCGCTGGTTTTCTGTCAATACTGCTTGAGCCGCTGCCAATACCGATGGAACAACAGACGCCGAATCAACTTTTGCCATTTCCGCTGATTTCTGTAGATTAGTAATATGCGGCACCAGACCAGACACAACATTAGCCCTTATCTCCAATCGTGCGCCAGTCATACCAACCGGATCCTTAATATTATCCTGACCATCCAACCGATAAGCATGTGCGACAATCTCCAAAATATCTCGATTCTGTGGCACCTTACCGGTTGTAGCCACTTCCTCTAAGCGCAATACATCGTCAGTCGTAACTTCATTATTAACCGTACCAACGGTTATCATACCGTCAGCCTTAGTGCTTAACAGATGAGAACCATTGATACTCAATGTAGCTACATTTACCTGATGTCCACTCATTCGCTCAGCTGCGTCCAGAGCATTATCAATCGCTTCAGCTGGACCATTTAGGTTAGTTACAACGCCCTTTCGCATGCCGCTATTTGGCGCTTCGCCCACACCAACCACTTTCGGCATACCGCTCGTGGGGTCGACATAGCCCACAATACAACGTACATTTTTCGTACCAACATCAATTCCTACCACATATCGAGATTGCTCCTGCATGAGCTTTATTATACAGGTTATGGCTATAGTTTGGCAAGCAAATTACAATGTTGCTCCTAAAAAATATTTTTGCTACAATGTCTTCAATGAAAAACACAAGCGGTTTCACTCTAGTCGAAATTATAATAGCGGTCTGTGTTATTGGTATTATTTCCACGGTCACTCTCGTTTCATATTCCAAGCTGAGAGAGAATTCTTATGATGCTGCCGCTAAAGAAACTCTACATCAGGTTGAAACCGCCTTTAAAGCATACGTGGCTGGCGGCAATAAAGTACCGCTAAGACATTATAAGAATATTGGTTTTTATGATAGCCCAGGCGGCGGATCGATGGATCTGGGAATAAAAGTATTTAGCGGCGGCGGTATTGGACTAGCTATGCATAAAGCTAATTATCTTCCAGATGATCTATTAAAAACTCTTAAAAATGGCCCAACAAAAGATACTGACTTAAAAAATAATATTGGCTATAAAGAATGTGGTAAAAACAAAGTTTTCTTCTATATTGAAGTATATAATGGAGGAATCGAACAGCGCGATCTAAGAAGTAAAATGGACACTCTAAGATGTAGCCAGAAAACCGACACCGACTGGCTAGCTGAACATGGTATAACTCGCCATGCTGGCGGTTGGGGCAGTGGTGACTTCACTGTTCAGCCACGTTATTTAGTTGCAGAAGTAGACTTCGATAATGAATCTCTGGATTCTGACTAATCACCTTAGAGTCTTGTCAAAATCTCCGCACCCGTCTCAGTAATCAACACAGTATGTTCAAAATGCGCGCCCAAACTGCCGTCTTTCATGCTAATCGTCCAACCGTCGTCCTCGGTCACAATTTTCTCACTGCCGAGGTTGGCCATCGGCTCAATGGCAATTGTATCGCCCGCGTGCAATACTGGACCGGTACCACGACGGCCATAGTTTGGAATCTCTGGACTCATGTGCATTTCCAACCCTACACCATGACCAACCAGTTCGCGAATGATACCCAATTTGGCTTTCTTCAATACCGCTTCCACGCCCGCCGAAATATCGCCAACGCGCGTTCCCTCGCCAGAAATCGCATCAATTCCCGCATACAAACTCTGCTCTGTCGCGTGCAATAAATGCTTTTTGGCGCCGCGCGGTTCTTCGTCAATCACCATAGTAAAGGCGCTATCAGTTTTCATACCATGGTAGCCAATCACCAGGTCAAAACTCACCACGTCGCCCCTCTCAAACACATAATCTGTCGGAAATGAGTGCACCAATTGCTCATTGGTCGACACGCAAATCACCCCTGGAAATTTCACCTCATCCGTCAAATACGTCGCTTCCGCGCCAAAATCCTTGATGCGCCCGGCCACGAAGTCATTGGCGTCTAGCTCGCTCATGCCAGCCGTTACGTTCCGGCGCAACTCGTCATAAATCGTTGCCAACATCCGCCCACATTCGCGCATATCTTTCATTTGCTGCGGCGTTTTTTCGCCGGTGATTAATTGGCTCATTTAGCACCCTCAACAATTCCGCGACTAACCAGCTCTTTTTCAATTTCATCATGCACTTGCCCAACTGTACCCACGCCGCTCATATGGATGATTGGGATATTATTATCATTCAGATAGTCCAGGATTGGATATATTTCGCCTCGGTAAATACTGAGGCGCTTATCAATAGCCTCTGGCGTGTCATCAACACGACCACGCACTCGCAAACGCTCCAAAATCTCATCTCGTGGAACTTCCAATACAATCACCAGCTTCACATCCTGACCGTGATGCGACCGCGACTCAATCAGCCACTTAGCCTGCTCCAGCTGACGTGGATAGCCGTCCAAAATCACACCGTTAATATCCTTAGCTTTACTCAAAGCGTCTCCCATCAAACCATTGATAATTTCTACAGGCACCAATTCGCCAGACTGCATACGATGAATCAATTCACCATCGTGCGTGTCGCGCAGCAACTGCCCCGCGCTCAGCCAACGCCAACCATGACGCGCTGCCAAAATCTGCCCCTGCACGCTCTTACCAGCACCGGCCGGTCCAAAAAAGATAATCATGTCCCCTCCTATTTTGTCAGTTTTTCTTTAACAATCTTTGCAACCAAAGCACCGTCAGCAGCATTGCCAACCTTCTGTTTCACTGCGCCGATAACCTGCCCCATCTTTTGCATGGAAACGTCATTCATATTTGCTATGACATCTTCAACAATCGCCACAACTTCTGCTTCACTCAACTGTTCTGGTAAAAATTCTCGCAAAATTGCTGCCTCTTTTTCTTCAGACTCTGCCAGCTCTATGCGACCATTGCTACGATACAGTTCAGCACTCTCAACACGTTTTTTCACTTCACGAGCCAGAACTTTCTCAACTTCGGCGTCATTCAAGCCTTCATCACGCTTGCCCAGTGATACTTCCTCGTTCAAAATTGCTGCCTTTAGATTACGCAAAACATCACCACGAAAACGATGCCGCCCTAGAAGAGCGGCTTTCATTTCATCAGCAATGCGCGCTTTTAGCGCTGACATTAACGCACTCCCAGGCGCATTTTTGCAGCTTTGTCAGCTCGACGTTTGCGACGAACAATTGCATTTTTGCGACGCTCGGCCTTTGAAATCGGTTTTTCAAAGCGCATAAAGCTTTTAGCTCGAGCTAAAACACCGCTCTGTAAAACCCTGCGGTTGAAACGACGAATAATATTTTCGTTCGCTTCCTTCTGATCTTTACGTGTTACTTGTACCATACTTTCTGCATTATAACAGATGAGGAGGTTACTTTGCAACCATTAATACGTAATCAAGCATTTAAATTAATAACCAAGTTACTTAAATGACTAAGATAATTCAGCCGCATAGACCGACGCTAAAGCTGGTGGCTGATTCATGCTGTTGTGCGTATGATTCAGCACATTCCATTGGCTTACATCAGCCGTCAATCCAGGCACAGACCGTAAGCGCCCAACAATCATGGCAACATCGCGCCAATCATTCAAATGGCTCCCATCTGGCACAAGAATATCAATCCTACGCTCTACATTCGGTGCCGCCACTCGCAAATCGCCCTCAAAACCATCGCGCCTCAACCCAGCCGGATCGACTAAGAATTGCTGAATCCAGCCACTTTCTGGCCGCTTAAATTCACCTGCCACGCCATCCGATAAACCAGCAATCGCTTCGATACTATCTGGGTCATTTTGCGACAGAAATTCCAAACCAACATCCCCAGGCTTTGGCACAGACGATGCCTTATCATACTTCATAAGCTCTCTACCCTCGCCCAGGAAGAAACCCGTCGCGATGCCGCCAAGACTCGTCTTGCGCGTACCAGTTGGATCATATAAACGAAGCTCTTCTGTAGAACCTTCTCTATTAGCAACAACTGCTGTAGCTGTACGTGCACCTAACGAATGTCCACCAAGATCTACCGCTTTATAATCCTGAGCGACATGATCAACTACCGGCGCTAAATACTCTCCTAATGGCAAATAGCTGCCAGTCTTTCTTATTTCTTTCTGAGCTGATTCTGGTAACATACCAGAATTACCAACCCCTGGGCCGTTCATGACCACATAAGCAACACCTGGATTGGCATAAGTCATTGTGATTGCTTCACGCTGTGCATTTGGATGGCGGAAATTACCACCCCACCCGTAAAACACAATTTCAACCTCTTCTGCATCTGAATTACCAACTACCGCTGCTTCAAAACCAACACCGCCCAAGCTACGAATATATCGTGGATTTTTCAGCTGTTCTACAACTCTACCAGCATGCTCTCCAGAATATGGATCTTTGGATAATCTCTGTATCTCTTCAGGCGTAGCAATCTGAAGCCGACTGTCAGGCTGGCTAGTATCTCTCGGCAAACCCAACGCTTCTGCATTGCCAATATTCTCTTGACTATGCCAATCTGGCGTTAAATGAGCCTTCCTCTCAATCGTTAAACCCTCTGTAAATCCATAATCTGGCGATTTCATAATATTTCCATATACATTAGTTTGTCTACTTGATTATTGTATCATATATTATATAATAATGCAATGCCTCGTACTAGGATCCCTTAGCCTAAAACAGAATATCCCGGAGAATTAGATTTACGACAACAACGAAAGTATATACTATAGACACACAGATACCAAAAGATATATTAAGGTCGTAAACTTTTATGATTAGACCTGCTCGATATGCAGCAACCGCCCCTCAACCGTCCGTACTCCCCGCCATTCGTTAATAGTCGGCTGAAACCACACCGCCACCTCATCACCTGGCTCGCGGAAAAATTCCTCTGGTGCACTGAACGCCAACATCTGCAACACTTTGCCGTTTTTATCACGCAGCGCTAATTTAACGTGTTGTCCATCCGCGCCCATCCGCCGCGCGCTCAGCACGCTGGCTGTGGTAATTTTTAATACTGGCTCTGGGTTGCCATTGCCAAACGGCTCCATTTTCGCCAAATTTGCCACCAATTCCTCATCAATTTCCGAAAAATCATCAATTTCTACATCAGCTCGCGGCAGCAAATATCGCTCTTGGTTTGTAAGCTGCAGCGAATCATAAAACTCGTTCACCCGCCTACGAAAATCGCCAATCCTCTCAGTCGCCAGCGTCACGCCCGCCGCCGCTCGGTGCCCGCCACCTTTGATAATAATATCGTCCGCCGCCCGCACTGCATCTGCTGCTGAAAAATCACCAAAACTGCGCGCCGAACCCGTCGCTTCCTCGCCACGCTCGCCAATGATAAACACTGGCTTTTTATATTTCTCCACCAGTTTCGACGCCACGATTCCGATAACGCCGTGATTCCAGCCGCTGCTACTAACCACCAGCACCCGGTCATCAGCCAACTCCTCAGCTTGCACGCATGCTTCCTCAAAAATCGCATCCTGGATACTGCGCCGCTTAACGTTCAATTCCTCCAGCTTTTCGCTCGCCTCCAATGCCGCCAATCCATCGCACGCCACCAACATATCCAGCGCGTACTGCGCTGTTTCCAAGCGCCCAGCCGCATTCATGCGCGGCCCCAAGCCAAACCCCAAATGCCGCGCATTGACCTGCCCTGGTTCAATACCCGCCACCGCCATCAAAGCTTTCAGTCCTGGGCGTTGTTGTTTTTTCAACACTTCTAAGCCCCAATAGACGTTCGCCCGATTTTCATCCGCCAACGTCATGATGTCGCACACCGTCCCCAGTGCTACCAAATCGAGCAGCCATTTTTCATAGCCATCAGGTAAGCCGTCCAGTTCAGTCTGCAGTGCCTGTACTAGTTTAAACGCCACGCCCGCACCACACAAATCACGAAATGGATAAGTATGTCCCGGAAACTTCGGATTCACCGCTGCCACACTCGGTGGTGGCGTCTCGGCCACGTTATGATGATCTGTCACCACCGTATCAATCCCTAGGCTAGTGGCATACGCAATCTCCGCATGACACAAACTACCAGTATCCACCGTCACGATCAAATCCGCTCCCATATCGCGCACCTTGTCCACGGCACCCATAGTCATGCCATAACCCTCAACAAACCGATTTGGAATGAAAGCATCGACGTCCTCAAAACCAAACTTACCAAAGGCATCCAGCAGCAGCGCCGTAGCGCTCAGTCCGTCAATGTCATAATCGCCGTAAATAACAATTTTTTCGCCCTGCTCCCGCGCCTGTTTCAACCGCGCCACTGCCTTCTTCATGTCCGGTAGTAAAAACGGATCATGTTTCACCGCCATATAATCTGGCTGCAAAAAAGCCTGGCGCGCTGCCCGCGTCGTCAGGCCTCGCGCTGTCAAAATCCGCTCAAATAAGGTCATTAATCTCTATCAACCGAGCCACGCTTCGGTCGTGCCGCATGTTGCTGCGACTTAATTACCATACTCTGTAATTCCTTAAAGATAGGAAATTGTTTATTTGTAAAATACGTTCGCGAGTTACCCTGTTTTTCACTCTGTAAAAATCCAACCTTCTCCAGCCGCTTCAACTCACGCTGGATATTGCCAGGATCTTCTTTAATCAATTTTGCTAAACCGCGAACATGTGTATGAAAATCAGGATACTTAGCGTATACTACTACGATTTTTCGCCGCACCCTAGATGTAATAAAAACGTCTAACATAACCTCCCTAACGCATCTTTCTTATTTCAAGTTTATCACAATTTTACAACACCCGCCAGCATTTTACCGCCAATTTAAAATAACCTGATTAATTTTTGCTATCGTCTCCTCTTTAGACGGCAATATATTATCCTCATAATAATGATTTAATCCCATAAAATTCTCCTTCACATCCAAAATATGCATTTCATCAACCGTCATATGAAGTTTGTCTACTGCCGCCACCCCACAAAACGGCACCGCAATTACCAGTTTCTCAATTCGGACAGATTTTAAAAAACTCAGTGCCACATCCAAAACCGACAAATCATCACCAAATCCATCACTAGCTAAAATTACCACTCTGTCTTTTAACATATTCTTATCAATTATACCGCCGTCCCCCAGCAGCCGATTGATACGCTGATGTGTTTCACGCTTTTTTTCCTCCAAATAACCATGGAATTCACTAGTATATTCATTGATCTCGCCGTCAGAAAATTGACTATTGTAAGTAAATTGTCCCGACTGCGACATAGCCCCAAAACTCAAATTTTCTCCAGGAATTTCGATTCCCTCGCTCAGTAGCATCATCAGGACACAGTGAAGCTTTACAGCAATTTGCTCGCCAATCAGTACACCACCCTCGCCGATAGCCACCACTGCGCAGTTTTCATAACGGTATCTTCCCAGCACTTGATCCGCCAGAATTGCTCCAGCCTGCGAACGACTCTCAAAATACATATGCTTATTTTAGCATTTTTTCGCGATATAATATGGATTATGTATTACTATTTGGTTTCGCCAATAAAAATCGTTCGTAGCGACGCTAGTTCGTTTACCTATTCGTCTGAAGAACGATTGCCAACTGGTACAATTGTCGAAATAGAAATCGGCAAGGCCAAGAACATAGGTATCGTCTTGCAAGAAGTACGTCGTCCTGATTTCGAGGTTAAGGCAATTATTAAAATTATCGAAAAATATCCTCTACCAATTGAACTAGTTCAGACGGCTGCCTGGATGAGCAAATATTACGCAACCCATCAAGCAACCGTATGGCAGACTATTTTACCGAGCGGATTATCTAAAAAACGTCGCAACTTAAATTTATCTACCTCAGTTATTTCGCCACAAAAACGAATAAAAAATGTATTCACTACCGAACAGCAGACTGCCCTACAGACTATTGACAATCTACATTCCGGAACAGTACTTCTACACGGTGTTACTGGCTCAGGAAAAACCTTAGTTTATATTGAAGCGGTGGAGCGGGCTCTAAAAGAAGAATTGTCATCAATAATTTTAGTGCCAGAGATTGCCCTGACCTCACAATTAGTTGCAGAATTTTCTACACACTTCCCAAACGTTATTGTAACCCATTCTAAACAAACCGAAGCTCAACGCCACGCTGCCTGGAGAAAGATTATTAGCTCTAACGATCCGGTAGTAGTAATTGGCCCACGCTCTGCACTTTTTATGCCCGTGCAGCAGCTTGGTCTGGTAGTAATTGATGAATGCCATGAACCTAGCTTTAAGCAGGAACAATCGCCCCGCTACTCGGCCTTACGTGTTGCCTCAGTTCTCGCCAACCAACATCGCGCTAAACTAATCTTGGGAAGCGCCACTCCTGCAGTTGCTGACTACTATATTGCCCAGCAATCAAAGATTCCCATCATTACCATGACGAAGCCGGCCCGTGCAGATACAATACGTCCCCATGTCACCCTAGTGGATATGACTAATCGTAATAATTTTACTCAGCACCAATTTCTATCCGACTCATTTCTTAAATCCTTAAATACCGCACTATCGAAAGACAAGCAGGCTCTTATTTTTCACAATCGACGAGGTACCGCATCAACTACATTATGTCAGAACTGCGGCTGGCAAGCTGGTTGCCCGCGCTGTTTTGTTCCACTGACTCTTCATGCCGATAAACATAAACTGTCATGCCACATTTGCGGATTTTCAACTAAAGTACCTACTAGCTGCCCCGAATGCCACAACGCAGACATTGTTCATAAAGGTATCGGCACCAAGCGTATTGAGAATGAATTACAGAGGTTATTTCCGAATAAAAAAATTGCTCGATTTGACGGAGACACTGATATAAAATCCACAGTCGATGAGCGTTACGATGAATTAAAAAATGGCGATATAGATATTATCATCGGCACCCAAGTCATCGCCAAAGGCCTTGATTTGCCTCATCTCACAATGGTTGGAGTTGTTCAAGCTGACGCTGGATTATCCCTACCCGACTATTCATCACCCGAACGCACATTCCAACTACTAGCCCAAGTGGTTGGTCGAGTTGGTCGGTCAAGCACGCCAACGGAAGTTATTGTTCAATCATACCAACCAAATCATCCATCCATAACCAATGGTCTGTCGCAGAATTATAACGAATTTTACCAAAGAACCATCAGCCAGCGACAAAAAACCAATTTTCCGCCTTTTACCTACCTATTAAAATTAACCTGTGTTTATAAGACTGAAGCAGCTGCCATTAAAAATGCAAAAAATCTCGCCGAGTTATTAAAGTCTCATTCTGAAAAAATCGATATATTTGGGCCAACACCTGCTTTTTATGAACGCGTCCGCGACACATACCGCTGGCAAATTGTTGTAAAAAGCTCTCGACGCCAATACCTCCTTGAGCTTCTTACTTTGCTGCCACCAACCCATTGGCAATACGAGCTGGATCCTGTCAGTTTACTGTAATTTCTGGTATAATTATAGTGATGACAAGAGATGATATTATCACACTACCAAACTCACATCTTCGCCAAAAATCAGCAAAAATCCACGTCGTTACAGACGATGTTATAAAATTAGCCGATGATATGACCTCGGCGGCGCTTGATTGGGAAGATTCAAGGCCTCATGAAATCAGTGCTGCGCTTGCAGCAGTCCAAGTCGACAAACTGGAAAGAGTTGTAATTGTACGCGCAGACTTTGATAACAAATCAACTAGAAAATTCGTGACACTAATTAATCCAGAAATCGTAAAATACGAAGGTGAAGTTGTTGAGGATTTTGAGGGCTGCTTAAGCGTTAAGGGTATTTATGGTAAAGTCCCCCGCCACAATAAAGTTCGAGTAAGGGCGACTTCTCTAGATGGAGAAGAGATCCGTATGAAAGCAGAAGGTTTCTTAGCGCGAGTCTTACAACATGAAATCGACCACTGCAATGGAATGGTTTTTATTGACCATATTAAAGATAAAAAAGATGCTTTTTATACGCTCGACAAGAAAGGCGAGCTTCGTCCATTAGATTATGACAAAGACATTGCCGAAAATAGTATTCTTTGGAACTGAGAATTATAGCCTAATCACCCTAAAAGCCCTAGTAGAGAGTAACTTCAATGTTATTTGTGTCGTCACCAAACACGACACCAAACGCGGACGCGGACATAAACTTGTTGAGCCACCAGTTAAAGTATTTGCTAAATCTCATAATATCCCTGTTTTGCAGCCGAATAAAGTCGGCGAAATTACCGAATATATAAAGCAAGTCCAACCAGTTACAGGTATATTAGTGGCCTACGGAAAAATTATTCCTCAATCAGTCATTGGCTTGTTTACCCCCGGGATTATTAATGTCCACCCTTCTTTATTGCCAAAATACCGAGGTCCATCACCAATTGAGTCGGCTATTGCTAACCAAGATACTGAAACAGGCGTGTCAATTATGCAACTTGATGACAAAATGGACGCTGGCCCAGTATACGCACAAACTCGCCAAGCCCTGACTGGAAGAGAAGCAAAACCTGAATTATATAACCAGCTATTCCATGACGGGTCGGTCCTGCTGACAAAGATCCTGCCTGATATCGTCGGTGGCAGCCTGCAAGCGGTCCCACAAAATCATTCTGCTGCCACATATTGTAAATTGTTACACAAAGATATTTCGCATCTCGACCCAGGAACAATGACTGCCGCTGAGGCCGATGCCCATGTTAGAGCCTATCTGGAGTTTCCGCGCAGCCGGCTTAAAATTAATAATGCGGAACTCATAATTACCAAAGCACATACTGACACTAGCCCACTTTCACCGATTGATGTGCAATGCGCTGACGGCAATTGGCTTGTTATTGACGAACTTATCTCCCCAACCAGCGGCAAAAAAATGACCGCAAAGGCGTTTCTCCGCGGTCATCAAGGCTAAGTCTATTGACTAAGCAGCCAAATCAAAGTCGCTTTGAGCCTGCTGCGGCGCTGAAGGTACACTCATGCCACCTAAAATAGCATCGCGGTTGGCAATAATTTCCTTCTTCAGCTCGTTCATCACCGCTGCCACGACATCACGATAATCCGGACGATTCACCTCCAGCCACTTCGTAGCCGCAAATTCATCTCTTAGGCGAGTATCGTCAGCTGCCGCACCTGAAGCCTGCAATAACCTCTGGAACATAGGCTCTTGTTGGTAATTAGGCGCATATTTTGCTAAAAATCCTTCCACAACACCCGGAGTCTTATCTATAATATTTGCAAACTCATCCAACTGAGCCTCACTCATACCTTGGCTAAGTCGCTCACCTACCCTTAGTTCCAACTCGCTATAAATATGCTGCAAAAACGGCTTGCGCTGCTCCTCTGGCAACTGATCCAGCCCTAGTTCTTTTAAGAATTCTTCGTTTAGTTGAAACATAGTTGTATCTACCCCTTTGATGATGGTTTACATATTATCCATTGTACCAGTTACGCGCCGAAAATACCATCTTAGAACCGACTACGATACAGACGAATCAGCGTTAGCAATATCGTTTACACGCGCAATTGTTGCCCGAAACTCTGCTTGCACTTTCGCCATCGCTTCGCGCACGATATTTTCTATATTAATCCCCTGCTCGCTAAACCATGCAAAGATGGCAAACTGCTGGACGATATCATCGTCGCTGGCACCATTTTGCTGGCCCAGCTGCTGGACCGTCAGGAAGTCCTGGCTTTCCCTAAACTGCGGATTAATCCGGTTTGCCACCTGCTGCGCCAAACCCTTATCGCCGTCCATCAACCGGTTGATTTCAGCCGAGCGCTCCTCGCCAGCTGCTTCGGTTACCTGCTCGCCAATCTCGCGCCCCACCCGTTCAGTCGCGATCTGGCGCAGCTTCTCCATCTCCTCCGCTGGCAAAGCATCAAATCCAGCCTGTTTTAGAAAGTCATCAGTAATTTGAAACATTTTTATTTCTCCTTTTTACGTTTATTTTTATGTCAGGATGCCTACATCCATTGTTTCAACAGATCTGGCGCAACCTTACCAATTGCGTCAGCAACTACTTGTGGATCAGTACTGCCTTGATAGGCGATTCCCATTAAACCATTTGGAAGGTCAAACAATTGAAAGTCTGGATTGGTCTGAGCTAATTGCTCCAGGAACGGCATTGCCTTTTCTGCACCGAGAGCATCAGCGACCCTGTCCCACACCCATCCGTCTGATCCAAGAGACACAATCTCGGATGCTGCTCCTGGATCACCGCCGTCTGGTTGTTCGGTAGTTGGATTATCCGTATCTCCACCGCTACTGGGATCGGTATTAGCAAGTTTTTGGTCTGGAGTTATATGACTCTTGATAAACTCGGTAGCAGCTCTACCAGCAGCGAAGCCAAGACCCCATCCTATAGTAGCTTTTCTACCTATGGCAGTCATATTCTTCTGACGGTTTTCAGAATTCATCTGCGTCTCAGCCAGCGCTGCACCAACCATGCTTGCCACAGCCTCCTTTGATCGATCCTGTCCTTCAGCTGTCCACTCAAGGCTCTGCGCAGCACTGCTAAATCTCGCTTCCTCTTTACCGCCTAGTTCTCGCTTTTCACCGCGCGCATTCTCTAACACCCGTTGGTGAGCTGCAACTTTTACACCCGCACCACCAACAGCACCCACTGCTGAAGTAATCGGAAAGCCTGCACCGAATAAGCCAGTAGCGACACCAGCCGCCAAACCAGTTCCACTGCTTCTCAGCCAGCCGCCAAGGCCTAACTTGCCGCCGTCTTTATTCTCTTTGCCAACAAACCACCGACCAATTTTTGCAGCCACCTTCTTAAACAGTGAGCGCTCATCCAATCTTTTATCGTATGCTTCCTGCGTCTTCTCATCGACTAACGCATGCTGCTCAAGCACCGCCGCGGCAATTGACTGAATCGCCTTTTGCCGAGCCTCTTTCTGCTCCTCTTCGTTAGCGCCTTCTACACCATTTACAATAGTAGAGCGTTCTTTGTTATTCTGCTGGTACACCAACTGAGCCATGAAGCCCTCCAGCTCTGCCCGAGCCAGCTCCATCATCTTCTTAAGCTCTTTGCTTTTAAGTAGATTTTTAAACATTCCCATCTGTTCATACTCAGCGCGTAGCTCTGCATATTTATTACGAGCATAGTCGACCTTTTGCTTCAACTTATCTATCGCCTCGTATTTCGCTTCAGGGTTATTTTTCACTTTACCTAAGCCGGCAGCCCCACCATCACCATCATAAAGCACCAGTTCTTTTCTTGGCGGTACTAGTTCTTTGCTATTTCCTTTCTCACCATCATACCCCTCACTCTTATTAACTTTTTTCCTTATCTGCTCGTTGATGCTACCCAGCCTATTGCGCAGCCCTGTTACTTTGGGCAGCAAGCTTTCGTATGTAGGATGACCTGGTTTATATTTCCTAATATCTTGCATTGCTTCAGCAAGCTGTTTCGCCACAAAAGACCGTTCCATTTTCAATTCTTTTAAGCTTCTAGATTTAAGTCCATCA
>CAUQXD010000011.1:0-20990 GCA_963521995.1 uncultured Candidatus Saccharibacteria bacterium
CATTTTAATGGCAATTTTGACCTCATTTACGCCAGTGGGCGTGATGATTTAGCTTGCTTGACTTTAACCAATGTTTTGTGCTAGAATTACAAGGTAATTTCTATTACGCGTAATATCAACTGTTCTCCTTGATGAATGAGCAGGTCTGGCTATAGTAGGGTGCTTGTCACAAACGCCCCACTCAGAACCCAGAAACCGCACGTCATCAGGAGTATTTAAGTGGGAGTGAGGAAAAGTGAAAACACTTCTCGGTACCAAACTTGGTATGACCCAGCTCTTGGCTGAAGACGGCAAAGCCATTCCGGTGACGCTGATCCAAGCCGGCCCTGTCACCGTGACTCAGGTGAAGACTGTCGAAACCGACGGTTACAATGCGGTACAGGTCGCTTATGGAGAGGGTAAGAACCTGAGCAAGGCCGTGGCTGGACACGTCAAGCCAGCCCAAGTGACCCCGAAGCACATTCGGGAATTCCGCGTCGACGAGATCCCTGAGGGTATCAAAGTTGGCGATGAAATCAACGTTTCCGCGTTCGAAGTCGGCGATTCTGTCGATGCGACCGGAACCAGCAAAGGTAAAGGTTTCGCTGGAACCATTAAACGCCACAACTTTAAGCGTCACCGCAAGACGCACGGTGGTAAAGGTAATACTCGTAAGCCAGGTTCAATTGGCTCGATGTATCCACAAAAAGTGTTCAAGGGTAAGACGATGGCTGGCCGCATGGGTCACGAGCGTGTTACGGTCAAGAACCTGGAAGTGGCATATGTTGATCCAGAGACCAATCTGATCGGGGTGAAGGGCGCTGTGCCTGGGCCACGAAAAGGGCTGATCATTTTAGGAGGTAACAAGTAATGGCTGAATCAACCAAACTTCCTAAAGACATTTTTGCTGTTGACGTGCCAAACCACGAACTGTTGAAATTGGCATATGACAGCTACCTAGCCAACGCTCGTTTGGCAAGCGCAACAACCAAGCAGCGCGGTGAAGTTTCCGGTGGTGGTAAAAAACCATGGAAGCA
The DNA here is from genome assembly GCA_963521995.1 of uncultured Candidatus Saccharibacteria bacterium. GTDB lineage: Bacteria > Patescibacteriota > Saccharimonadia > Saccharimonadales > Saccharimonadaceae > Nanosynbacter. The sequence continues at coordinate 1,017 of CAUQXD010000011.1, forward strand.
AAAGGGAACTGGTCGAGCACGTTTTGGCTCAAGCCGTAACCCAATCTGGCGCGGTGGTGGTGTGGTCTTTGGCCCACGCGGCAACGAAAACTACACCAAAAAATTGTCTAAAACCGCCAAGAAAGTGGCAATTCGCCAAGCCTTGACGGTAGCCAATGAAGCAAAGAAGATCGTCGTCAAAGATATCAAGACGATGGGCAAGACCAAAGAGGTCGCAACCTTCTTGGCTGATAACAAGTTTGAGCGCCGCGTCCTGATCGTCGTGGACGAAAAGACGCCAGAATTGATGCGTGCGACAAACAACATTCAGAACGTATTGGTAATTCGCGCGAGCTACCTCAGCGTCTACCACATCCTGAATGCGGATACTATTGTCATGACCCCGAAAGCTCTGCCAGTAATCACTGAGTTGCTGAGTAAGGAGGAAGCGTAATATGAAACAGATGACAATTATCCCACGCATCAGCGAGAAGGCCTACGCACAGAGCGCCAATGGCGTGTACGTGTTCCGCGTTCCGCTCAACCTGAATAAAAACGAGATCAAAGCAGCAGTTGAAGCGCAATTTGACGTTACCGTCCTGAAGGTGAAAACCTTGGTACAAGACGGCAAAGCTGTGCGTTTCTCACGAGGCAAGAACCGCTATCCTGGCACGACTACGCGCAAGGATTGGAAGAAGGCTTACGTGACGCTGAAAGATGGCGATAAGCTCGATGTGTTTGACGCAGTAGAGCAGCAGATGGAGGAGACCAAGTAATGCCAGTGAAAGCTTACAATCCAACCACTCCTGCTCGTCGCGGCATGACGAGCCAGGACTTGTCGGATATCACGACAAGAAAACCGCTCAAAAGTCTGACCAAAGCCAAAAAGCAAAATGCCGGCCGCAACAACCAAGGCCGCATCACCGTGCGTCATCGCGGCGGTGGCGTTCGCCGTCACTACCGTTTGGTGAACCACAATTTGCCGGCTGGCTTGACGCTGACGATTGAAGAAATTGAGTACGATCCAAACCGCTCAGCACGCATCGCTCGGGTGAAAGATCAGTACAATTTGTACCACTACGTATTGGCCGACACCTCGATGGTCAAGGGCAAGACGATTCAGACTGGTGAGACGGCGCCAATTGAGGCGTCAAACCGCCTGCCGCTGTCTGCTATTCCTGTTGGTACGATGATTTATGCTATCGAACTGACTGCCGGCAAAGGTGCGCAAATGGTGCGCGCTGCTGGTGCCAAAGCTCAGTTGATGGCCAAAGAAGGCAATTACGCAACTATCAAATTGCCATCTGGCGAAGTTCGCAAAGTTCGCCTGGAAGCAACCGCTGCCATCGGTACAGTCGGTAACGTCCAGCACCAGAACGTGAAGATCGGTTCAGCTGGTCGCCGCCGCCGCAAGGGTATTCGCCCAACGGTTCGCGGTGTCGTCATGAACGCCGCAGATCACCCACATGGTGGTGGTGACGGTGGTCGCCACGGTACTGGTAAAGCACCACGTACGCCATGGGGTCAATTGACGCTGGGTTATCGAACTCGCCGCCGCAAAGGCTCAAATAAATTAATCGTACGCACGCGTCACGACGCGAAGAGGAAGAGGTAAATCACGATGAGTCGTTCATTAAAGAAAGGTCCATTCGTCGATGTGAAGCTTGCGAAAAAAGTCGCTGCTCTCAGCCTTGACGATCGAACCGTTATCAAAACGTGGGCGCGCGCTTCGACTATCACACCAGAAATGGTCGGTCGAACGATTGCTGTCTACAACGGTAAGATGCACGTGCCTGTGCTGATTACCGAAAACATGGTTGGTCACAAACTCGGTGAGTTTAGCCCAACTCGTAAGTTCCGTAAGCACGGCGGAAAGGATAAGAAGTAATCATGGCTGATACAACTTATACTGTTCGCGCTTACGCCAAAGGTGTTGATCAAACACCACGCAAGGTCAGTCTGGTGGCTGCATTAGTACGCGGCCGTACCGTCGCTGACGCATTGGTTATCTTGGAACACGTGCCAAAACGCGCTGCTATGCCAGTAAAAAAGGCCATCGACAGCGCCAAGGCAAACGCTATCAACAATCACGGTTTGGACGCCAAAAGTTTGGTGATCACTACCTTGAGCGTTACTACTGGCACGCGTCTACGCCGCTTTAAGCCAGCGTCACGCGGCCGTGCCTTGCCATTCCAGAAAAAGACGTCAAACATTTTGGTTGAAGTAACTGGTATCGAAAAGCCAAAGAAAGCGCCTGCGAAAAAACCAGAGACCAAGGCCAAAGCAGAGACCAAACCTGCCAAGCCTGCAGCGAAAAAAGCCGCCGAAACCACGGCAAAAAAGGAGGAGAAGTAAATGGGTCAAAAAGTTAATCCAATCAACTTCCGCCTACAAGTTCACAAGAACTGGAGCTCTCGTTGGTTTACGGCCAATAAGAAAGAGTTTGCGGAGGCAATTCGCCAGGATCACGAAATCCGCGAATTGATTGAGAAGAAATTTGCCTCACGCCCAACCATCAATCGTATTGAGATTGAGCGGAGTGCCAACTTGATCACGGTAACCATTCACACAGCGAAAGCTGGTGTGGTGATCGGCCGTGGCGGTGCTGGCGTGAATGAATTGAAAAAGCAAGTTGAGAAGATCGTCGGGTCACCTGTTCGTATCAACATTGAAGAAGTACGCCGACCGGAATTGGCAGCCAAATTGGTGGCAGAAAACATCGCCCGCCAATTGGAGCGCCGCATCAACTTCCGCCGGGCAACCAAAATGACCGCGCAAAACACCATGAGTGCTGGTGCCAAAGGTATCCGTATCGAGGTGGCTGGTCGTTTGAACGGTGCTGAAATGGCACGCCGCGAAAAGGTGATTGAAGGCTCAGTGCCGCTGCACACCCTTCGCGCTGATATTGACTTCCACTGTGCTCGCGCCCAGACACCAGCTGGTATCATCGGCGTGAAAGTGTGGATTTATAAGGGAGAAAGGAGTCGCTAAATGCTGTTACCGAAAAAGACTAAATATCGCAAAGTGCGCATCGGTAAAAATCGTGGTCAAGCAACCCGTGGTAATTACATCGCGTTCGGCGACTTTGCACTGCAATCACAATCAAATGAGCGCATCAACTCCCGCCAAATCGAGTCTGCTCGTCAGGCAATGACCCGCTACATCAAGCGTGGCGGTAAGATTTGGATCCGGATTTTCCCACACACCCCAGTTACTCGCAAACCGCTTGGTTTGAAAATGGGTGGCGGCAAGGGTAATCCAGAGTTCTTTGTTGCCAAGGTCAAGGCCGGCACGGTGATGTTTGAAATGCAGGGCGTTTCAGAGGAGACAGCCCGTGAGGCAATGCGCCTGGCTAGCCACAAACTACCAGTCAAATGTAAGTTCATCAAGCGGGAGGACGCATAATGGCTGAAGCAAAGAAACCGACAAAAGCAGCAGTCGTAAAGACCGTTGATGATTTGAAGAAGGAAGTCGCCGAAAAGCGAAATGACCTGCTTCAATCAAAACGTTCTCACGCTGCTGGCGAATTAGTTAATCCAAAAGCGCTGCGTTCACTCCGCAAGGACATCGCACGCCTGCTGACACAAATTAACGAAAAGGAGAGCAAGTAATGGCCCGACGAACACTGATTGGCGTCGTAACGAGTGCCAAGCGCGACAAGACCATCACTGTGACGGTCACCAGCCGCGAAACGCATCCGCTCTACGGCAAACAGTACACCGTGACTCGCAAATACACTGCTCATGATGAGACCAATCAAGCAGGCGAAGGCGACAAGGTGCAGATCGAAGAGACTCGCCCAATTTCCAAGACCAAGAGCTTTACGCTGGTCAAGGTGATTGAAAAGTCTCGCGGTTCTATCAAACTTAAGGCTGAAGTTTCTGGCGAAGCTGAGGAAGAGACCAAGGAGGATGACAAATGATCCAACAAGAATCTCGCCTCAAGGTAGCTGACAACTCGGGTGCTAAAGAAGTATTGTGTATCCGCGTTCTCGGTGGTACCCGCCGCCGCTACGCTCGCGTTGGTGACGTGATCGTCTGTTCAGTCAAAGATGCCAGCCCAACCGGCAACGTCAAGAAGAAATCTGTCGTCAAGGCTGTGGTGGTTCGCACTCGCGACCAAATCCACCGCAAGGACGGCTCGACCATTTGCTTTGATGACAACGCCGTGGTGATTATCAACGATGACAAGCAGCCAAAGGCTACCCGTGTCTTCGGCCCAGTACCACGCGAACTACGCGACATGGGCTACATGAAGATCGTAAGCCTAGCTCCGGAGGTACTCTAATGGCTCGTATTCATAAAGATGACACCGTAAAAATCATTGCTGGTAAGAACAAGGGTACGACTGGTAAAGTCCTGAAAGTTAACACCAAAGATCAGACTATTTTGGTCGAGGGTGTTGGCGTCGGACACCGCCACGTCAAACCAAGCCAGTACAATCCAAAAGGCGGCAAGAAAGATATCCACGTACCAATGGACATCAGCAAAGTCGCGCTGGTTGTCGACGAAAAGTCAGGCAAAACCAGCCGGGTTGGTTTAGTAAAGAACGCTGACGGCGGCAAAACTCGCGTCGCTCGCCAAGCAAAAAATAAGGAGATTAAATAATGGCAGAGAAGAAAACCGTCGTGCCAGCTCCTCGCTTGAAAGCCTTGTACCAGGAGAAATACCTGAAGGAACTGCAGGCCGAACTAGATCTAAAGAACGTGCACCAAGTGCCAGCTTTGGAAAAGATCATCGTGAGCGTTGGCACCGGCAAAAAGAAAGATGACAAGCGTCACTTTGAGATTGTCAAAAATACCGTTGAAAAGATCACCGGTCAGGCGCCAGTTGCCCGCCAAGCAAAGAAGTCAATCGCTGGCTTTAGCATCCGTAAAGGTATGGGTGCGCCAATCGGCGTTAGTGTAACCCTACGCGGGGCTCGGATGTACGAGTTCATGGATCGTTTGATCAACGTGGCTCTACCACGCGTCCGCGACTTCCACGGCGTTGGCCTGAAGTTCGACAAAGGTGGTAACTACAACCTGGGTATCATCGAGCAGTCAATCTTCCCAGAGCTAACGTTCGAGGAAACGCAGATTTTGCACGGGTTACAGGTAACATTTGTCATCAAGAACGGTAACAAAGAAGCTTCAAAAGCCTTGCTCGAGAAATTTGGCATGCCGTTTGAGAAGAAAGGAGGCGTCAGGTAATGGCTAAGAAATCAATGGTCGCTCGCAACAAAAAGCGTCTGAAGATGATTGCAAAATACGCTGCGAAGCGCGCTGAGCTCAAAGAACTTGGCGACCTCGACGGACTGCAGAAATTGCCTCGCAACTCGAGCCCGACTCGGCACAAGAACCGCGACAGCATTTCCGGCCGTCCACGCGGTTACATGCGCCAGTTCGGCCTGAGCCGCATCAATTTCCGCGAAAAAGCAGCCAAGGGTGAAATCCCAGGCATAACAAAGAGTAGTTGGTAAGAAGGAAAGGAGATTCGACAATGTCTATGCAAACTACAGACCCAATCGCCGACCTTCTGACGCGCATTCGCAATGCGAAACTGGTTGGCAAGACGGAAGTTCGTGTTCCGTCCAGCAAGATGAAAAAAGTCATCGCTGAGCAATTAGTTAAGAACGGCTACCTCGCAGATGTTAAACTAGAAGAGGCTAAGCCTCGTGGCGTGCTGGTCGTTACCATCAACGAAGAAGGCACCAACAGCACCATCAACGAGATCACCCGCGTATCAAAGCCAGGTCGTCGTGTTTACGTCGGCGCTAGCGAGATTCCAAAGGTGAAAAGCGGCCGCGGTTTGGTACTCATCTCAACCTCAAAGGGTGTCATGACTGGCGCTGAGGCAGCCAAGGCTAAACTTGGTGGCGAGTTGTTGTTGAAGGTGTACTAAACATCGCAATAAACAAAATAAACGTCCTCTTGTGCAGGGCGTTTATTTTTATGGTAAGCTTTTATTATGCAAGGGTTGACATGCTAAAAGACATAAAATCAGCATATCGAGTAGTGGTCAAGGGATTGGTGCGTGATTCTTCAGGCAAACTACTGTTCGTTCAAGAGAGAAGTGACTCGTGGGATCTTCCTGGCGGCGGTCTGGAACATGGCGAAGATGTTACGGAAGCGTTGAAACGAGAGTTTCTGGAAGAATTAGAAGCAGATATTGAAGTCGCTGCAGAGAATCCCTTGATTATTCCAACTTAGAATACAAAGTTCGATGACCCTGTTCTGATTATTGCCTACAAAGTTACTCTACTAACGGCACCTCGTAAAACAAATGAAGTTTCAAACTTTAACTATTTCGATATTCATGAGATCAAACAAGAAAAATTGGATTCTACGCTGGTTGACAACCTTTCAAAGATATACCCATACAAATATCTCGATACGGCTGAGCAATGACTTCAAGTCTATCGACCCCTATCCGCGTTTCAACATCCTCAATTCGCCGCAGAGCCAACTCTTTATCTTCACTAATGATTTCCGTTTCTACGAAAACGCCCACACTACTAATCTCATCAATAGCAATCGTCAATCCCGGCTCATCATCACACTTAAATATCTGTCGAAACTTGTTGACTTCAACTAATTTTACCATCCCAAGATTTACCAGTAACTGCTTCGCGACAGTTATATTCTCTGGACCAACCGGCAGATTGGTTTCTGGCTTGATGATAATTCCACCCTCGGTGTGTGTATGCTGACCAGTCGGTGGCTTGTAAGTTATCTCGGCAAAATCATCACGCTGTCGAACCCGCAAACATTCAACCGTCTGCATAAAATCAACATCCGGTCGAGAATAATAGCTATCAATTTCGGTAGTTTCGCCAGCCAGGAAAAATCCCTGAGAGTCCAGTTGCGCAATAAACGCATCTAAATCACCCACAAATTGACGCTTACGCTCTATTTCATACTGTTCTAGCACGCGGAACTTCCAACTTACTTACGTAATACCAAAAGTATACATCAATTTACGTCGACTTGCTATACTAGATGTATCAATAAGTAAATAATTGTCATGGTTCCACTTCTTCATCTACCCGCTAACACTGAGACCGAATTCATCACAGTAAAAGACGTGCTTCGCAAAGATTTGTTGCGATTATTTTTGTCGACTGGCGTATTGCTGTTGTTGTTTTATGGCATTGGTGCGCTAATCGCCGACTTGGATAATAACAGATTTCCGGCGCATTATTATATTCAATCAATTTTCGCCTACCCAACAGTACGACTCATTACTCCGCTGGGAGTTTGCGTGTTAGTAATGGGTTTAAAACGAGATGAACGATGGTGGTCATGCCTGGTTGCATCAACATTTATATTTGTAGTGAACCCTATGAATCGTGCTTTACTACTTGATCTTGGCGGTATATTGTCATTAGGCTTCGTCATACTATTGGTCATCTGCGCTTGGCGGCTGTGGGATTATTATGAACTACGACGAATATATCATTTTAAAACACCGTATTTGACGCGTCCGGCATTGGCAATGTATATCCTATTGGCGATACTAGCAGCAATTATGTTGTTGCCGTATTGACACTTGTTATAAAATCCATCACATCCATATAATACGGGTCGGCACCTGGGGATTTGGGCAGGGACTTTAATTCCTCCGGTGCTATCCAGCAGTAGCCTTTATGCTCCCAGCTTAGAGCGATTTTCGCGTCCGGTTCGGCGAGCTTTGCCTCAAACAACATATGCGTTGTTTGCTGGTATTGTTCAGTAAATAGCTTCTTCAATTTATTTGGATTAACGGATAGTCCCGTTTCTTCCTGTATTTCGCGCGCTACTGCTGCTTCCGGTATTTCTTCCGGCTCAACCTCTCCGCCAGGAAAATCAATATGTCTGGGAAACAGCGGATGCGTACTGCTTCTATATAGTACCAAATATAACCCTTCAGAATTCCGCACTAGCGCCTTTGCAACTATCTTAGCCATATTATTACTATACTTTGGCGGCGGAGGCTGGGCAAGAGTGTGCTACAAACCCCATGAAAGATAGCAACAAATCGATTCAGCAAGCCATCGTTGCTCGCGAAGTTATTGATTTGTATCTATGCTAGCGAAATTCCAAAGGTCAAAAGCGGCCGCAGATCCTCCTGGTTAGTATTTCCAAAGATGTCATGACCAGTACCTTGTTTAGGGTGTGCTTATGGTATACTAATGAGCGGGAGGATATTGGTGTAAACACAAACCAACTAAAATGATGAAGTTACAAAATCACGATCAAACTAAACGTATAAAAAATGTCTTCCTTGATTACGACAAATTAAAGCAGTTTGATGATATTATCTTGGACGCAATCAAACAAAGTAGTCGAAAGATTACCTACAGCAAGGGTGTCGAATTTTCTGATAATAAGGATAAGCGTTTTGAGCTTGAGTCCATTGACGAGATTAGAGGGAGAAAAATATACGAGTTGTACTTTCAGATTAGAGAGCATGATTCTTACAATAACCTTAGTATATATTTTTATTCCTCAGATACGGTCGTTCTAAGTATGCGCCTAAAACATAGCCCGGGAGATATGGTATATGTCGAGCAGCAAATAGAGCAGTTCCTGATTAACAACTGTAAAGTCCCTTTCTGGAATTATAAAAAGCTTCTAAAAAATATCTGGGATATGTCGCTAGTGATAGCACTTGCCGTATTATTTATCCCATCACAACAAAATATACCCGGCGAAGTACATTTAGATTCGCTGGTGAGTTATATAGCAAAGTTGCTATTTTCGTATATTACCATACAATTATTTTTATATTTATGGATATTACCTAAGATCATACCGCACTACAATAGAATTAATAAAGCGGTTGATGGTAGGACGAGCAAAGAGATGAATAAGCCATATATTGCCATATTGAGCTTTGTAATAGCCCCTTTGGTTGTTGGAATTATTATAGAGATTATAGGTAAAATCATATAGCTGGAATATAATCATCCTTGCATTTCACCCCTAATCTATGCTAAAATACTAGGGTTAATATCAAATCACACGAAAGGTGAGTAATGAGTCTGAGTCGAATCGGAAAACTGCCGGTGATTATTCCGGCCGGTGTGACAATCACGGTTGACTCTGGTGACGTGGTCGTAAAGGGCCCGAAAGGTGAATTGACACAATTCATCACGCCAGCAGTTGAGGTGAAAGTCGAAGACGGACAAGTCACGGTTCATCCCAAAGATGAGTCTAAAACTGCTCGCGCCCAGCACGGTCTGATGCGCGCGCTGATCAACAACATGGTAATCGGCGTGACCAAAGGTTACGAAAAGCGTCTCGAGGTCAATGGTGTCGGTTTCCGCGTTAACTCCAGCAACAATGAGCTGGAAATGGCGCTCGGGTTTTCACACCCAGTCAAATACAAAGCCCCAGAGGGCATCACCGTTACCAACGAAAAGATGACCATCATCGTCAGCGGTATAAATAAACAGCAAGTCGGCCAAGTCGCTGCGGAAATCCGCGCGCTAAAGAAGCCTGAACCATACAAGGGCAAGGGTATCAAATACGCTGACGAGCAGATTTTGCGCAAAGCAGGAAAGACAGGTAAGTAATCATGACTGAGAACAAGAAATTACTCAACCGCGCTCTTCGCAAAAACCGCGTTCGCGCGAAAGTTTCAGGCACGGCAGAGCGCCCACGCCTGACGGTCACCATCAGCAACCTGCACGTCAGTGCTCAGCTGATCGACGACGTCGCTGGCAAGACATTGGCTGCCGCAACCACCGTTGGCACCAAAGCAAAAGGTACGATGAGCGAAAAATGTGCTGCCATCGGTACGGAAATTGCCAAGAAAGCAAAGAAAAGTAAAATTAGCGCAGTAGTCTTTGACCGCAACGGCCGCCAGTACGCTGGTCGCTTGAAGGCGTTGGCTGATGCTGCGCGCCAAGAAGGATTGGAGTTCTAGTATGGCAGAACAAGCTGCAAATACTACCCCACGCGCAGAAGGCCGTCGGCCTCGCAGTCCGCGTGGTGGTCGCCGCGATGACCGGCGAAATGTGCGTGATGACGCACCAAAAGAGTTTGAAGAATTGGTTATCAACATTGACCGCGTGAGCCGCGTGGTTAAGGGTGGCCGCCGCTTCCGTTTCAAGGCGTTGGTGGTTGTCGGCAACCGCAAAGATAAGGTTGGTGTTGGTGTGGCTAAGGGTGCCGACGTGCAAGCTGCCGTCGCTAAGGCAACCTCAGTTGCTAAGAAGCACTTGATCACCTTGCCGCTCAACGGCGAAACCATTCCACACGACAGCGAAGTTAAGTTCTCAGGCGCCCGCGTGCTGATTAAGCCAGCCGCTCCTGGTACTGGTATTATCGCTGGTGGTGTGGTGCGACAGATCATCGGTGTAACGGGTGTTCGTAACCTGCTCACCAAGTCACTTGGTTCAACCAACAAGGTGAACATCGCCTACGCAACCATTGAAGCATTAAAATCATTGGTTCCACGCGAAGAATGGCTCAATGCTCAGCCAGTCAAAAAAGCTGCTAAAAAGGAGGCTAAGTAATGAAATACAACGATCTCCAAGTTTCAGCAAACAAGAATAAAAAGCGTGTTGGCCGCGGTATCGCTGCTGGTCAGGGTAAAACAGCTGGTCGCGGTACCAAGGGTCAGAACGCCCGCACTGGTAAAAAGCTTCGCGCCATGTTCCAGGGTGGTCAGCGCCCATTAGCTCAGGCTGTACCAAAAGCTCGCGGTTTCAAGAGCTTGCGCACGCCAGCTCAGGTAGTCTATCTCGATCACTTGAATGCCTTTGACGGTAAAACCGTTGACAACGCCCTGCTGTTTACCGAAGGCTACATTGCTACGCCGTTCCACACGGTCAAGGTGATCGCCCGCGGTGAATTGAAAGCTAAGGTTGACTTGAAAGTACAAGCTGCTTCCGCTTCAGTCGTCAAAGCGATTGAAAAAGCTGGCGGCTCATTTGAGAAAGTCGCAACGCCACTGCGCCAAAGCATGAAAGAAGCCGAGGAAAAATAATTTCCTTTAGCGACTAGAAAATCCCCTTTGTAAGAGAAGGGGATTTTCCTTTGTCTTGGTGAGTCGGATTACTTTTCGCTACATTTCTGCGGTGCAACGAAATAAATCGTTACACGCCTGTTGGCCGTATCATCGCTAGTATCAGGGGTGGCGACTATTGGCTCAGAAACAGTAATCTTACGCTCTGGAATTCCATTAGATACCAAATCGTGCTTAATCTTATCGGCACGCTCCAAAGCCAGCTTTGAACCCTCACCCGTCTCATTAGGGACAAGTTCAATCGAAAATCGCTTGTCAGTATTAAATTTGTAAAGCACCCCTAGCTTAGCCATCTCAACATTGGAAGTTCCACGTTGGTATTGGGTTGAATCTGGCTTAAAGAGAATGCTACGAAAGTTAAATTTGCCGTTCTCTAACACAAAATAGCCATCCTTTACGTGTGTATAACCAGATCTTCGAAAATCTGCAGACGTTAGGCATTTTGTGGCCTTCGTAGCTGAGCCTTGTTGATTGTCTTCATCCTCCTCATTGTCATTATTCTTATCAGGCTTGGTCGCTCGCTGACGTGAAGTTGTTGTATCAGATGAAGAAGTGGAGCTATTCGACACAATAATAATTGTTATAATAATCCCGACTATCACCAACACGCCGATAATCGCCAGCGTAATCCACAGCCATAGCTTACTTTTCTTTGGTGGATAATTTGGCGGTAATTCTGGGTTTGGCTGCGGCATTGGCGATGGAGTTGGTGGAGTTTCGGACTGCTGTTGCATATGACACCTCAATCTTGCGTTATGTTATTATTTCAATTATAGCGCACGTGCTTTTATGTTTTTAGTATGGAAATATTAGCCGCGGTCATGTATAATTGACAGAGTTAAGAATTGTTAGTGACTATGAGGGGCTAAAACATGAATTGGAGAATAATTTTCCGCTCGCTAAAAAATAAAGACATGCAAAAACGATTATTAATTGTTGTCGGAATAATTGTTGTTTATCGATTACTAGCACATATTCCGGTGCCACTAGCCGAGCCAACCCAGCTACGTAACGCAATTTCATCGGTACTTGGCCAGACTGATTTGGGTGGAATCCTGAACTTGCTTTCTGGCGGTGCTTTGTCAAGTTTTTCTTTAGTGCTAGTCGGTCTTAGTCCATTCATTACCGCTAGTATCATTATCCAATTGTTAACTAAAGCCATTCCGAAGCTAGAGGAACTTCATAAAGACGGCGAGTCAGGGCGTCGTAAAATCCAACAATGGACGCGTATTATTACCGTACCGCTGGCTGTCGTTCAGTCAATCGCTTTTATATTTATTTTGCGCCAGACTGTCCTTCAGGGAGGTACCACGACCTTAGCCGACCCAACGATGATGGAGTGGATTGTGTCGGTGACTGCCATGACTGCCGGCTCAGTGTTGCTTATGTGGCTTGGCGAATTGATTACTGAACAGGGAATTGGCAATGGTATTTCTATCGTGATTTTCGCTGGTATCATCAGTCAATTGCCGCAGATGCTAGCATCGCTCATCTCTTCGCTTATGGACACCTCTTCTGGCGGCTTAAATGTTTTCAATTGGTTCACGCTGCCCGTTAATCCGACCGTATTCTGGACTATTCTCATCATGACAATCGCTGGCCTCATCGTTCTATATTTCCTGGTGAAAATCAACGAAGCACAGCGTGTCATTACCATCAATTACGCCAAGCGTGTCCACGGCAACAGCAACTATGGTGACGTAAAAAGCATTCTGCCAGTTAAGCTGATTGCAGCAGGCGTTATCCCAGTTATCTTTGCGGTTGCATTTCTCAGCTTGCCACAGTTCGTTGGCCAAGTCATGAAAGCTTCTGGCAACGCCGATCTTTTACCAACCGCCAACAAGCTCATCACTTGGTTCCAAGCACCAAACGCTGGCTCATTTACTGGTAGCACCGCCGAGGCTTTCATCTACCCAACGCTGTATTTCCTACTAGTTATTGCCTTTACATATTTCTACACTGGTATCGTCTTTAACGCCAATGAAATCGCTGAAAACTTACAAAAACAGGGCGGCTTCATCGAGGGCGTTCGTCCAGGAGTTCAGACAGAGAAATATCTCACAAAAACCGTCAATCGCTTAATTCTGTTTGGCTCAATTGTTCTAGGAATTGTAGCAATCCTGCCATTTGTCGCCGAATATCTCACATATCATTTGACGGGTCTGCGCGGCCTACGCCTATCAATCGGCGGTACCGGAATTCTAATCATCGTGTCAGTTGGACTGGAAACATTGAGGCAAATTAATTCACGAGCATTGATGGTTACCTACGATGACTTTGATCCAGATGAGCTGCTCGACAATGGTAAAAAGTCTAAAAAACGCCGCCTATTTAAGAAAAAATAATTGCATCATAAGAATTCCCCGCTAAGGAAGCGGGGAATTCTTTTTATAGCTAGCTTAGCGCAGCCTATAATCGTAAATCAGCTTTTCACCGTCTTTCTTTTCGTTCTGGCAAACCGGTGCAATTTCCTTGCTGATATTATTTTCGTCGGTCATTTTACAACTTGGAATATCGAACGTATTAAACTGGTTAGTTGGTGAAATTGCTTTCCAGCCATCATCCTTCTTAACTGCAAACATTCGCGCAGCCGTACTGCCGCAACCATATCCAAGCAGCAATTGCTTCTCGTCTTGAGTATTTACAATTACGCTAGCCGCACCATTGTCGTCCTTGCAGCCTGATTGAGCGACTTCTTTTTTCAAAAAATCGCGAATTTCCTGCACTGACGCATCGTTACGAGCAGTCGCCTTATTCCCCTCAAATCGAAAGCCAAGTGAGCCCAAACTCACGAATCCGTTACCAACTTTTTCCGTCGCCGTGTATACTTTATGTGGTGATTGATTATCCAATCGCCATGCCAAATATCCGACTGTCGCTATTAGCACCACTACCGCACCAATCAAAATTGGCACTAACATCTCAATCTGCGGTTTTTTCGCCTGAGTTTTTGTCCGATTTTTCGTACTTGCCATAAAAATCCTTATGTTAAATTTGATAGCTCAAGTATAGCACACAAATTTGTGAAAATACCTCTTGTCAAACCACGCTGAGTGCTGTATAATTGACAACTGTAACTTATGGCGAGTCAAAAGGAAGTCATCAAAATGATCGGTAAGGTAGTGGAAGCACTGCCTAATACTCAATTTAAGGTGGAACTGGAGAATGGCCATAGTATCATCGCGCACATTTCAGGGCGAATGCGCAAGCACTATATTCGCCTGGTGCCTGGTGATAAGGTTGAAGTTGAGATGACCCCTTACGATCTTACAAAGGGACGAATCAGCTTCCGCCTACGCGACGACCGGCCTCAACAGAGCCGGTAGTCAAATATTAACGTTAATCTCGGGTTTACTCGGGAAGGGAGATTTAAGCACTTTATGAAAGTTCGTGCAAGTGTTAGAAAAATCAGTCCCGATGACGTACTCGTGCGCCGCGTTGGCCGTAAAAAGGGCAAACGGATCGCCAGACTGCGCGTCATCAACAAGAAAAAACCTAAGAACAAGCAAAGGCAGGGTTAAGCATGGCTCGAATTGCTGGGGTAGTTATCCCAACAGAGAAGCAGGTGCAAATTGCGCTCACCTATATTTATGGGATTGGGCCAAAGCATGCTTCGAGCATCCTTGCGGCGGCTAAGATTGAGCCGACCACTCGGGTGAAAGATCTCACCGAGGCTGAAGAAAACAAGATTCGCGAAATTATCGACAGCGAATACACCGTCGAAGGTGATCTCCAGCGCTTGGTAACCAACAACATTAAGCGCTTGAAGGATATCAACGCCTATCGCGGTCTTCGCCATAAAGCAGGACTGCCGACACGCGGACAGCGGACTCGTACGAACGCACGAACTCGCAAGGGTCGCGCCATCGCCGTGGGCGGTACACAACCAAAAGCAGCAAGTAAGACCTAAAGAAAGGACTAAGAAATGGCAGACGCAAAATCTACCAAGAAGAAGCAGCGCCGATCAGTCCCAGCTGGTCAGCTGCATATTCAAGCAACATTCAACAACACCATTGTTACCTTTTCTGACAAGAAGGGTAACGTGTTGACCGCTTCATCAGCTGGTGCATGTGGTTTCCGTGGTAGCAAAAAAGGCACCGCCTATGCTTCACAGGTTGCTGCTGAAAAAGCTGCTGAAGCTGCGAAGACTCAATATGGTTTGAAATCAGTTGACGTTTTCGTTAAAGGTGTCGGTTTGGGCCGTGACGCCGCTATTCGTGCGGTTGGCGCTTTCGACATCTCAGTAGAAAGCATTAAGGACGTAACTGGCGTGCCTCACGGCGGTGTTCGTCCACGAAAGGCACGGAGGGCATAATTATGGCACGAGATAATTCACCGATTGTCAAGCAAAGCCGCCGCGAAGGTTATGCGCTTCATCCAAAAGCACATAAAGTTTTGGCACGAAAATCTGGTATCCCAGGTCAGCACGCACATGGTCGTCAGAATAAGCCAAGTCTATACGCTACACAGCTGCGCGAAAAGCAAAAAGTTCGCCGGCTTTACGGTTTGGTTGAAAAGCAATTTGCGCGGTTGATGAAAGAAGCAACCCGCGCCCAAGAAGGTTTGGCAGGCGAGAACCTATTGAAACTATTGGAGCGCCGGCTAGATAACGTAGTTTACCGCTCTGGGTTTGCCGTATCGCGCCGCGCTGCTCGCCAGCTGGTCAGCCACGGGCACTTTGAGCTAAACGGCCGCCGCGTCGATATCCCATCGATTCGCGTTAAGGCCGGTGACGTCATCACCGTTCGCCCAAAAAGCACCAAATCTGAATACTTCACGCACATCGACGACGTGATCAATAATTCAATCCAAGGCCCGCTGAGCTGGCTGAAAAGCGATAGTAAGAAGCTGAAGATTGAAGTGACTGGACTGCCAAAGCGCGAGGAAGCAGAAGCTGACATCAACGAGCAATTAATTGTTGAGTATTACTCACGATAAAAGAAGGGTTAGGGAAGAATTATGGCAAAAGCAATTTACAATCCAGCACTCGCGAGCGTTGATGACATTTCCGCGACCAGTGCTACTTTTCTAATCGAGCCGCTTCATCCGGGCTACGGCAATACGCTTGGTAATTCGCTAAGGCGCGTCTTACTGTCAAGCGTTCGGGGCGGCGCAATCGTGGCTTTCAGGGTCGAAGGTGCGACTCATGAATTCACTACCGTCGAGGGTGTCAAAGAAGATGTTGTCGATATTACGCTAAATCTGAAGAACGTTCACTTGCGCGTGTTTACTGACGAGCCAGTTGAGCTGCGTCTTGAGAAATCTGGCGCTGGCGAAATAACTGCTGCAGATATCCAGACAAACGCTGACGTTGAAATCGTTAACCCAGAGCAAGTAATTGCTACGATTGACGATCCAAACAAGCATTTGGTAATGGATTTGGTGGCAGAAGCAGGTTGCGGCTATCAGACGATTGAAGAGTCAAGCGAGAACCGTTTGCACAGCGACATGATTGCTATCGATGCAATGTATTCGCCGGTGCTGCGCGTCCGCTATAAAGTCGACTCAACTCGCGTTGGTCAAGAAACAAACTTGGACAAATTAGCGATTACCGTTGAAACCAACGGCGCAATTACCCCGCGCGAAGCATTTGAGGAAGCAGCAGCAATCCTGGTTAACCAATACACGGCTTTGGCGGGCAACACCATGGTAACTGGCGCGCCAGCGCTCGGCACAACCAAGGATGACGAAGAGTCAGAATTAGCCATGCCGATTGAAGAATTAAACCTAAGCGCCCGTACCACGAACGCGCTGATTAACAATGAAATCCGCACGATTCGCGACCTGGTGACTTTGACCGAGCAAGATTTGCGAGAATTGAAAGGCTTTGGCTCAAAGGCGCTGGATGAAGTACGCGACAAGATGGCGGAGTTGGAGTTTTAACTATGCATAGACACGGATATCAAGGGCGCAAGTTCGGCCGTGAGCGTGATCAACGGCGAGCCTTGCTCAAGGGTCTGGCAACTAGCCTGGTCGAGCACGGTAAAATCGAGACCACCTTGCCGAAAGCCAAAGAGCTGAAGCGCCACATTGAAAAAATAATCACCAAGGCGAAGAAAGGCGATTTGGCAAGCCGCCGCCAGGTGATCACAGCGCTCAGCACCCGCGCTGCTGCCTACAAACTAGTTGATGAAATTGCCCCGCAGCTCAGTGGCCGCACCAGCGGACACGTTCGCGTTGAGCGCACCCGCCTACGTGTTGGCGACGGCGCGCAAATGGCAATCATCGAGTTTGTCGACGATATCAAACCAATGCCAAAGAAGGAGAAATAAGATGAAGACTTATTCACAAAAACCATCTGAAGTTTCTCGCCGCTGGGTATTGTTTGACGCGAGCGAATTACCACTAGGACGTTTGGCGACTGAAATTGCTAAACACCTGACCGGTAAATACAAGCCAACCTACACACCACACGTTGATGGTGGCGACTACGTCGTGGTTATCAACGCTGCAAACACCGTCGTTACTGGCTACAAGGAAACTGACAAGTACTACTACCGTCACAGTGGTTTCCCAGGCGGTATCAAAGAAACGCAGTTCAAAGAAATGCGTGAACGCCACCCAGAACGAATTATTGAAGAAGCTGTCAAAGGCATGTTACCAAAGAACAAATTACAAGCAGAACGCCTCAAGCGTCTGCGCGTATTTGCTGGCAATGAACATACTCACACAGCACAAACCCCAGAGAAAGTTGAGGTAAAGTAATATGGCTACTGATACCTATTTCTACGGCTTGGGACGACGCAAAAGTGCTTCAGCAAGTGTTCGCCTACTTCCTGGCAAGGGTACCATCACCATCAACGGCAAAGCAGCCGCTGAATACTTGGATGGCAACAAAACCTTGCTGGCAGAAGTAACCGACCCACTGGCTATCGTCAGCAAGCAAAAGGAATACGACGTTACCATCTTGGTCAAAGGTGGCGGTCTCGCTGGTCAAGTTGACGCCATCAAGCTTGGCATCGCTAAAGCATTGACGGCTGCTCACGCTGACTTGCGTCCAGTTTTGAAGAAGGCTGAGCTGCTCAAGCGCGACCCACGCGAGAAAGAGCGCAAGAAATACGGTCTGCGTTCCGCCCGCAAGCGCGAACAATTCTCCAAGCGTTAAAACAGAGGAGAGACCAACTATCAAAAATACTCCGTCTCATGTGCAGGCGGAGTGTTTTCATAGTATACTAAGACTATGTTTGACCGGATTATTCATCGCTGGCTACGTATTCCTTACACCTTAAATGTGCATTATTTTTGCCGCCCAGACAATCCAAAGTCTACGATTCTACTTGTCCATGGATTAGGCACCTCATGGCGCACCTGGAAGCCATTGACGCAATATCTACCCAAGGACACGCGGGTTATTGCCATTGACATGCTAGGATTTGGCAATTCACCAAAGCCCGACTGGAAATCTTACAATGTCCAAGATCAAGCTACCAGCATCGCCGCCACTCTGCGCCGCGAATCAATCACTCGCCTGGATATCGTCATTGGCCATTCTATGGGTTCGTTGGCAGCTGTAGAACTCGCTAAAAAATATCCAAAATTAGCTCAGTCGCTAATCCTATGCAGCCCGCCAATATATCAACCTAAAGCTGACGAGAAAATCCATCATCCAGAAAAAATATTACGCTCCCTATATAGCCTTATCAACAAGCACCCAAGGAGTTCAAAGCGCCTACTGCAATTTGCCGACCGACATAATATATGGCCCGACGCGGGATTTAAGGCCGATAAAATTACCGCCAAATCTTTCCTGACCGCTCTAAACGCCGCGATTATTAATCAAACCACAATGGCTGATATATCACAATTGAAACTACCGATCACTATTCTGTCGGGCAAACTTGATCCGCTAATTGTAGAACGGAATTTGAAACAATTAGCCAAAGAGCATAAGAATATAGCCCACCGCTCAATGACTATGCAAAGCCACGAAATTACCGATAAATACGCCAAGCTTTTGTCTGGGATTATAAAGCAACACCTGACGGGAGAACTTCCATTAAAATCCGTACGTCGCATAAATAGATTAAGAAAATAGCCCATGATTGAAATTGAAGCCAAATTCAAATTATCTGACAATATGATCCGTGACAAGCTCATTGCAGTCCTAAAAAGTCAGTTTGTCGTACCCGCCTCAGTCAAACACCAAATTGATACGGTTTTTCTGTTGCCCGAACAGGTTGACACACCAATTATTCCTGGCTCAAAGATTATGCAAATACGTGACGTGTTGACCTAGAAACTGGTGAGTTGCAGCGGAGCTTGATGACGCTAAAAATCGAAAGGCAGGCGAAATTAGTGTCCGATGAATATGAGTTTGCAGTTGATAGTGGCGACATGGCACACCAAATGCTCACAGCGCTGGGCTGGCAAGAAGTTGTCACGGTTGATAAAGTCCGCCTTGAATCGAAAACTGAGGACTATACGATTTGTGTCGATGAAGTTGCTGGACTAGGACTATTTATTGAGCTGGAGGTTTTGGCTGAGGACGACGCAAATACCGACAATATTCAACAACAAATGTATAGTTTCCTGAAAAACCTAAACATTGATGGCGAACTATGGAAGATCCCTTATGATACGAGCATTAGAAATCTGAGAAAGGGCGTTAGTTAACGTATACTTATCAATATGAATCACAAGAATAGTCCAATTTATTTCGTAACTTCCAATCGCCAAAAGCTCACCAGCCTCCAGAAGCTCCTCCAGCCACTTGGCGTTGACTTACAGCAGCTTGACTACGATTTTGACGAGGGACGGGGGCTGAATATTCAAACAATTGCCAAGGGTAAACTGGCGCAAGCTAAAAAAGCTTTTCCAAACAAGCGTCTGATCGTTGATGATCGCGGCTTTTTCATCCCAGCATTGCAAGGCTTTCCGGGGCCCTTCGTTAAATTGTTGCTGGATAGTTTTAGTTATCCCGGCATCATTAAACTAATGCAAGGTGAAGCTGATCGTAGGGCTATATTTTCTTTTGCAGTTGGCTATTTTGACGGTAAAGAAG